>NZ_BPRB01000164.1 GCF_022179685.1 Methylobacterium trifolii
TCCTGTGCGAGAAGCCGATGGCGGCCTCGCTGGGCGATGCCGAGGCCATCGCCGCCGCCGTCCAAGCGGGCGGCACCTTCTACGGCACGGCCTTCGACCAGCGCCACCACCCGGCCCACCGCACCATGCGGGCCTGGATCGCGGCGGGCCGCCTGGGCACCGTGACGGCGATCCGCATCGTCTACGCCTGCTGGCTCGGGCGCGACTGGGCAGCCTGCCCCGGCCAGGCCAACTGGCGCATCGACCCGGCCCAGGCCGGCGGCGGGGCGCTCATGGACCTCGCCCCCCACGGCCTCGACCTCGTGGACTTCCTGCTGGATGAATCGATCAGCGACATCGCCGCCCTGACCCAGGCCAAGGCCCAAGATTACGCGGTGGACGACGGCGCCCTGCTGATCGGCCGGACCGCGAGCGGCACGCTCGCCAGCCTTCATGTGGCCTACAACTGTCCCGACGCGCTGCCCCGGCGGCGCCTGGAGGTCGTCGGCACGCGCGGCCTGCTGGCGGCCCACGACACCATGGGCCAGACCGCGGGCGGGCGGCTCACGTTCACGGACGGTACAAGCGGCCGGGTAGAACCTGTGGCCTTCGACGGAGAGGCCTCGCCCTTCACCGCGCAGGTGCGCGCCTTCGGCTCGGCCCTGCGCCGGCCGGAGGAGCGCGCGGCCTACTCGGCGGCCCGGGACCTCCACACCATGCGGCTCATCGCCCGCGCCTACGGGCCGGCGGGCGGCGCCTGAGGACACGACGTGAGCGACATCGACCAGGACGACCGCGCCCGCCATGACCGGATCAAGGCGCCCCGTGCCTATCGCTACGGCGCGCGCCGGCCGATCGAGGGCCTGCCCGAGCATCTGCCCGAGCCGGTGCGGGCCTATCTCGACATCCTGCCGGAGGGCCGCATCGTCGGCTTCCCCCTGGCGCCGCTCGACCGCACCGGCATCCCGGTCTGGTTCGTCTCGCTGTTCCTGGACGACCCGTTCTTCGTCGGCGCCATGCCGTCCGGCATCGGCTACGGCGCCACCGACGACGAGGCCCTGATCGGCGCGGTGGCCGAGATCGCCGAGAACCTGATGCCGTCGCTGGCCGTGCTGCCCCGCAGGAAGGAGCGGGGAAGCTACGACGACCTCGTGAAGGTGTTCGGCGCCACGTCCGTGGCCGACCCCCTGACGCTCTGCCTGCCCGCGGGCTCCGAGGTCGGCCGCGGCACGGTGCTCGAATGGACGCCGGCCCTGCGGCACGCCACCGGCGAGACGGTGCTGATGCCGCTGGACATCGCGGCCACCGACTATTTCGAGCTGTCGGAGGGCTACAGGCCCTTCACCAACCTCATCACCAACGGGCTGGGTGCGGGCCCCGACCTGCCCTTCGCCCTCGGGCACGGCGTTCTCGAACTGCTGCAGCGGGACGGAAACGGCCTGCTGTTCCGGGCCCTGGACCAGGGGGTGATGCTCGACCTCTCGGACGGGCTCGGCCCCGAGACGACGGCGATGCTGGCGCGCCTCGAAGACCTCGGCATCCGGGCGCTGCCGAAGTTCGCCACCGACCAGTTCGGCCTGACCAACCTCTACGTCGTCGGCTACGACCGGAACCCGGCCGACGCCCCCGTACCGATCGCCCTCTCGGCCTGCGGCGAGGCCTGCGACCCGGACCGCGAACGGGCGCTACGCAAGGCGCTGCTCGAATTCCAGGCGGCCCGCGTGCGCAAGGCCTTCGGGCACGGCCCGCTGGCCTTCGCCGAACGGGTGACGCCGCCGGGCTACGTGAACGCGTTCATCCAGAAGGCGCTTCCCAGCCTGGACCTGGAGGAGAGCCGGGCCCTCAAGGCCATGCTCGAATGGATCGAACTGCCGGCAGACGGCCTGCGCGGCGTCCTGGCCGACACCGTCTATTCCGAGCGCTCCACCAGGAAGTTCTCGGATTTGCCGACGACGCACGCGCCGGACGGGCATGCCCGCGGCAGGATCGCCTGCGACCGGCTTTTGGCGGCCGGGTTCGACGTGCTCGCCATCGACTGCTCCCCGCCGGGCGGGGGCGTCGGCGTGGTCAAGGCCATCGTGCCGGGACTGGAGGTCGAGACCATGAGCTACTACCGGATCGGCGAGCGCAATACGCGCAAGCTCATCGAGCGCGACCACCCGCTGATCCGGTTCGGTACGGAGAGCGAGACCCTGCGCCCCGTGCGCCTGACGCCGGAGGCCCTGGAGCGCTTCGGCGGCCAGCCCCTGTTCGACACGGCCCTGGCGGAACGCATCGTGGGCGATCACTATCCCCTCTACCGCGAGCCGGAATCGCACCACGCGCCGTTCAGGCTGGAGCAGAGGGGACGGGCGGCATGATACCGACGGCAAACCGCGACTCTTTCGGCCACCGGCCGTCGGCAAGCGCGACCGCGCGCCGCCGCTCGTGTGGCGGACTGCCCTGGAGGCGTCGGGCGCAAGGGCCACTGGCATGACCCTTCGGTTCGCCTACAACACCAACGGGGCGGCCAACCACCGCCTCGACGACGCGATCGACCTGATCAAGGCGGCCGGCTACGACGGCGTGGCCCTGACGCTCGACATCCACCACCTCGATCCCTTCGCAGACGGCTGGGCGGCGGAGGCCGGGCGGATCGCGAGCCGGCTGGAGAAGCTCGAACTCGGCGCGGTGATCGAGACCGGCGCCCGCTTCCTCCTCGACCCCACCGCCAAGCACGAGCCGACCCTGGTCACCGCCGACGCCTCGGCCCGCGCCCGCCGCGTCGGCTTCCTCAAGCGGGCCATCGACATCGGCGCGATCCTCCATGCGGAGGCCGTCTCGTTCTGGGCCGGCGTTCCGAAGCCCGGCGTGGACCGGGACGAGGCGCGCGGCTGGCTGGTCGAGGGCCTGTCCGAGGTCGTGGCCCATGCGGCGGCCAAGGGCGTGGTGCCCTGCCTGGAGCCAGAGCCGGGCATGCTGATCGAGACGCTGGACGACTTTTCCGGGCTCTCGGTCGCGGGCCTGAAGCTCGCCCTCGACACCGGCCACTGCCTCGTCACGCAGGAGCGCGAGCCAGCCGACGCCGTGCGCGAGTTCGCCGACCGCATCGGCACCGTGGCGATCGAGGACATGGCCCGCGGGACGCACGTCCACCTGCCCTTCGGCGAGGGCGACATGGACGTGGCCGGCGTCTTGGAGGCCCTGGAGGGCATCGGCTACGCCAAGTTGATCTGCGTCGAACTCTCCCGCGAGAGCCACCGGGCCGACGTGATGATCCCGCAATCCCTGGACTACCTGCGCCGCTGCCGGCGGGGCGGCCCGGAACTGCCGGAGGACCAGGAGACCCGGCGGCAATGAGGATCTGCTTCGTCAGCCGGCGCTACTTCCCGGCGATCTCCGGCATGAGCGTCTACGCCCAGAACCTGCTGCGCGAACTCGTCGCCGCCGGCCACGACGTGACGATGGTCTCGCAGTACCGGGGCGACGCCTTCGGCACCCGCGTCTACGGCGGCGGGCCGCCGCCGCCCGTGCCCGGCGTGCGGGTGATCGGCCTCGAACAGGCCGGCGAGCAGGAAAGCGGCGACTTCGAGCGCGACATCGCCACGATGGTCGAGACCATCTGCGCGGAGCACGCGAGAGAACCCTTCGACCTGCTGCACGCCCAGTACGGCTACCCCACCGGCTGGGCCGTGCTGCTGGCCTCGCGCCGGCTCGGGGTGCCCAACGTGGTCTCGATCCAGGGCGGCGACGGCCACTGGGTCGGCTCCTGCTGCGAGACCCACCGGGTCGCCATGTGCGCGGTGCTGGCCCATGCCAACGCCCTCCTGATCGGCGGCGCCTCGTTCGTGGAGGAGGTCTGCGAACGGCTGGGCTCGGACCCGGCCCGCTTCACCATCGTGCCCGGCGCCGTCGACACGGCCCGGTTCGCCCAAGACGGCGACGGCCTGCCGGCCGGGCATGCCGGGCCGGTGCGCCTGTTCTACCACGGCCGGGTCGACCGCCGGAAAGGCGTGCTGGACTTCATCGCGGCCCTGGCGATCCTGCGCGGGCAGGCCACCCCGTTCGCGGCCACGATCTCCGGCATCGGGCCGGACGTGGATTCGTCTCAGGCACTGGCGGCGGAGCTGGGCTTCACCGAGGCCGAGATCCGCTTCACGGGCTATGCCGACTACGCCACGGTCCCGGACCTCTACCGGGGGGCCGACGTGTTCGTCTCGCCGACTTACGCAGAGGGGTTCTCCAACACCATCCTGGAGGCGATGGCCGCCGGGCTCGCCGTGGTCTCGACCCACGCGGTCGGCGTCTCGGACTGCCTGCGCGACGACGAGAACGGCCTGCTGGTGATGCCCGGCGACGTGCCGGCCCTGGCCCGGGCCCTGACCCGCGTGGTCGAGGACGGCGCCCTGCGCCGCCGCATCGCGGCCACGGGCCTGGAGGAGTGCCGCCGGGTCTATTCCTGGGGCGCGGTGGGCCGGCAGATCATGGGGGTCTACGGGCAGGTGGTGCACATGGCGCCGGACACCGGCTTCTCGCCGGACCTGCCGCACGATCCCGCCTGCCGCTTCCGGGCCGAGCCGCACCTGCTGTAGGGGCGGCCCTTTCCCTCTCCTTTTGCGAGCTCCTGTATTCACACATCTCGCAAGGATGGCGGCCGAGGCGCGGGTCCCCTCTCCCGTGCGGGAGAGGGACAGGGTGAGGGATGCGACCTCTCCGGAGAGACCT
>NZ_BPRB01000165.1 GCF_022179685.1 Methylobacterium trifolii
GGCGCGGGCGATCTCGCGGAAGGCCGCGTGCTCGGTGACGGAGAGGTCCGAGGCCGGATCGGTCCGGGCCGCCTCCGCCGCCTCAGACAGGGTTTTTTCCAACTCCGGGGGCGGGGGAGGCGCGTGGACGGGGTCGGTTTCGGAGGGCGGGGCGACGCCAGGTTCCGTCGGGACTCCTCCGGCATCGTCGGCAACGCCGGGAAGCGGGACGGCCGGCAGGTCCGGCACCGGGGCTGGCGCCTCTTGCGCTAGGGCATCCTCCGCGGACCGCTCCGGCTCCGAGGCCGGGACCTCCGGTTCGGCAGGCGGGGCCTCCGGCTCGTCCGCCGCCGCGGGCGGGTGGGCAGGCTCCGGCTCCTCGTCCACCGGGACGGCCTGCACGGGTGCGGCGGCCGGGCGGATCACGCCGAAGCCGCCATAACCGGAAAAGGGCTGCCCGCTGCGGGCCAGGGGGGCGCCGGACAGGTCTGCCGCGACGGGCGCGCCGGCACCGGGAACCGTCAGGATCGCCGGGACGGCGCGGAAGGTCCGACGCGCGGCCAGCGCCGCGGGCAGGGCGTCGCCACCGCTGGCGGCGGGGCCTGCCAGGACCGACTCCCAACTCCGACCGACGAGGGCGGCCAGGGGGTCGCCGGCCGGGCCCGAGAGCCGGGTGATCGCGTCCGCGGCGTCGCTCGCCCAGACGAAGCGGTCCCCGACCCGCGGCGCGGGCGCCGTCTCGGGCGCGGACTGGTCCTGCACGGAGGCCGGATCGGGCACGTCCCGCCGGCGCGGCAGGCTCACGGGGCCGGTCGGCAGCAGCAGGATCAGCGGGGTCCCGTCCGCCGCCTGCCCGCGGGCCAGGAGGCAGACGGCCGGCGGCGCGATCCGGCGGGCGTCCAGGCGCAGCCGGAGGAGGCGCGGCGCGGTCCCCGAGAACCCGGCCCGCGGGATCTGCGCGGTGATCCGGGGGAGGATCGCGCTTCCCTCCGCGAGGGCCCGGGCGAGGGCGCGGGCGGCCGCCGGGGCGTGCAGCAGGCGCGCGCCCTCGCCGTCGAGGACGAGATAGGCCGCCCCCGGCGCAGCCAGCGGCGCGGCGAGGCCCGGCTCCCGCGCCCAGGCCTGGAGGGCCTGCTCCAGCGAATCGTGCGGGGCCGTCCCGAGGTCGCCGATCCTGTCCAAAGCTGCCGTTCCGGTCCCTTGTCCGGTCATGCGAATCCGCGATAGGGCGAAAAAGCGTGACGAATGCGGCCTGACTTGTAGACCATCTGCATCCGGACGCTGGACGATTCAAAGCGCTGTCACACGTTTACGTCATGTCAACCTTAATGCCGGCGGCACCGGGTGGCATACGGGGCCGGCGCTGTATTGTGCAGTGCACAAAATCCCGTTACAAGCGCGAATCAGCGCAACCAAGCCTAGAGGAGACGACGCATGAGCAATCCCCCGAACTACGAAGTGCCGACCGAGATGCGTGACTTCGCCGAGAAGAGCGTCGAGCAGGCCCGCAAGGCGTTCGACAGCTTCATCGGTGCTGCCCGTCGCACCGCCGATACGGTCAAGGGTTCGACCGAGGTGGCGCGCACGAACGCGCAGGACGTGTCCTCCCGCGGCTTCGAGTACGCCGAGCAGAACGTGAACGCCGCCTTCGACCTGGCCCAGAAGCTGGTCCGCTCGAAGGACGTGCAGGAGGCCATGCAGCACCAGGCCGAGTTCGTGCGCAGCCAGTTCGCCGCGATCCAGTCGCAGGCCAAGGAGTTCAGCGGCATCGCGCAGAGCGCCATGCAGCAGAGTGCCGAGCGGGCCAAGTCCGTGATGCAGGAGAGCGCCGACACCGCCCGCAAGGCGATGGAGCAGGGCGCCGACGCCGCCCGGCAGACGGCCCACGACGCCCAGTCCGCCGTCGACAAGTCCTCGCACTGAGGGTCCGGTCCGGCCCGCCCGATCGGGCGGGCCACGCGATCGACCACCCGTCATCCGGCCCGCGTCCGATCCTTCGGAGGCGGGCCGTCTCGTTTTCGCCCGCATTGGCGAAAAAGGCAGGGCCCCCGCCCGCGCGGATGGCGGGCCACACGATCCGCAGAGGATTTTTGCGATGCGCACCGTCCAGAGCCTCGGCCTCGCCGCCGTTCTCGCCGCGTCCCTCGGGGCCCAGGCCGCGCAGGCCCAATACTACGACGCGCCGCCGCGCGGGGGCTATTACGAGGAGCCGGGCTACGAGCGCCCCGTGCGCCGTCCGCCGCCGCGCCGGGCCGTGGGCCTCAACTGCGACGCGGTCCAGCAGGGCCTGACCGGCCCGCAGCCCTATTCCTGCCCGCTGCCCGGCCCGCGCCCCCTGGGTGCGCGCTGCTTCTGCGACATGCCGATCGCCTCCTTCAGCCAGCCGCAGACGGCCGTGGGCCGCGTCGTCCCGTAGTCCCGGACGCGAAAAGCCGCACCGTCCGGACGGACGATGCGGCTTTCCGGTGGACGGTTCGGCGGGAGCACCGCCGAACCTCGAAGAACAATCAGTTCAGGACGACGACCTTGGCGCCGACCTTCACGCGCTCGTAGAGGTCGGTGACGTCGTCGTTGGTCATGCGGATGCAGCCCGAGGACACGGCCTGGCCGATCGTGTCCGGCTCGTTGGAGCCGTGGATGCGGTACTCGGTGTTGCCGATGTACATGGCGCGGGCGCCGAGGGGGTTCTCGATGCCGCCGGCCATGTAGCGCGGCAGGTCGGGGCGGCGGGCGATCATCGCGGCCGGCGGCGTCCACGACGGCCACTCGCGCTTGGCGGTGACGGTCTTGACCCCGGACCAGGTGAAGCCCGGGCGGCCGACGCCCACGCCGTAGCGGATCGCCTCGCCGTTGGGCATCACGAAGTACAGGCGGCGCTCGGCGGTGGAGACCACGATTGTGCCCGGCTTGTAGTCGGCGTTGAAGCTGACGATCTCGCGGGGGATCGGCTGCACCTGCGCCTGCGGCGCGGCCTGGACGCCCTGGCCGTAGCCCGGCTGCTGGCCGTAATAGTCCCGGCTCGGCGTGCCCTGGTAGCCGTAGGGCTGGTCGTCGCCGTAATAGTCGGCGGCCGCGTTGCTGCCGAAGGGATCGTAGGACGAGGCGGCGAGCACCGGGCTCGCGGCGAGGACGGAGACGCCGATCAGGGCGGCGAGGACGGTGGCCGAGGTCTTCATGATGCGCCTACCTGTGCAGTAACCTTTGCCATTACAAGCGTGAGCGTAGGCCGCCGGTTCCACGGGCGGCGAAGATTTTATTCGGCAGCGGAATACGCAGGGCCGCCGCACGTTCGCAGGGTTTTCTCGCTGCGCTCGAATGATGCCGGCATGCCCGCTCGCCGCGCTATCGCGGAGGATACGGGAGCACAGTCGGAACGACGCGGAGCCGGGCGGGCTCGGCATCCGCCAAGCCGTCGAGAGCGCACGGCGCATCTCGCTCTCACGCGGCGGAGCTTGGGCGCCTCGTGCAGGATTCTTGGCCTGATGGAGCCCATGCCCGGGTTCGATCATCGTGCGCGACGGCCAAGTCGTCGGTGGTCGCATACTGGATGATCGGCGTCCGCGTCTCCCCGGCGTCGCTCAGTTCGCGCCTGATCCGGCCGATGACCTCCAGGAACTGATCCCCGGTCAGTTCCCCCGCCCGCTGCGGCGGAATCACGAGAACGATGCGGATCGCATCCTTCCCCTCGGAATCCTCCGTCGCCTCCCCGTATGCTTCGACCACGGTCTCGTGGCCGAGCGAGACGTTCGCCGCTTTGCGCGCAAGATCGGACGATTCCCGGAGCGAGGCCATTGGTGAAGATTAGCGCAATCGGGCCTCCGCGTCACGAAGGCGGCCGACCTGCGCCGGTCTCAGACGACCTCGTCCGTATGCACGTCGAAGCGGGCGAGGTGGGCGTAGCCGAAGTTCGTCGAGATCGCGACGTCGGTGGCGTCGCGCCCGCGCGCCATCACGATGCGGCCGATGCGGGGCGCGTTGTGGCGGGCGTCGAACGTGTACCAGGAGCCCCCCCGCGGGCCCTCCAGGTAGACCTCGAACCAGGCCGAGAAGTCCATCGGTGCCGGGTCCTTGGGCACGCCGATGTCGCCGAGATAGCCGGTGCAGTAGCGGGCCGGGATGTTCATGCAGCGGCAGAAGGCGACGGCCAGGTGCGCGAAGTCGCGGCACACGCCCTCGCGCTGCATGAAGCCGTCATGGGCCGTGCGGGTGGCGTCCGCCCTCTGGTAGTCGAAGCGGATGCGTTCGTGCACGTAGTCCACGATCGTCTGCACCCGCGCCCAGCCCTCCGGCGCCGAGCCGAACAGGGACCAGGCGGTCTGCGAGAGCTTGTCGGTGTCGCAGTAGCGCGAGCCCAGCAGGTAGATCATCACCTCGTCGGGCAGGTCCTGGACCGGGATCTGCCGGGCGTCCGGGGCGAAGGTGTCGGGCTGCCCCGAATCCTGCACCGTGAAGTCGGCCGAGATGGTCAGCAGGCCCGGCGGGGTGACGATGCGGTGGCAGATGTTGTCGAAGTCGTCCCGGTAGGCGTGGGACGGGATCGGCGGATCGAAGGCGATCACGTGGGGCGTCAGCACGTCGGGCATCCGCGAGGGATGGACGCTGAGCATCAGGATCATCGGCGTCGGCTGCGCCGAATCGAAGGCGATATCGAAACCCGTCCTGATCTTCATCGCGTCCACCTGGCAACCTTGATTCGAGTCGTGAGGCCGCGGCGCGCCTCTGCGTTCCGATCCGCCGTCAACGCACGGGCTCCGGGGCCGTCACCGGAGGCAGCGTCGATTTCTCCACGACCTCGACCTCGACGCGCATCCCGAGGTCGTCGCTGCCGAGGCCGAAATACGAGCCGTAGAGGGGCACCGCCTGGGCCGGGTCGCGGGCGACGGCGACGCGGATCAGGTCGCGGTTGCCGACGATGCCGTTGGTGGGGTCGAACTCGATCCAGCCGGCGCCGGGCAGGTAGACCTGCAGCCACGCATGGGTCGAGCCGCCGCCGACATGCCGGTCGCGGTCGTTGCGGGGGTTGTAGAGGTAGCCGGAGACGAAGCGGGCGGCCATGCCGAGCGCCCGCACGCCCTCCATCATCAGCACCGCGAAGTCGCGGCAGGAGCCGCGCTTGAGGCGCAGGGTCGTCACCGGGTCCTGCACGCCCTTCTCGCTGCGGGCGAGATAGGTGAAGTTGCGCCGCACGCTGCGGGTCATGTCGGCGAGGAGGTCCTGGGTCGGGATGCGGCCCTCGGCCGGGATGAAGGAGCGCGCCCAGGCATCCACCTCGTTGCGCGTGTCCGGCCATTGCCGCTCGATCGAGCGGGAGAGGTCTGGCATGTCGCCGGCCCCGTAGCCGAAGGGATAATGCGTCGCGTTCGGCGCCAGGGGGAAGACCGGGGCGTGCTCGGGGGTGTGGTCGAGGGTGATGCCGCAGGTGAAGGTCAGGCTGTCGCTGCGGCCCTCGAAGGTCGCCACCGCGACACAGTTGCCGAACACGTCGAACATCCAGCGTAGCGCGCTCGGCTGCGGCGCGATGTCCAGCGTCGCCTCGATCAGGCGCTGGTCGTAGCTGTCGCGCGGCCGGAACATGATCCGGTGCTCGCCGAAGGCGACGGGACGGCGGTACCGGTAGGTGGTGACGTGACGGACTGACAGGATCGGCAATCGTCGACATCTCCGTGGCCGCCGCGCGGCCCTGCCGCGGACACAATGCAAGACCCGCGCCCGTGATGCCCGGACGCGAGTCCCGATACCACGTCCGTGGTCGATGTTGCCGGGCTCAGGCGACGGGTGGGGACGGCTCGCTCGTGGCGCGCTCGGCCTCGACCAGGATCTCGAAGGCGCGCCAGGGTTTCGGGATGAACACCGCGTCGGCCGGCATCTCCGGGCGGCGGACGCCGTGGCCGGAGGTGAGGACGAGGCGCGCCCGCGGCCACAGGGTGGAGATGGCGCGGACGAGCTGGAGGCCGTCCATCGCGCCGGCGAGCCGCACGTCGGCGAAGACCAGGGCGACCTCGCCGCCGCGGGTCCGGAGCACCTCGAGGGCCTCCTCGGCGCTGTCGCAGCCGATGACGCCGAGCTCGGTCTCCTCCAGGAGGGTCTCGGCCAGCGCCCGCACCTCGGGATCGTCCTCGACGACGAGGGCGAGGCGCTCCCCGGAGACGATCGGCGCGGCGGCGTAGGGCGGGGCCGGTTCGGCCGGCGCGACCTCGCTCTGCCGCACCCGACGCACCAGGGCGGCCAGGTGTTCGGGCACGCCTTCGGATACGAGGCTGTCGTAGAACGAGGCGAGCGTCTGGCCGATCTGGTCCAGGGGCATGCCCGGCGACAGGGTGTCGAACAAACCGTCCTGGGGCCGGGCCGGCTGGCGATCAGGTCTGGTCAAGGACTCCCCCCGAAGTCTCGGTTTCGCGCGACGCGGATACGCGGGCGCTTAGGAAGAGAAGTCGGGAAACCCTGGTCAGTTGCGAAGGTCGTGAGAATCCCGCGCATCGCCGCGCCGGGCTACTGCGCGGCGGCGGGCTCCTCGGCGGCGGCGTAGGCCATCACGCCGGAGACGGCGCGCACGTCGCGGTAGCGGGCGCCGCGGGCGCTCATCATCGCCTCGAACTTCTCGTGGACCTGGGCCACCGAGAGGCTCGCGGCCTTCTTGCGGCGCCCCCCTTGCGCCGAGAAGAAGATGGTGCGGTTGGACCGCGCCGGGCCCGGCAGGAGGGCGGCAGCAGCCGCGCCCGGCTTGTCCACGACCTTGGCCAGGAACGATTCGGCGTCGTCCGGACCGAGGAAGTGGGCGAGGTAGACCTCGCCGAGAGACAGTTCGCGCCCGATCCGCAGCGAGATGCGGGCGGCGTCGCGCTTGAGCATCTCGCCGGCCATCAGGGCCGAGAGGTAGGGGTCGCGGCGCAGTTCGAGGATGCGGGTGCGCTCGGCCTGGTCGGCGATCGAGGGCCGGTCGTTGCCGTCGGGGACGACGAGGGCGGCCTCCTTGGCGAGGCCGTAGCGCGGCCCGAACTCGCGCACGACGCCGAGCCAGGTGCGCTCGATGAACTGGAACAGGCCGGTGGCCGAGGAGGTCTTGGCCTGGACGGCGGTGATGAAGCTCGATTCCTTGTCGGCCACCGCCATCAGCAGCACCGGATCGGTCTGCACGGCCTGGGCCGCGCGCACGATGGTCTGGACCAGGTGGCGCCGGATTTTCATCGGCCCGAATTCGAGGATGTCGTTGGGGTCGCCGACCGCGCTCTCGGAGAGCAGGAAGTCGTAGGAGACCCGGTCGACGGCGTTGGTGCCGAGTTCGGTGTCGAGGTCGTGCACCGCGGCAAAGCTCGCCGCGGCCCGCAGCACGGCCGGCGGCGGATCGAGGCGCGGCAGCACGGAGACCGTCTGGATGCGCGGGCGCGGCATCGGGATGTCGGTGGCGGCCTGGGCCGAGGACACCGCCTGCTCCAGGCCGATCTTGCCGAGTTCGACCCCGGAGCCGATCAGCACGGCGCTCAAGCCCCCGGCGAGCAGGGACATGGAGAGGAGGGAGCGGGTCAGCGCCGGGCGGCTGCCGTGGTCGCGCCCGAGCATGGGCTGGGCGGTGATGGCGTCCGCCGGCCCCGCGCCGAAACGGCCCTTGGCGGGGGTGGAGGTTGCGTTGCGTGACGATCCGACCGTGCGGCCCATCTGCGACTCGAATCCCGAACCCGCGCCGGTGTGGCGCCCAGGACCCGATCTGGCGTGACGGATGTGGCGACAAAACGGCCGAGGTTGGCGCCTCGCGTGGCGGCCGGGGCGGTTCCGCGGCGGCCCGGGGCCGGGATCGGCAACGCCGCCCGTGACTTGCAGGCTGCCCGTGAGTTGCAGGCTGCCCGTGACTTGGACGGCATCCGTCCGTATGAGGGCGGGCATGCACGGCCGGACTCGCCTCGCGGCGAAACCGTCCGACAAAAACTCAAGCCCGACAGAGTCAGCGTCACATGAGCGGCGTCAACGAGATCCGGTCGACCTTCCTCGACTACTTCGCCAAGGCCGGCCACGCCGTCGTCCCGTCCTCCTCGCTCGTCCCGAAGAACGACCCGACGCTGATGTTCACGAACGCCGGGATGGTGCAGTTCAAGAACGTCTTCACCGGCGCGGAGAAGCGGCCCTATTCCACGGCGACCACGGCGCAGAAATGCGTCCGGGCCGGCGGCAAGCACAACGACCTCGACAACGTCGGCTACACCGCGCGCCACCACACCTTCTTCGAGATGCTCGGCAACTTCTCGTTCGGGGATTATTTCAAGCCGCGCGCGATCGAGCTGGCCTGGAACCTCATCACCAAGGAGTTCGGGTTGAAGCCCGACCGCCTGCTCGTCACGGTCTATGCCGACGACGACGAGGCCGCCGCGCTTTGGCGCAAGATCGCCGGCTTCGATGACAAAAAAATCATCCGGATCGGCACCTCGGACAACTTCTGGCAGATGGGCGACACCGGCCCCTGCGGTCCGTGCTCGGAGATCTTCATCGACCAGGGTCCGGGGCTGGCCGGCGGCCCGCCCGGCTCCCCGGACGAGGACGGCGACCGCTTCCTGGAGTTCTGGAACCTCGTCTTCATGCAGTACGAGCAGGTCGAGCCGGGAAACCGGCTCGCCCTGCCGCGCCCCTCCATCGACACCGGCCTCGGCCTGGAGCGCATGGCCGCGATCCTCCAGGGCGTGACCTCGAACTACGAGACCGACCTGTTCCGGGCGCTCATCGACGCGGTGGCCCACGCGGTCGGCCGCCCGCCCGAGCCCGGCACCGTCGCCTCCTACCGGGTCATCGCCGACCACCTGCGCGCCACGGCCTTCCTGATCGCCGACGGGGTGCTGCCGGGCAACGAGGGCCGGGGCTACGTCCTGCGCCGGATCATGCGCCGCGCCATGCGCCACGCCGAACTCCTGGGCTCGCGCGAGCCGACGATGTTCCGCCTCGTGCCGACGCTGGTGCGCGAGATGGGCCCGGCCTACCCTGAGCTGATGCGGGCCGAGGCCCTGATATCCGAGACCCTGCGCCTGGAGGAGACCCGCTTCCGCCGCACCCTGGAGCGGGGGCTCGCCATCCTCGATTCCGAGAGCCGCACCCTCACCGCCGGCCAGAACCTGTCCGGCGAGACCGCCTTCACCCTCTACGACACCTACGGCTTCCCGCTGGACCTGACGCAGGACGCCCTCAAGGCCCGCGGCATCGGCGTCGACACCGACGCCTTCGGCGTGGCGATGCAGCGGCAGAAGCAGGCCGCCCGCGCCGCCTGGCAGGGCTCGGGGGAGGCCGCCACCGAGACGGTCTGGTTCGCGGTCAAGGACCGGGCCGGCGCCAGCGAGTTCCTGGGCTACGAGACCGAGAGCGCCGAGGGCATCGTCACGGCGCTGCTGCGCGAGGGCGCGGAGGTCCAGGCGCTGGAGGCCGGGCAGAGCGGCCTGCTGCTCGCCAACCAGACGCCTTTCTACGCGGAATCCGGCGGCCAGGTGGGCGACACCGGCCGCATCGGGGCGGCCGGCCTCGAGGCCCGCGTCACCGATACCGAGAAGAAGCTCGGCGACCTGTTCGTCCACCACGTCACCGTGGACGAGGGCTCCCTGAGCCTGGGCCAGGCGGTCGAGCTCCGGGTGGACCATGCCCGGCGCGGGGCGATCCGGGCCAACCACTCCGCCACCCACCTCCTGCACGAGGCCCTGCGGCAGGTGCTGGGCGAGCACGTCGCCCAGAAGGGCTCCCTGGTCTCCCCCGAGCGGCTGCGCTTCGACATCAGCCACCCCAAGCCCATCGCGGAGGCCGAACTGCGCGCGGTGGAGGAGATCGCCAACGCGGTGCTGCTCCAGAACGTGCCCGTCGTGACCAAGCTGATGGCGGTGGACGAGGCGATCGAATCGGGCGCGCGCGCCCTGTTCGGCGAGAAGTACGGGGACGAGGTCCGGGTCGTCTCGATGGGCCGGCCGGTGGACGAGTCCGGCGTCGAGACCGAGGGCGGGCGCCTGCCGAACTTCTCGGTGGAGCTGTGCGGCGGCACGCACGCGGCGCGCACCGGCGACATCGGCCTGATCTCGATCCTCGGCGAGAGCGCGGTGGGCGCGGGCGTGCGCCGCATCGAGGCGATGACGGCCGGGGCCGCCCGCCGCCACCGGGCGGAGGAGAGCCGGGCGCTGGCGGCCTTGGCCGGCCAGTTGAAGGCCCCCGTCGCCGAGGTCTCGGACCGGCTCGCGACCCTGATCGAGGACCGCCGCCGCCTGGAGAAGGACCTCGCCGACGCACGGAAGAAGCTCGCCATGGGCGGCGGCGCGGCCGGGGAGGGCGAGGCGGCCCGCGAGGTCGGCGGCATCAAGCTGATGGCGCGGGTGGTCGAGGGCATCGAGATGCGCGACCTCAAGGGCCTGGCCGACGAGGGCAAGACCCGGCTGGGCTCGGGAATCGTGGCCATCGTCGGCGTCGCGCCGGACGGCAAGGCCGGCCTCGTGGTCGGCGTCACCGAGGACCTGACGGAGCGCTACGACGCAGTCGGGCTGGTGCGGGCCGGCGCGGGCCATCTCGGCGGCAAGGGCGGCGGCGGGCGCCGCGACATGGCCCAGGCCGGCGGCCCGAACGGGGCCGGCGCCCAGGCGGCCCTGGACGCGATCGCCGAGGTTTTGGGGCAGGCTGCCTGAACGGGGCCGCATTCGAGAGCAGGAAACGGGACGCGCGGCCGGGAGCCTCGCGATAGATCGCACGGCGTCTCCTCACCAGGGAACGTTTTGCGATGCAGCCGGCCATCCACCGCACCATGACCGCCACCGAGTGGCTCATGCTGCTCGCTCTCTCGTTGATCTGGGGCGTCTCGTTCTTCCTCACCAGCGTGGCCCTGCGCGAGATCACGCCCCTGACCCTGGTCGTGCTGCGGGTCGGGCTCGCGGCGCTGATCCTGAACCTGCTCGTGCCGGCCCTCGGATACCGAATGCCCCGCGACGGCCGGACCTGGCGCGCCTTCCTAGTCATGGGGCTCTTCAACAACGCGGTGCCGTTCTGCCTCATCGTCTGGGGGCAGACCCACATGGCCTCCGGGCTCGCCGCCATCCTGAACGCGACCACGCCGCTCGTGACCATCCTCGTGGCCCACGTCGCCACCTCCGACGAGCGCATGACCGGCGAGCGGCTGGCCGGCGTGCTGGTCGGGCTCGCGGGGGTCGTCGTCATGGTCGGGCCCGCGCTGCTCGCCGGCCTCGGCACGGACGCCCTGGCGCAGCTCGCGGTGCTGGGGGCGACGGTGTCCTATGCCTGCGCGGGCGTCTACGGGCGGCGGTTCGGCGCCATGGGCCTGGCGCCGGTCGTCACGGCGGCGGGGCAGGTCACGGCCTCGACGCTGCTGCTGCTTCCCGTAGCACTGGCGATCGACCGGCCCTGGACGATGGCGATGCCCGGACCGGCGACCTGGGGCGCCATGGCCTTCATCGCCTCCCTGTCGACTGCGCTCGCCTTCGTGCTGTACTTCAGCATCCTGGCGCGGGCCGGGGCGACGAACCTGCTGCTGGTCACCTTCCTCGTGCCCGTCTCGGCCATCCTGCTCGGAACGCTGCTGCTCGACGAGCGCCTGGCGATGCGCCACGCCCTGGGCATGGCGCTGGTCGGCTGCGGCCTGGCCGCGATCGACGGGCGCCCGCGCGCCTGGATGCTGGCCCTGCGCCGTCCGGCCGCACGGACGGGGACCGAAAGGGACGCCTGACGCGTGCCGCCTCTCAGTTCACCCGCTTCCAGGTCTGGCGCTTGCAGAACACGCTCATGACGCAGCCCGAGACCTCGACCGTGTTCGCGCCCGTCATCGTCAGGGTGCCGGAATAGGTCTTGCCGTCCTTGGGGTTGTAGAGCGTGCCCGAGAACCCCTCCGCGGTCGCCGTCGCCGCGTTGACGATCTGGACGCCGACGACGCTGCGGGTGCGGAGCGCCGGATCGGGGTTGTTCTGGTCGAGGCCCTTGCCCGCGGTGCTGACGATGGTGCCGCAATAGCCCGAGCCGCAGCGCGACAGCCGCACCTTCGAATCCCCCGTCTCGGTCAGCCAGATGCCGCCGGGATCAGTCGCCTGGGCCCGGGCGCCGCCGCCCGCGAGCAGGGCCGCCAGGAGGCCGGAGCCCATGAGGACGGTTCGAAGACGTGGTGCCATGTCGCTCCTCCCGCTGCCCGTCCCTGCTGACGGATCGGGCCCCGCCTTAGCCGGCGCCCGCGGGGGACGGCAAGCGATGTGCCCCGTCAGCGCGGGCCGCGGCCCAGAACGGCGCCGAGATAGGTCTCGGCCACCTCGCAGAAGGGCAGGCCCTCGCCGGTCGAGAGCACCGCGTCCACCTCGAACAGCGGGTCGGCGGGGCCGGGCGGCCCGTCCCCGGACCGCTCCAGGGGGCGGAGCGCCAGGTTGCGCCGGGCGGGCGCGAGGGGCCGCACCACCCGGCCGAAGGGCGCCTCGGTGGTGTCGAGGGCTGCGTTCATGGCGGGCGTGAGCCGGGCGGGGACGTACCAGTTGTCGGCCTCCGACAGGACGTGCTCGCCGCAGCTCAGCCGCACCCGCCGGTAGCGGACCGGCTCGTCGGGGCCGATGTCCAACCGCGCCCGCTGCGCCGCGCTCGGCGGCTTGTCGAGGCCGGGCACGCGCCGGGCGACGAGGTGCGGGTCGGCGGCCAGGCCCCGCTCGGCGCACCACGCCTCCAGCACCGCGGTGGCGCTGTGGCCGGCGAGGATGCGGCTGCGAAGGGACGCGATCAGGCCGGCCGCCCCTTCGGGCTGCACGGTCTCGGCGAAGGCGGGAAGGACCGGAACGAGCATCGCCATCGCAAGGCGGGGGATGGCGGCGCGGAGCAGGAAGCGTGCCCGGACGATCGGCCACCGCCATAGCGGTTGGCGGCGGGCCCGTCCATGTCGGTCGGTGGAAGGGTCGAAGGGGAGGATGGTGGAGCCTAACGGGATCGAACCGATGACC
Source organism: Methylobacterium trifolii (assembly GCF_022179685.1). Classification (GTDB taxonomy): domain Bacteria; phylum Pseudomonadota; class Alphaproteobacteria; order Rhizobiales; family Beijerinckiaceae; genus Methylobacterium; species Methylobacterium trifolii. The sequence goes on from NZ_BPRB01000165.1 coordinate 12,906, forward strand.
TCTTCCATGCCATGGAAGCGCTCTCCCAGCTGAGCTAAGGCCCCACTCTCATCCGCCGCGGGTCTGGAACACCGCGGTGGTCGCTCTCGCCGGAGGTCGGTGACGCCCGGCGAGGGCGGTTCTATAGGCGGGCCTTTGCCCGGACTCAACCCCCTTTTTCGAGCGCCGGGCCATTTTCGGGCCGGCGGCGTCGTCTGGGGCTCAGGTCTCCTCGTCGTTCTCGATGTCGCCGTCGATCAGGTCCGCCACGTCGTCGTCGCCGGCATCCTCCTCCTCGAGGAAGGTGTCGTCGTCGGTGGCATCCGCGTCGTCGCTGCTGTCGTCGTCGGGCGTGGTGTCCGCCTGGTCCTCCTCGGCCTCGACCTCATCGAGGGAGACCATCTCCGGGCCGGCCTTGTCCTCGGGCTCGTCCTCTTCCTCCTTCGGCGCGCTGCGGGCGACGACGGGGGCGGCGATGCGGCTCGATGCGGTCTGCTGGAACACCGTTCCGCATTTCGGGCAGACGGCCGGGTCGCGGGCCAGGTCGTAAAACTTCGCGCCGCAGCTCATGCACTGACGCTTCAAGCCAAGTTCAGGTCTGGCCACGGGCGAAAACCTCGTCACATCGCTGTCTGGGGGAGGCGCCCCGTTAGTCGGGGCGGGCGCGACTGTCAAATGCCGGTTCCGCTTCGTATCCCCCTGAGGCCGCCCCGGTTTCGGCGCCGGTCCGGCCGGGCGCGGGCGAGGCCGGATGCGAGGCCGGATGACGGAGCGCGGCGCGCGTGCTAACCGGCGGCCCGTTCCAATCGAGGCTGCCCGCGCCCGACGGCTCCAGAGGCAAGTACGCCCGTGTCCCACGATTCAGCGCCCCAGCCCCTCACCGCCGGCCCCGGCGCGCCCTTGCGCGGGTCCCTGCGGCCCCCCGGCGACAAGTCGATCTCCCACCGGGCGATGATCCTCGGGCTGCTCTCCATCGGGGAGACGCGGGTCGAGGGCCTGCTGGAGGGCGACGACGTGCTGCGCACGGCGGCCGCGGCGCGCGCGCTGGGCGCCGGGATGGAGCGGGTGGGCGAGGGGCGCTGGCTGGTGCGCGGCGTCGGCATCGGCGGCCTCGGCGACCCGGCCGAGACCCTCGACTTCGGCAACGCGGGCACCGGCTCCCGTCTGATGATGGGCGTGGTCGGCGGCCAGCCCGTCACCGCGACCTTCGATGGGGATTCCAGCCTGCGCAGCCGCCCGATGCGCCGCATCCTCGACCCCCTGACGCGGATGGGCACGCAGGTCCTGTCCGAGGCCGAGGGCGGGCGCGTGCCCCTGACCCTGCGGGGCCCGCGGGAGGCGATCCCGATCACCTACGAGACGCCCGCGGCCTCGGCGCAGATCAAGTCGGCGGTGCTGCTGGCCGGCCTCAACGCCCCGGGCACCACCACGGTGATCGAGGCGGCCGCGACCCGCGACCACACCGAGCGGATGCTGCGCCTGTTCGGGGCCGAGGTCACGGTCACGCGCCACGGCCCGGAGGGCCATGGCCGCAGCGTCGCGCTCACCGGCCAGCCGACCCTGCGCGGCACCGACGTGGTGGTGCCGGCCGATCCGTCGTCCGCCGCCTTCCCCCTGGTCGCGGCGCTGATCGTGCCGGGCTCGGAGGTGACGATCGAAGGGGTGATGATGAACCCCCTGCGCACGGGCCTCATCACCACCCTGATCGAGATGGGCGCCGAGATCGAGCGCCTGCGCGAGCGCGAGGAGGGCGGCGAGACGGTGGCGGACCTGCGGGTGCGCGCCAGCCGCCTCAGGGGCGTCGTCGTGCCGGCCGAGCGGGCGCCGGCGATGATCGACGAGTACCCGGTGCTGGCCGTCGCCGCGGCGTTCGCCGAGGGCACCACCCGGATGCAGGGCCTGCACGAGCTGCGGGTCAAGGAATCGGACCGCCTCGCCGCGGTCGCGGCCGGGCTCAAGGCCAACGGCGTCGCCCACCTCGTGGAGGGCGACGACCTCATCGTCCACGGGGACGGCACGGCGCCTGCCGGCGGCGGCACGGTGGCGACCCATCTCGACCACCGCATCGCCATGGCCTTCCTGGTGATGGGGCTGGCCGCCCGCGCGCCCGTCACCGTCGACGACGGCGCGATGATCGCCACGAGCTTCCCGAGCTTCCTGCCGACGATGCGGGCGCTCGGCGGCGGCATCGCGGACTGAGGCGCATGTCCATGCCTTTGCCCATGCCTTTGCCCACGACCATGGTCATCGCCATCGACGGGCCGGCCGCCTCTGGCAAGGGGACGCTCGCCAAGCGCCTCGCCCAGCATTACGGCCTGCCCCACCTCGACACGGGGCTGCTCTACCGCGCCGTGGCCCTCACCCTGATCGACGCGGGCGCCTCCCTCGACGACGAGGACGCCGCCGCCCGCGCCGCCGCCCGGCTGATCGCCGACCGCCTCGCCGACCCGCGCCTGCGCGAGCGGGCGATGGGGGAGGCGGCCTCGCGCATCTCGGCGGTGCCGGCGGTGCGCACGGCCCTGCTCGCCTGGCAGCAGCGCTTCGCCGGCACGGCGGCGGGCGCCGTCCTCGACGGGCGCGACATCGGCACCGTGGTCTGCCCGGACGCGCGGGTGAAGCTGTACATCACGGCCACCGCCCAGGAGCGCGCGCGCCGCCGCCACCGGGAACTCGGCGCGCGCGGCGAGGACACGACGCTCGCCGACATCCTCGCCGACATCGAGGCCCGCGACGCCCGCGACGCCTCCCGCGCCACCGCCCCCCTCAAGGCCGCGGCCGACGCGGTGGTGCTCGACACCACCGACCTCGACCCGGACGAGGCCTTCTCCGCCGCGCGCGCCGTGATCGACCGCGCCCGGACGCAGTAGGGCGGCCTGCGAAGACCCTACCCCCCGGTCATCGGCGGGAAGAACGCGATCTCGGCCGCGCCTGCGATCGGCGCGTCCGGCTTGGCGTGGACCCGGTCGATCGCGGCGCGGACCACGCCGGCATTCTCGAAGGCGTAGGCGTATTCCTCCCCCCGGCCCTTCAGCCAGCCGATCAGGTCGGCGACGGTCGCGACCTCGGCCGGCGGCGTCACGGTCTCCTCCGGGCGGCCGATCCGCTCGCGCACCCAGGCGAAATAGACGAGCTTCATCGGACCCCTGCCTTCCGTAGACACCCTCAGCGGGGATCGTCGATGACGTGCCTGATCCCGGCCCGCATGTAGTCCCAGCCGGTCCAGAGCGTCAGGCCGGCGGCGAGCCAGAGCAGGCCGATGCCGATGCGCAACGTGCCGGGCAGGATCGTCTCGCCGGCAGGTCCCGCCACCAGGAAGCCCAGGGCCACGAGCTGCACCGTGGTCTTCCACTTGGCGATCCGGCTCACCGGCACGCCGACCTTCAGCTCGGCGAGGTACTCGCGCAGGCCCGAGACCAGGATCTCGCGGCACAGGATCACGATCGCCGCCCAGACGGCGGTGCCGAGGATGGTGCGGTCGGCCACCAGCATCAGCAGGCAGGCGGCCACCAGCAGCTTGTCGGCGATCGGGTCGAGCATCCGGCCGAGCGCCGAGCTCTGCGCCCAGGTCCGCGCCACGTAGCCGTCGAGGTAGTCGGTGATCGCGGCGGCCACGAACACGGCCAGCGCCGTGAACCGGGCCGGGATCGAGTCGGGCCAGAACAGCAGGCCGACCATGACCGGGACGGCGACGAGGCGCCCGTAGGTGAGACAGTTCGCGAGCGTCCAGGCCTGCGACCGGCGTCGGGGGAGGACGGCGTTCATCGGGGGGGTGAAATCAGAGGATGCCTCCACCGTCAACGGGTCGCGTTCGCGGGCCACCCCCTCAGGCCCCGGCATGGAAGAAGTCGTAGACCGCCCGCGCGGTCGCCACGTTGACGCCGGGCGTCCGGGCGAGGTCCTCGAAGGCCGCCCCCTGGATCGCCTTCACGGTGCCGAAATGGTGCAGGAGGGCGCGCTTGCGGGTCGGGCCGATGCCGGCGATCTCGTCCAGGGGGTTGCGCACCATCTCGCGCTTGCGCCTGGCCCGGTGGCTGCCGATGGCGAAGCGGTGGGCCTCGTCGCGCAGGCGCTGGACGAAGTACAGGGTCGGGTCGCGCGGGGGCAGCTTGAAGGCCGGCCGGCCGGGCACGAAGAAGGTCTCGCGCCCCGCGTCCCGGTCTCGGCCCTTGGCGATGCCGATCAGGGCCACGCCCGCGACGCCGACCTCGGCCAGGGCCGCGCGGGCGGCGTCGAGCTGGCCCTTGCCGCCGTCGATCAGCACGAGGTCGGGCCAAGCGGGGAACGCCTCGGACTCGGCCGGGTCCGGCGGCGTACCGCCCTCGGCCCGTGCCGCCTCCGCCTCCGGCGGGGTGCGCGGCGCCTCCTTGACCAAGCGCTTGAAGCGGCGCTGGAGCACCTCGCGCATCATCCCGTAATCGTCGCCCGGCGTCAGCTCCTCGGACTTGATGTTGAAGGTGCGGTAATGCGTCTTCATGAAGCCGGTGGGCCCGGCCACGATCATGCCGCCGACCGCGTTAGTGCCCATGATATGCGAGTTGTCGTAGACCTCGATCCGCCGCGGCGTGCCCTCCAGGCCGAACGCCTGCCCCAGCGCCACGAGCAGCTTGCCCTGCGAGGCGGTGTCGGCCAGCCGCCGGCCCAGGGCCTCCTTGGCGTTGCGCTGGGCGTACTCGACCAGGGCCTTGCGCTCGCCGCGCCGCGGCTGGTGGACCTCGACCCGGTACGGCACCCGGCTCGACAGGGCCGCGGCCACGAGTTCGGAATCCTCCACCGCGTGGCTCGTCAGCACGGTCCGGGGGGCCGGCTTGTCGTCGTAGAACTGGCCGATGAACGAGCCCAGCACCTCGTCCGGCGTCATGCTGCGGTCGGCCTTGGGGAAGTAGGCCCGGTTGCCCCAGTTCTGGAAGTTGCGGAAGAAGAACACCTCGATGCAGAACTGCCCGGCCTGCTCGTCGAGGGCGAACACGTCGGCCTCCTCGACCCCTTGCGTGTTGACGCCCTGCACGCCCTGGATCGCCGAGAGCGCGCTGATCCGGTCCCGGAAGCGGGCGGCCCGCTCGAACTCCAACGCCTCGGACGCCGCCTGCATCTCGGCACGCATCCGGTCCTTCACCGCGTTGGACTTGCCGGCCAGGAAATTCTTGGCCGCGTCGGCCATGCCGGCGTAGTCGGCGAGCGCGATCTCGCCGGTGCAGGGGCCGGAGCAGCGCTTGATCTGGAACAGCAGGCAGGGCCGGGTGCGGTTCTCGTAGTAGCTGTCGGTGCAGGTGCGCAGCAGGAAGGCGCGCTGGAGCGCGTTGACCGTGCGGTTGACCGCCCAGACGCTGGCGAAGGGCCCGTAATAGCTGCCCTTGCGGCGGCGCGCGCCCCGGTGCTTGACGATCTGCGGCGCCGGCCCGTCCTCGGTGACGAGGATGTAGGGGAACGACTTGTCGTCCCGCATCAGGACGTTGAAGCGGGGCTTCAACTGCTTGATGAGGTTGGCCTCCAGCAGCAGCGCCTCGGTCTCGGTCGCGGTGGTGACGAACTCCATCGCCGCCGTCTGCGAGATCATCCGGGCGATGCGGTTGGAATGGGCCTGTCCGCGGGCGTAGGAGCCCACCCGCGCCTTCAGGTTCTTGGCCTTGCCGACGTAGAGCACGTCGCCCTTGGCATCGAACATCCGGTAGACGCCGGGCGAGCCGGGAAGCGTGCTCCAGAACCGCCGGATCACCTCCGTGCCGGCCTGGACCGCGCCGGGTTCGAAATCGAAGTCGATCTCGGGGGCGAGGTCCCCGGCCTCGTCCAGGGCCGGGCTCTCGGACGGGTCCTCGTCGTCGAAGGCGTCTTCGGGGATGTCTGACGGGGCTCTCCGGGGCATGCGCTGATCTAGGCGCCCCGGAATCCCGTGGGAAGGGGCCCGCAGGGCAATCGCTCGAAGCCGCTTCTGCGGCTTCAGGGCGCGAAGAGCGCCCCGCGGAGTGAGTTTTCCGGGATGCCGATCCTGGAAAACACGGAGCGAAGGATCAGCCTGAGCCCGCGGAGGCGGGCGCCGGCGACTGAGGCCGAGGCAAGAATCAGGGCAAGCGCTTTCAAGCGATTGCCCTGAAAGGGGCGCGGCTCAGTCGAAGAGCGCGTCGATGTCGCCCTGGTCGACATGGCCCGCCTCGTCGTCGAGCTTCGGGCCGTTGAGGAGCGAGCGCTCGTCGTCCGGATCGATGCCGGCCGGGCCGGGGACCAGATCGCGAAAGCTCTCCAGCCCGCCCCAGGCCTCGATCATCCGGTCGAGGTGGTCCTCGACGAACTTCATCACGCCGACGATCTTGTTGATGCGCTGGCCGGTCAGGTCCTGGAAGTTGCAGGCTTCGTAGGCGACCACGACCCGCTCCAGGATGGCGTCGACGTTGTCCTGGGCGCCCTTCGAGAGGTGGACCGCCCGCAGGATGTTGGCGTTCGCCTCGATCTCCTCGACGGCGGTCAGCAGGGTCGAGGTGGCCCGCTCCGTGGAATCGACCACCGCGTCCAGTTCGTCGGCGGCCCGGCGCATGCCCTTGCCGTTGTTCTCGGAGCGGTGGAGGGCGGCGATCTCCTCCTTGGTGCGGGTGATCGCCTCCTTCATCACGTCGAGTTCGGTGCGCATGGCGAAGGCTTCGCTCAGCTCGCGCCGGCAGGCCTCGATGGTCTCGCCCGCGCTCGCCTGCGTGATCCGCCGGAGGTCCTGGATGGCCGACAGGATCTCGTCGAGGCGGGGGTTGGCCGCCGTGGAGCCCTCGGGGGACGCCTCGGCGATCGCGGCCGGGGCCAATCCGAGGCTGTCTTCGATGCGATAGCGTTTTTGTGTCATCGGTTCGTCGGCAGCCTTCGAGGTCCGTGGAAGCTTGCCGACAAGTGGTTTCCAGTTCTTCAACGCCGGTCCGGCCGCGTGACGATTTACTGACGATTCAGCCTGATGCGGGATCACCGGGGTGTGCGGCCCTGCGGCGTGAACGATTCACCACGTTCCTTCACCCGATTCGCGCCGGTCCGGCCGGACCTTCCCCGCATGCGGGCCGGTCTCGGCCGCGATGCGGGAGCGTGGACGATGGGTGTGCGGGTGTGTGTGGCGGGACTGCTTGCGGTCGCCACTTGGGGCGGCGCGGCGCAGGCGCAGGGGCGCTATGCCGAGCCCGGGTCCTATGGCGGCGGCCTGATCGAGTACCTCGTCAACGGCAGCGCCGGCGCCCCGCCGGCGGCGCGCGGCTCCTACGCCCCCCGGCGCGAGGCCTACGGCTACGGTGCGCCCCGGGCGCCGATGCAGTCGGGCGACCCGATCGCCGGCTACGGCACTGCCGGGCCGGACCGCTACGCCAGCCTGCCCCAGGCCTCGGAACCGCCGGAGACGGGCCGGATCGCCCGCAGCCTCGATCCGCAATACGCCCGCCAGGAAGTCGAGTTCTCGGGCTCGCAGCGGCCCGGCACGATCGTGATCGATACCCCGAGCAAGTACCTCTATCTCGTGCAGCCGGGCCGCCGGGCGATCCGCTACGGCATCGGCGTCGGCCGGCCGGGCTTTGCCTGGTCGGGCCTGAAGAGCGTCAGCCGCAAGGCGGAGTGGCCGGACTGGACGCCGCCGCCCGAGATGCTCGCCCGCCGGCCCGACCTGCCGCGGCACATGGAGGGCGGCCCCGCCAACCCGCTCGGCGCCCGCGCCCTCTATCTCGGCTCGTCCCTCTACCGCATCCACGGCACCAACGAGCCGCACACGATCGGCCAGTCGGTCTCCTCGGGCTGCATCCGGATGATGAACGAGGACGTGATCGACCTCTACGAGCGCACCCCCGTGGGCACCCGCGTCGAGGTGATGTGACGGCCAGGACGTGAGAAGGCCCGGCGCCTCCGCGGCGCCGGGCCTCCTTGTTCGTCGTCCGAGCCTTCGGGGTCAGGCCCAGTCGCTGTCGTCCCCGCCGGCGACGTCGCCGCCGAAATCATCGCCGCCGCCCGCGTCGTTGTCGAACGTGGCGTCCTGGAAGTCGTTGCCGCCGCCGAGCGGGGCTCCGAAATCCTGGGTCGCGCTGGCATTGTCCGATCCCCCGAGCCCGGCCGCAGCCGCGCTGCCGAGATGCGAGTGGCCGCCGGCGAAGGCGTTCGACAGGGCGCTGCCGAGCAGCATGCCGCCGGCCGCGCCCGCCGCCATCGGAAGCGCGGTGGCCATGAACCCGCCGCCGCGGGCCGGCGCCTGCTGGCCGGCCCAGGGACCGCCCTGCTGCGGGCCGCCCTGCTGGGGATAGCCTTGCTGCGGATAGCCGGGCTGCTGCGGGTAGCCCTGCTGCGGGCCGCCCTGGTTGCCCCAGGCGCCGCCGGGGCGCTGCTGGGGCGCGTAGCCCTGCGGCTGCGGCTCCGGACGCTGGGAACCGCCGCCGAAGATGCTCGACAGGAACCCGCCGCCCCCCTGCGGCTGCGCCTGCTGCTGCCGGCGCGCCTCCTCCAACTGCTGGTTGAGGCTCTTGATCGCCTCCTCCTGCACGTAGATGAGCTGGGCCATGGCGTAGGGGGCGTAGGGCTGGGTCCGCAGCTTCTCGGCGATGAAGCGCTCGGCATCCGCGTCGCGGGGCTGGCTCGAGGCCTGCTCCAGACGCTGGAAGATGCCGGAGATGACGTCGCGTTCTTCGCTGTTCATGGAGTCGTCCTCCTCGAAATCAAATCCGCGGCCCGTCCGATGCGCCGCGTCGACGCAGGACGAGATGGGGTGGGCGCCCACGCTTTGTCAGGGGCCCGGCCGGGCCGGCGCATGAAATCTTCGCCATCACGGGCTGGTGACGGGGGAGGGGTAGGCAGAGACAGGCAGAGCCGGTGGCTCCCTGCGAGCCCCGGCTTCGACTCGCTCCGTCCGATGGAACGCCGTATATGACCCGTGAACGGGTCATGAAGGAGCGCCGCCTGCGATGAGCACCGTCAGCCTGGCCGAGGCCAAGGCACACCTGAGTGCGCTCCTCGACCGTGTCGAGGCGGGCGACACGGTCACGATCACCCGACGCGGAAGGGCGGTCGCGCGCCTGACCGGCGCGGGTGCCTCCCGCCGGGCCGTCGACCCGGCGATGCTCGAGGCGATCACCGCAGGAATGCCGGTTCAGGAGGAGGGCGCCGCCGGGTTCGTCCGCGGAATGCGCGACGACGACCGGTACTGATGCCCTATCTCGACACGTCGATCCTGGTCTGTGCCCTGACCAACGAAGCCGAGACGGCCCGGATGCAGGCTTGGCTCGGGGCGCAGGCGGCGGGCGATCTGACGATCAGCGCCTGGGTCGCGACGGAGTTATCCGCAGCCCTCTCGATCAAGGTCCGCAGGGGCGACCTTTCGCCCGAGCACCGGATTGCGGCTCTGTCCGCCTTCGCGCGCCTCTCGGCGGAGTCCTTCGTCGTCCTGCCGATTGCCGAGCGGCAGTTCCGATCGGCGGCGCATTTCGCGGATCGGTTCGATCTCGGCTTGCGCGCAGGCGATGCCCTGCACCTGGCGGTGGCCGCCGACCACGGCGTCGCCCTGGCGACGCTCGACCGCAGGCTGGCGGAGGCGGGCACCGCCCTCGGCGTCCCCGCCACTGTGCCGTAGCCTCCTGCAAGACGCTCTTCGGGCACGGACCGCACCGGAGGTGCGAAGACGAAAAAGCCCGGCCTTGCGGCCGGGCTCTCGTCGAAGGCGGTCGGCCGTGCCCTGGCGGGTGCGGCCGTCGCGGGTCCTAGTAGGTGCCGAACTTGTAGTTCAGGCCGGCGCGGACGACGGCGAACTCGGTGTCGTTGCGACGCGAGGTCGGGCCGGCCGCGAGGACGACGCCGGGGCTGCCGATGCCGACGGTGCCGAGACCGTTGGTGGCGAAGGCGCCGGTGTTGCGGTTGCCGCGGTCGAGGTTGACGTACAGGCCTTCGACCTTGAGCGTCACGGCCGAGGAGCGGAAGAAGTTCAGGAAGGAGTCGGTCGGCAGGGCGTACTCGACGCCGGCGCCGGCGGCCCAGCCGGTCTGGAAGGTGTCGCTGCTGGCGTTGGTCAGGCCGAACTCGCGCCCGCCGCCCGAACCGTAGGCGAAGCCGCCGGTGCCGTACACGAGGGTGCGGTCGAAGGCGTAGCCGAGGCGGCCGCGCACGGTGCCGAAGTAGTCGAGGCTCGAGAGGCCGCTCGGGTTGTAGACGAGGGTGCCGGGCGCGATGGCGCTGGAGGCGGCGAAGCGGTTCCGGTCACGGCCGAAGTCGACGTACTGGGCGTCGGCCTCGACGCCGATCACGAAGCCCGAGCCCGGGGTGAACTGGTAGTTGTAGCCGATCTGGCCACCGCCGACGAAGCCGTCCTGCGAGCGGCCGCCGGGGAAGGCCAGCACGCCCGAGCCGCCGTTGGCGAACACGCCGTAGGCACCGGGGACGCCGACGACCGTGGAGGAGCGGCGCTCGCTGGCGTCGAAGCCGTAGCCCGCGTTGAAGCCGGCGTAGAAGCCGGTCCAGGTGAAGACGGGGACGGGGGTGAACACCGGCGGGGGGGCGCGGCGGGGCAGGTCGGCGGCGAAGGCGGAGCCCGCGAGGGCGATTCCGGCAAGGGCGCTGGCGCCCCGGAGAAGGGATTTCATGGTCTGGTCCTCTCAAACTCTACGGGTACCGCCGTCGCCGAGGGCGGGTGGCACCGATGGGCTGGCTATACGCCTCGGGTCCCGGGGTGGCTGTTGCCTTGCAGGTACGCCGACCGCTTCGATGGCGGCCCCTTTGTGGCGATCCTGCTGTTGTTCCCATGGAACCTCGCAGGCAGAACGCGCTCCCACGGCCAAGGTTCACCCACGGCCACGCTTTTTTTCGGCGGCAAGCTCGACAGATTGTCGCAGGCACTCGCGCGACGGGAACCCGCTCACGGCGTGAGGGCGATGGCCGAGATCAGCCGGCCGTAATCGGCCTCCCCGCGATGGGTGGTGCGGCGGTAGCTGTAGAAGCGCTCCGGGTCGGCGTAGGTGCACAGGCCCAGGGCCGTCGCCTCGCCGATGCCGGCCTCCCGGAGCCGGGCCAGGATGAAGCCCGGCAGGTCGAACTGGGCGTGGTCGGCCCGCGAGCCCGCGCCGAGGAAGCGCTCCATCCCCGGCGCTTCCGCCGAGAAGCGCGCGACGAAATCCGGCCCGACCTCGTAGGAGGCCTGGCCGATGGTCGGCCCGAGCACCGCGACGATGCGCTCGCGCCGGGCGCCCAGCCGCTCCATCGCCGAGACGGTCGCCGCGATCACCCCGGTCAGCGCCCCCTTCCAGCCGGCATGGGCCGCGCCGACGACGAGCCCCTCCGGGTCGGCGAACAGGATCGGGCCGCAATCGGCCGTGGCGATGCCGAGCGCCAGGCCCGGAACCCGCGTCACCATGGCGTCGGCCTTCGGCCGTTCCGCGGCCGGGAACGGGGCTTCCACCGTCACCACCTCGGCCGAGTGCACCTGGTACAGGCTCACCAGCCGGTCCGCGGGCAGGCCGAGCTGCGCGCACATCCGGCCCCGGTTCTCGGCCACCGCCTCCGGCCGGTCGCTGGAGCCGAGGCCTCCGTTGAGGGACGCGTAGATCCCTTCCGAGACGCCGCCCGCGCGGGTGAAGAAGGCGTGGCGGATGCCGGAATGCGAGCTGAGTTCCGGCGCTTCGATGACCATGGCATGCCCTCGTGTGGGGGGACGGCGTGCGGGCTCGATAGCGCAAGCCCGGCCCGGAGACGATGCCCGATCGCCCCCGGAACCGGGGGCCCGCGATCCGCATTCCGTCTCTGCCCAGGACCGAGGCCCGGTCCATCCCGAGGAAGCACGACGATGACGCGACGGATCGACCCCGACCGCCCCATCTGGCCCTCATTGCCGGACTCCGGCGAGCACCCGGCCGGCCGCGCCGGCGAACAGGACGGGAGCCGTGAGGCCGTCCCCGCGTCCTCGTCGGGGTCGGAGGCGATCCGCGGCACCGAGGTCGCGCCCGCCGAGGGCTTCGCCTCCTTCGAGGGCTGAGCGCCCCTACACGAAGGGCGGCAGTGGTCCGAGGTCCGGATCGCTGACCGCCATGACCTTGAACAGGCCGCCCATCCCCGTCGGACCCGGATCGGTCAGGCGGGCGACGGCCGCGTCGATGGCGGTGGCCTGAGCCTCGTCCGCGCGCGCCTTGAGCCGTTCGGCGCGGGCCCCGATCCCGAGCGCTAGCAGGAAGTCGTGTTGGTCGATGGGGCCGTGAACCGCGGCGCCTTCGCCTCGCGCGGCGCGGGCGAGTGCGGAAAAGTCCACGTGCGCCGTCAGGTCGGCCTCCCCCGGCGCCTCCAGCGGATCGGCGAAGCGGTGGCCGGAGAGCGCCTGGAGCGTATCGCCGAATCCCGGCCGGACGTGCCCATAATCGATCAGCAGCAGGGCGCCCCCAGTCGCGCATAGCCGCCGTGCCAGCCCGCGCATCAGGGCGAGGCCGGCCCCCGGCACGCTCATCAGCGCGCCCATCGGCGCGTCGTCGTCGAGGCCCCGCGTCGGCTCCGGGGCGAGGCCGAAGGCGAGGCGCCCGTCCTGTCCGAGATCGTCCTGCCCGAGATTGCCCTGTCCGAGATTGCCCTGCCCGAGCCCGACCACCCGCTCGCACCAGCCGCGCTCCGTGCGCAGGAACTGGCGCACGGGCAGGCAGTCGAAGAACTCGTTGGCGATCACGATGGCCGGACCCTCCGGCAGGGTGTCGGGGGTGTCGTGCCAGATCGGGCGGGCGCCGGAGAGCACCGCCCCTTGCGTCGCCCGCAAGGCCGGGCTGGTCTCGACGAGGTGGAGGTCGAAGGCCGTTCCGGGTGCCAGCGCCCCCAGCGCCCGCAGGGCGTCGGCCATCAGGGTGCCACGGCCGGGGCCGAGTTCCACGAGGCGCAGGGCTTTCGGCGCACCCATCGCGGCCCGGACGGCCGCGATCCAGACCCCGACGAGTTCGCCGAACATCTGGCTGATCTCGGGCGCCGTGGTGAAGTCGCCCCGCGGCCCCAGGGGATCGCGGGTGCGGTAGTAGCCGTGCACCGGGTGGCCGAGGCAGAGGGCCATGTAGCGGTCGATGCCGATCGGCCCGGCCTCGCGGATGGCGTGCGCGATCTCGCGCCCGAGCGGCGTGCCGCTCACGCCCCGATCGTCCCCTCGCGCAGGGTCTCCACCGGCACCCGCGGGCGCGTCACCCCCCGGGCGGCCAGCACCACGTAGGTCAGGCCCACCAGGGCCATCGGCACGCAGAGGAGCATGCCCATGGTGATGCCGCCGCCGAGCGGCCCGAGATGGTCGCCGAACAGGTAGCCGAGCTGCCGGTCGGGCTCGCGGAAGAACTCGCAGACCGTGCGCGCGAGCGCGTAGCCGAGGACGAACAGGCCCCCGAGCAGGCCGGGCTTGCGGAAGCCGAAGCGGTGGACGGCCAGCGCCATCACGACGAAGAGCAGGACACCCTCGGTCGCCGCCTCGTAGAGTTGGCTCGGATGGCGGGGCAGGGGGCCGCCGCCGGGGAAGACCACGGCGTAGGCGAAGTCCGGCGCGACCCGGCCCCACAACTCGCCGTTCACGAAGTTGGCGATGCGCCCGAAGAACAGGCCGATCGGCACCACCACGGCCGCGATGTCCAGCAGGGTGTAGCCGTTGAGGTTCCTGGCCCAGGCGAAGACGAGCATGGCCAGGATCGCGCCGAGGAAGCCGCCGTGGAAGGACATGCCGCCGTTGCGGATCGCGAAGATCTCGGCCGGGTCGGCGAGGTACATCGGCAGGTTGTAGAACAGGACGTAGCCGATGCGCCCGCCGAGGACGACGCCGAGCGCCACCCAGACCACGAGGTCGTCCATGTCGGCCGGGCTCGGACGCCGCACCACGCCCCAGAGCCGGTCGGCCAGGACGAGGCGCCGGGCATAGTACCAGCCGCCGATCAGGCCGACGATGTAGGCGAGCGCATACCACTTGATGGTGATCGGCCCGATGGCGACGGCCACCGGGTCGATGGCCGGGAAGGGCAAGGCGAGGATCGGCGGCATCGGGGCCTCCCGTGGGACGGCGGCATTGGACGCGCGGGCTCCCGGGCGTCAACCCTCGGGCGTGCACCGCATTCCGGCCTGCCCCGCGTTTCGGCCGATACGACCTTCGACTCTCGCGTAGCGCGCACCTGGTAAAGCGAGTCACGGGCCGGGCTCATCGCCTGCCGCGATACGATGAAGCGAATGGAAGACCCGGCACGGGCGTTTCCCTCCCCCCTCTGCGGGCTATCGTATTCACGGATCGCTTTCAGGACATGTCCCGGCCCGCGTGCGGGCCTC
>NZ_BPRB01000166.1 GCF_022179685.1 Methylobacterium trifolii
TTCACTTGTCAAAGAACGCAACCGCTTGTGACGGTTCTCAACCTTCAAGAGTCGAAGCACCATACCCCGGCAATCGCCGAGCTAAACCGCTCATCCTGTCGAGAAGGTCCCCGTCGCAGAATGCTTTGGCATTCAAGAGACAGGGAAGCGACCGGGCCACTTCCGCGGCCGGTGCCGATGAGCCGGGGTATACGGACGGCCATCCGGGCCGTCAACACCGAAAGTGACGACCCCACGAAATTTCCGCGACACCCCGATGACAACCGCCCTGCCCGCGAGGCCTCCGACCGATGCCTGCCCCCGGCCAGGTGGTTCCCTCGAAACACGAAGCTCGCGCCTCAATCTCGACATGCTGCCCTTCGACATGGTCTTGGTATGGCTTGAAGCGCGTTGTGGTGCCCGCGATGCCCTCGCACGAGGCGCGCGTACGGGCCCACCGCATGCCCAGGCCGCCTTCCGCCAAGGAACCTTCGTGAAGCGCGACCGCCTCAAGATCGGTGAGACCGACACGACGACGCGGGCGCCCCGGCTCCAGGCGCACGGCGTGCAGCCGGCCCTCGACCTTCTCGGTTCGGACGCCGCGCGCATCGACCGTCGTGCGGTGAACCTGCGCTGGCTCTGCGCCAGCGCGTTGACGGGGGTCACGGGCGCAGCCCTGATCGGAGCAGCCCTCCATGTCTCCCTCCAAGGCGAGGCGTCCTACGCTGCCATCCCCGAGAAGGTGACGGTGGCGGCCCGGCCGCAGCCGAGCGAGAATGGCGCCAACCTCGCGCGCAAGGGCGACCGGCTAGTGCGCAACCTGATGATCGCCTCGGCCAAGCAGAGTTTTCGCGCACCCGTGACGGTCCGGCTCGGCGACCGGGAGATCATCAAGGCCAAGCCCTTCGTGCGGATCACGACCGCGCTCTCGATGTCGACCGGCGTCTTTGCCGGAGACATCCCAAAATTTGATCCCATGAAGTTCGTGTCCGACGAGCCGGCCGAGCGCGCACCCGACCCCGGCACCGCCGACGCGCCGGGCGCCGAGGTCAGCGTCGTCAAGCGCGACCTCAGTGAGGCCGTCATCGAATCGAACGCCCCTGCCCTCGGCGACGACGCCGTGACGGCGCAGGTGGAGGAGGAGCGGCGCATCGCGGCCGAAGCTGGCCGGCGCACCGCCATCCCGATCGCGCCGCAGATCATGCTGTCGCGTACCCTCCAGCAGGGACCGGGCACTGCGGACCCTGCCACTCTCCCGAAGGACGGTAATCCGTTCAAGTCGATCGAGGTGCTCGTCGTCCCCGAGAACGTCACCCGGCTCGCCAAGGTCGAGCTTCGGGCCAACGAAACGCCGCTGATCGAAGAACGGGACCTGGCGCTCAAGCGCGGCGACAGCCTGGAGGGCGTGCTCAAGGCCACGGGCTTTTCCAACGACGAGCAGGTCCGCGGCGTCGTCACGGCGCTCGGTGGAAAGGCGCGCACGGCCGCCCTCACCGAAGGCCAGCAGCTTCGGGTGCAGATCGCCCCCGGCGCTAAGCCCGGCGATCCGCGCCAGGTCTCCCGCGTCGTGCTCTACGGCGAGGCCGGCATCGCCGGGATCGCCGCGATCAACGACCGGGGCGCCTTCGTCTCGGTGGCGCCCCCGCCCGAGGACGCGCCCTCGCGCAAGCCCCAGGCCGCGGCGGAGAACGGCGAGGACGACGAGGAGGATGGCGGCTCGGGGCCCCGGCTCTACCAGAGCCTCTACGAGACGGCCGCCCGGCACGACCTGCCGCGCGCCACCGTCGAGGACATCGTACGGGTCTTCAGCTACGACCTCGACTTCCAGCGCCGGATCTCCAGCGGCGATGGCCTCGACGTGTTCTACACCTTCGACGAGGACGCTGGCGCCGGTGCCTCCGACCGCCCGGACCTGCTCTACGCTTCGCTCAACCTCGGGGGCGAGAGCCGCAAGGTCTACCGCTTCCAATCCCCCGACGACGGCTCGATCGACTACCTCGACGACCAGGGGCGTTCCCTCAAGAAGTTCCTGATCCGCAAGCCGATCGCGGACGGCATCATGCGCTCCGGCTTCGGCTACCGGCGCCACCCGGTGCTCGGCTACGCCAAGCTCCACACCGGTGTCGACTGGGCCAACCCCATCGGCACGCCGATCGTGGCTGCGGGCAACGGTACGGTCATCAAGGCCGAGTGGGATTCCGGCTACGGCCGCCGCGTCGAGATCCAGCACATCAACGGCTACGTCACCACCTACAACCACATGTCTCGGTTCGGCCGGGGCATCTCCGCGGGCACGCGGGTGCGGCAGGGACAGGTGATCGGCTATGTCGGCTCGACCGGCCTCTCGACCGGGGCGCACCTCCATTACGAGGTCATCATCAACGGGCACTTCGTCGACCCGATGAAGATCCGCGTGCCGCGCGGGCGCGAGCTCGACGGCCGGCTGCTGGCCGAGTTCAAGCGCCAGCGGGAGCAGATCGATGCCGTGATGCAGAAATCGAAGAGCGCCACCGCGATGGCCCAACGCGACGCCGCGATCCGCTGATCGTCCGAGGATCAGGAGAACCCCAGCCTCGCCCGGATTTCGGCCGGACTCGTGCCTTGCGCCCGGAGGTCGGCCAACGCGATCGAGCCCCTGGATTTGGCGAGCTTCTCGCCGTTCGCGTCGCGGATCAGCCCGTGATGGTGGTAGCGCGGGCTCGGTAACCCGAAAAGCCGTTGCAGCAGGACGTGCAGGTCGGTGGCCGCTTCCAGGTCGAGCCCGCGCACCACGTGGGTGACGCCCTGCTCCGCATCGTCGAGGACCACGGCCAGGTGGTAGCTGGTGGCACCGTCGCGGCGGCCGATCATCGCGTCGCCCCAACGGACCGGGTCGGCGGAGACGCTGCGCTCCTCGAAATCGGGGTCGAAGGCGCGGTAGGCGTAGGCGCCCGGTGCGGCGCTCACCGCACGGGCCATGTCGAGGCGCCAGCCATGGGGCTTGCCGCCTGCCAGCCGCGTCGCCCGCTCGGCCTCAGGCATCTGCCGGCAGGTGCCGGGATAGAGGGGTGTCCCGTCCGGATCGACCGCGGCCGACCCGCTCGTCGTCGCGGTCCGGGCGCGGATGGCGCTGCGCGAACAGAAGCAGGGATAGGCGAGGCCTCGCGCGGCCAGCGCTCCGAGCTTTGCGCGATAAGTCTCCATGTGCCGGGATTGGCGGCGCACGGGCGCTGCGAAGCGCAGGCCGAGCCAGGCGAGATCCGACAGGATCGCCTCGATCAGTTCGGGTCGGGAGCGGACCGGGTCGATGTCCTCGATCCGCAGGAGCAGGCGGCCAATGGTCCGCACGGCGAGGTCGGCGTTGAGGAGCGCCGAGTAGGCGTGGCCGAGATGGAGCCGCCCGTTCGGGCTCGGTGCGAAGCGGAAGACCGGCGTCGCGGGACCGCTCACCCCTCGACGCGGCGCAGACACGTCGGGGCGGCCGGCGTGCAGGCGATGCCGGGCAGCGAGCAGGCTGGTCCTTCCGGGAGGCGCCGGCAGACGTGACAGCCGTCGCTCCATTCGAGGCAGGCCGCATCGCTTGCGGGCGAGAGAGCCGCCGGCTCGTGCGTCGGCCGGCCCGGCAGCAGGGCGCCGAGCAGCACGGTGAAGCCGACGAGGGCGACGATGCCTAGGCCTGCGTTGCGCCCGCTCGTGTCGGTCGAGGCCGGTTCGGGGGAGGAAACCATGGGGCCTGTGTTCGCGTGCGGGGCGGCATGCTGTCAACGCGTGGGGCGCAGTGCGGAGCGGCGCGAGCCCCCTCCCCTGCCGGGCGCTACCAGCTTCCGGTGTTCTCCATCGAGGCCCACGGCTCCTGCGGCGGCTTGGCGCCGCCCTTCTGGAGGATCTCGATGGAGATGCCGTCCGGCGACTTCACGAAGGCCATGTAGCCGTCGCGGGGCGGCCGGTTGATGGTCACGCCTGCGTCCTTCAGCCTGGCGCAGAAGGCGTAGATGTCGTCGACCTGATAGGCGAGGTGCCCGAAGTTGCGGCCGCCCGAGTAGGTCTCCGGGTCCCAGTTGTAGGTCAGCTCCACCAGCGGCGACTTCTCCGCCTCGGCCCGCCCGACATCGCCGGGGGCGGCGAGGAAGACCAGGGTGAAGCGGCCCTTCTCGTTCTCCACCCGCCGCACCTCCTTGAGGCCGAAGGTGTCGACGTAGAAGGCGAGCGACCGGTCGAGGTCGGCCACCCGGACCATCGTGTGCAGGTATTCCATGTGTCCCATTCGACTCCGCTGACACCGGGCTATCTGGGAGCGCGTCCGGCCCGGTCAACCGACTCGCTGCGGCCGGCACGCGCATTGCGCCCGCCCGCGCGGGGGACCAGAACGGCCGGGACACGCCGCAGCGATCCCCGGAAGACCCGATGCGCACCGAGACGCCTCCTCTGATCCGCCTGGAAGACTACCGCCCGAGCGACTTCCTGATCGACCGGGTCGATCTCCACGTGCGGCTCCACCCGACCGCCACCCGGATCATCGCAATTCTTGCGATGCGGCCCAACCCTGCCGGAGACACCGCGGCGTCGCTCCACCTCGACGGCGACGAGCTGACCCTCGTGGCGCTCGACCTCGACGGGGAACCGCTGGCCCCCGAGGCCTACGCCGCCACGCCTGCCGGCCTCACCCTCATGCGACCGCCCAGGCGGCCTTTCGTGCTGCGGATCGAGACGGAGGTGGACCCGAGCGCCAACACCAAGCTGATGGGCCTCTATCGCTCCAGCGCTGTCTACTGCACCCAATGCGAGGCGGACGGCTTCCGCCGGATCACCTACTTCCTCGACCGGCCGGACGTGCTCTCCGTCTACACCACGCGGATCGAGGCGGATCGCGACGAGGCGCCGGTGCTGCTCGGCAACGGCAACCCGGTCGAGGCCGGCGCCCTCGGTGCCGGCCGGCACTATGCCGTCTGGCACGATCCGCACCCCAAGCCCGCCTACCTGTTCGCCCTGGTCGCCGGCCGCCTCGGGCACGTCGCCAAGCCCTTCACCACGATGGAGGGCCGTGCCGTTACCCTCGCCGTCTACGTCGAGCCCGGCAAGGAGGCGCGCGCGGCCTATGCGCTGGATGCGGTGGAGCGCGCCATGCGCTGGGACGAGACGGCCTTCGGGCGGGCCTACGACCTCGACGTGTTCAACGTCGTGGCCGTCTCCGACTTCAACATGGGGGCCATGGAGAACAAGGGCCTCAACATCTTCAACGACAAGTACGTGCTCGCCTCCCCCGAGACCGCGACCGATGCCGATTACGCGGCCATCGAAGCGATCATCGCGCACGAGTATTTTCACAACTGGTCGGGCAACCGCGTCACCTGCCGGGACTGGTTCCAGCTCTGCCTCAAGGAGGGGCTGACCGTCTTCCGGGACCAGGAATTCTCCTCGGACATGCGCTCGCGGCCGGTCCACCGCATCGCGGAGGTGCGGGCGCTGCGGGCGCGCCAGTTCCCGGAGGACGAAGGCCCCCTGCGCCACCCGGTGCGGCCAGCGGCCTATGCCGAGATCAACAACTTCTACACGGCGACCGTCTACGAGAAGGGCGCCGAGATCGTGCGGATGCTGCGGACCCTGCTCGGCCCCGCCGTCTTCCGGGCGGGCATGAACCGCTATTTCGCCGACAATGACGGCCGGGCCGCCACCGTCGAGGATTTTCTGGCTGCCTTCGCCACTGAGAGCGGGCGCGACCTCACCGCCTTCGCCCGCTGGTACGAGCGGCCGGGGACGCCGCGGTTGTCCGTCGAGACCGTCTACGATGTGGGCGCGCAAAGCTGCACGCTCACCCTCCGCCAGAGCCTCGACGGGGATGGGCCCCCGCTCGTGATCCCGGTGGCGCTCGGCCTCGTCGGCGCCTCCGGCCCCTTGGACGCGACCTGTCCGCAGGTGGAGGACGACGTCTTCGTGCTCGACGGTGAGTCCGCGACGCTCCGGTTCGACGGCGTGGCGGAGCAACCCGTGCCCTCGCTCCTGCGTGGCTTCTCCGCCCCTGTCCGCCTGGACATTTCGCTTGGCGACGCCGACCGTCTGATCCTGCTGCGGCATGATACCGATCCGTTCAACCGCTGGCAGGCGGCTCAAGGCATTGCGATGCGGCTGCTGCTCGACGGTGCCGGCAGCAGCGAGGCCGCGACCGCGTTCGGAGTGGCGCTCGGCGCCTTCCTCGACGCCGAGGGACTGGCCGACCCGGCCTTCGCTGCCCTCGTCCTCGGCCTGCCGAGCGAGAGCGAGGTCGCCAACGAGATGGCCGGCGGGGTCGATCCCGACGCGATCCACCGGGCGCGCACCGACCTGCGGCGCAGCCTCGGCCGGACCCTACGCGGCCGCCTCGAAACCTTGGACGCGGCGCTGGGTGCCGACTTGGCGGCCTATAGCCCCGACGCGGCCTCCGCGGGACGCCGTGCCTTGCGCAACGCCGCCCTGGATCTGATGGCAACGGCCGACCCGGCACGGGGCGCCATACGAGCGGGCGAGCGTCTCGATACGGCGACCAACATGACGGACCGCCTCGCGGCGCTGTCGGTCCTGGCACAGCTTCCCGGCGCGGACCGCGAGGCTGGCTTCGACGCCTTCGGCAGGCGCTTCGCGGAGGAACCGCTCGTCCTCGACAAGTGGTTCGCCATCCAGGCCACGATCCCCGAAGACGGCACCTTGGCGCGGATCGAGGCGCTGCGCCGCCACCCCGCCTTCGCGATGACCAATCCGAATCGCGTCCGCGCGCTCATCGGCAGCCTCGCCTTCGGCAACCCCACTCAGTTCGCACGGGCGGACGGTGCCGGCTTCGCGCTGGTCGGGGAGACCGTCGAGGCCCTCGACCGCACCAACCCGCAGCTCGCGGCCAAGCTGCTGACCGCCTTCGGACCTTGGAAAAAATGGGAAACGAACCGCGCCGCCGCGGCCGCCGAAATACTCAACCGGATCAAAGCGATCCCTGGCCTGTCCAGGGACGTCGCCGACATCGCAGCGCGCGTCGCCGATCGCCGCTAAACGATTCTCCGGCAAAGGATTTTTCGATTCGAGCGCCGGACTCGACGGCGACGGAGAGTCAAGTCGATGGCGGAAAAACCCGTGGACAAATCACCTTAAAAAATGGTCAAGTGAATGCAGATTCGGGGACGGCCTCGCCGCCACCTCGAGCGCTCAGCATCATCACGGGGTACGGCCATGCCGGAGGCGGATTCCGCTTCCCTCTCCGCGCGTGCGGATACGATTCTGGGCATCTCCTGGCCGGCTCCGGGCAGGCATGCCCGTCTCGGCCGGATCGAGGCGGGTCTGCGCTACGCCGTCCCCGCCCTGCTTGCGGTGTTCCTGGCCTGCTTCGTGGGCGTCGCCGGATTGCATCTCCAGAACCAGCGCGACGAAATCCTCCGGGGCGCCGTCGCTGAACTGGAAAGCTTCACCCGCCTCGCCGCGGCTGCCCTGCCGGGGATCGCCCAGACCGAAGGCGCGGCGCCTCAGGGCCTCCACACCCTCCTCTCGGATACCGCCGCCCAGGCCGGGCGGCGTATCCTGCTGGTTTCGCGCAGCGAGCAGATCCTGGCGGCCCATCCACCTCTCCCCTCCAGCATCGAGACGCTGGCGCAGGTCCTGGGTGAATCGGAGGCCCTCTCGACCCTGGGCGAGCAAGCCGGCGCGATGACCCTGACGCTG
>NZ_BPRB01000167.1 GCF_022179685.1 Methylobacterium trifolii
GAGGGGGGAGGGAAGGCGCACGCTCGGTCAATCGCGTCCTCATGGCCAAATCCACCGATCCTAACCCCCCAAAAAGAATCACGTCAGCCGGTCGCCGATCAGGAACTGCATCGCCCGGTCGAGGCGGATCTGCGGCAGGTGGCCGGGGCGGCCGAGCGCATCGGGCCTGACGATGGGGGGGCGGAAGCGGGGAAAGCGCAGGGAGCCGGGCTCCACCGCGCCGTCGAGCACCGATTCCGGCCGGGCCGGCAGCTCGCCGGGGAAGATCGCGGCCTCGGTCGTCCCGTCGAAGCGCTCGTCGCCCACCACCTCGCCGGCCTCCGGGGTGCCGGAGACCGCGCGAAGCGCCTCCGAGCCGTCATGGACCGTGGTCTCGCGGGTGGCCCGCACGGAGGCCAGAGCCACGGTGCCGACGCGGGCGCCCGCGGCTTCCGTGCGGCGCATGGCGCGGGAGACGAGGAGGCGCAGCAGGGCGTCGAGGCGGTCGTGGCTGGTCTGGTGCAGGTGGTCGGCCTTTGTGGCGGCGAACAGGATCTTGTCGGCCCGCGGGGCGAACAGCTTCGAGAAAAACGAGTTGCGGCCGATGTTGAGGCTGAGCAGCACCGCGTCGAGCGCCTCCTCCAGCTCGGCCACCGCGGTCGGCCCGGCATCGACGGCGCTGAGCACGTCCACCAGCACGATCTGCCGGTCGACCCGCTGGAAGTGGTCGCGGAAGAAGGGCACCACGACCTTGGCCTTGTAGGCCTCGAAGCGCCGCTCCATCAGCCCGGCGAGGCTGTCGGGGGCGTGGGTCTCGGCCAGACCGTCCAGCGGGGCGAAGGTGAGCGCCGGGGAGCCGGCGAGGTCGCCCGGCATCAGGAAGCGGCCCGGCGGCGTGGTGGCCACCGCCTCAGGCCCTGCGCGCAGCGCCGCGAGGTAGGTCTTGAAGGCGTTGCTCGCCCGCTCGGCCACCACCTCATCCAGGGGCCCGTTCGGGTCGAGCCCCTTCAGGGTGTCGAGCCAGGGAGCGGCGGTTGCCGCGCGGCCCGCGCGGCGGGTCCCGTTGATCGTGGACCGCGACCAGGCCGTGTAGCCGCTCTCGATCAGCGCGAGGTCGAGGAGCCACTCTCCGGGGTAGTCCACCACGTCGAGCATCAGGGTGCCGGGGCCGGAACGCCAGGAGCCGGCGCGCTCATACTCGATCTCCAGGCGGAACTGGCTGATCCGGTCGGTGGAGCGGGGCCAGTGCCGGGCCTCGGTGAGCGAGGCGAAATGCTCCTCGAAGGGGAAGCGCGGCACGTCGTCGTCGGGCTGGGGCACGAGGCGGGCGCGGCGCAGGCGGCCCTCCTGCGCCGGTGCGAAGGCCGGAAGGGCGTGCGTCTCCACGAGGTGGTGGATGAGGGCGGTGGTGAACACCGTCTTGCCCGAGCGCGCCAGCCCGGTGACGCCGAGTCGCAGCGTCGGCTGGAGCAACAGGTCGCTCGACGCCTCGGCGAAGGCCCGCACGGCCGAGCCGGCGCGGCTTGCGAGATCGGTCAGGGGCACGGACGGGCTCGGCTGAAGGAAAACATGCCGCGCTCAGGTGGCAAGCGGCAGCCTCGCCTGCAAGGTCACGGGGCCGCCTCGGCGGTTGGCGTGGCGGGCGGCGCGGCCAGACGGCCGACCGCCGCCCGCACCAGGTCGGGCGCGGCGCGCATGGTGCCGAGCTCGACGCCCGACATGGCGAGCAGAACCGGGGCGAGGTTCGGCAGCGGGCTGCCGTCGGCGGCGAAGAGCTTGAGGTCGTCGCCGGCATTCAGGCCGACGCTGCGGGCGATGAGGGCGGCGTAGTTGCCGATCCGGCCTTCGTCGCTGGTGCAGAGCAGCGGCGGCAGGCGCAGGTCGAGGCTGGGCGAACCGGCCGCGATCGGGGGCAGGGCGGCCGATTCCGCGAGCAGGCGCTCGGGGGAGGGCGTCCGGCGCTCCAGCAGCGCCATCGGGTCGTCGGCCCCGCGGGGCGGGGTCCGGGCGGACGCCTCGATCCGGGTGGCGATGTCGGGCACGGGCTTGAGCATGGGGAGCGCCCTGCCGCGCGGACGCGCACCGGGCCGGCCGGCCATGCGGGCGAGGGGCGACCAGGGCTGGACCCGCAGGGCCGGCCCCCGCACCACCCGGTGTCGCAGCGCGCCGCCGGGCCGATGCCGGGCGAGGTAGCGGGCGCGCAGCGTTCCGCCGATGCCGCGGGGCGCCAGCCCCCGCGCCGGGGCGGAACGGATCGCGAAGGACGAACGGGCCGGGACGGCGGCAAGCGGTTCGGTCCCCGGTGCACGGCACTCGGCCGGCGCCCAGCGACGGACGATGGCGAGCCCCGTGCGCCGCCCGTACTCGCGATAATAGCGCCGCAGCAGGGAGGCCGCCGCATCCGCCCCGTCCGCGGCGGTGGCGAAGGCGGTGTGGCCCTCCGCGTCGCCGCCGATCTCGCCGGGCCAGCGGGCGCGCTTGATGCACCAGTAGTTGTTGAGCTTGACGCAGCGGGCGACGAAGGCCGGATCGCTCTGGGCGAAGCGCGCCACCAGGGCGAGGGAGACCGGCCGCAGGGCCGCCCCGGCCTCCCCGTGCCAGTTCGAGACCGCGCGGGCCTCGGCCTGGAAGGTGGGCGCGGGTGCCTCCGCGCGCGCGCGTCGCGAAATCGCGTCCAGCCCGCCGTCGAGCCGCGGCAGCAGCGTTGTCAGGACGAGGAGGGCGGTGAGCAGCACGCGGCTTCTGGGGGCGAGGGGAACGGGTCACGGGCAACGGCGGCGGCGGCGGATCGGTTCACGGCGATCCTGGCGCAGGGGAGCTTGGGGGTCGGCTCTCCTGGCCTTCCGCCCCGCGGGGCCTCTCCGCTCACCCGTTCAGCAATCGCAGCGCCTGCGCATGCAAACGCGGGTCGCCGGCCGCCACGATGCGGCCGCCCTCCGTGGCCGGGCCGCCGTCCCAGGCGGTGACGACGCCGCCGGCACCCTCCACGATGGGGATGAGGGCGACGATGTCGTAGGGCTTGAGGCCGGCCTCGACCACGAGGTCGATCTGGCCGGCGGCCAGCATGCAATAGGCGTAGCAATCGGCCCCGTAGCGGGACATCCGCACGGTGCCCTCGACGGCGCGGAAGCGCTCGGCCTCCTCGTCCTCAGTGAACAGGCGCGGGTCGGTGGTGGCGAGGATGGCGGTGCCGAGGTCGGCGCAGGGCCGGGTGTGGAGGGTCCGCTCGCCGGCGGCATTGCGCAGGCGGGCGCTACGGCCGTCGCCGGAGAAGCGCTCGCCGAGATAGGGCTGGTGCATCAGGCCGCGCACGGCCGTGCCGTTGCGGGTCAGCCCGATCAGGGTGCCCCAGGTCGGCAGGCCGGCGATGAAGGCGCGGGTGCCGTCGATCGGATCGAGCACCCAGACGCATTCGGCCTCGAGCCGCTCGGCGCCGAACTCCTCCCCGAGGATGCCGTGGGCGGGAAAGGTCTGCCGGATCAGGCTCCGCAGCACGACCTCGGCCGCCCGGTCGGCCTCCGTGACCGGATCGAACGGCGCCCCGCCCCGCGCCTTGTCGTCGAGGCCGACCTGCGTGCGGAAGAACGGCAGGATCGCGCGCCCCGACGCCTCCGCGAGGTCGTCCATGAAGCGGCCGAGTTCCACCACGCTCATCGGCTGCCGTCCCTGCTGTCCCCAGACCGGCACGAAGCCGGCTTCCGGCGCCCCGCGTCAAGCCCCGGCCGGGACCGGCCGCACGGCTGCGCGCACGCCTTCGGCGACCGGCGCCGCGTCGGCCTTGACCGCGGCGAGCACGGCCTCGACGGCGCTGCGCAGGGAGGAGACGTGGCCGTCCGCGGTGATGGAGGCATGGGCCGCGGCCTCGGCCGGCGAGCCCCCGTCCGCCTGCCAGAGTCCGATCAGGACCGGCGTGCGCGGCATCCGGGCCCTCAGGCGCTCGACCAGGCGGCGCAGGTGGGTCGGCTCGCCGCTGATCGCCAGGGAGACGATGCAGGTCATGCGCACCGGCCCGGGCTCGAAGGCGTCGATCCGGGCGCGGGCCACGTCAGAGAACGCCACCTTGCGCACGCCGATGCCGCGCTTGGCCAGGAGCTGGGCGAGGATGGCGGCGGCGGCCTCGTCGATGAAGCCGCGCCCGGCGATGCAGAGCACCGCGCCGTCGCGCGCCCACGCCTCCGGCACGGAATCCGGCTCGGGCGCGAAGGGGATCGCGGCCTCCCGCCCGCAGGCCGGTTCGGCGCCGGGTCCGTCCGCGGCTCCGCCGGCCTCCGGCTCGGGCGTCCTGTCGGCGCGGGAGTCGAGTTCCTCGATCAGCTCGGTGACGGAGGCGCGGATGTCGGTCTTCTGCGCGACGGTGAGGACGCCGCGGGCGGCGTCACGCGCGGCCAGTTCCAGGCCGCGGACCACGACCTCGTCGTAATAGGCCGAGAGGGAGCATTGCCGCAGGATCAGGTCGGCATGCTCCTGCGCCTCCTCCGGGTCGTCGGCCAGGATGCGCTGATAGAAATTCTCCACCGGCGTCAGCGCCGGCCGGTTGCCGAACAGCACGTCGAGGAATTCGAGCGTGTCCACGTGCCGGCCGAGCACCACGAGGCAGACGGTGAGCGGCGTCGACAGGATGAGGCCCACCGGCCCCCACAGCCAAGTCCAGAACAGGGCCGAGACCAGCACCGAGAAGGGGGAGAGCCCCGTGGAGTGGCCGTAGAGCATCGGCTCCACGATCTGCCCGGTGAGGGGCTCCATGACCAGGAACAGGACCGCGGTGGCGATCAGCATGTTCCAGCCGGGGTCGACGGCGGCCGCCAGCGCCAGCGGCAGCAGGGCCGAGAGGAAGGCGCCGATATACGGCACGAAGCGCATCAGCGCGGAGAAGATGCCCCAGAGCACGGGATTGGGCACGCCGATGAGGTAGAGCCCGATGCCGATCACCAGCCCGAAGCCGGTGTTCAGCGCCAACTGCACCACGAAGTAGCGGCTGAGGCGGCGGGCGGCGTCGTCCATCGCCACCGTGGTGCGGTGCAGGTCGCTCGATCCGGCGAGCCGGATCATGCGATCGCGCAGGTCCTCCCGCTGCATCAGCACGAACAGCAGCACCACGAAGACGATGCCGGCTGTGGCCAGGGGCTGGAGGGTGGGCGACAGCAGCGTGCCCGCCATCTCCAGGGGACCGGGCTGGACCTGGCGCATCTCGACCAGAACGGGCTTGGGCTCCGGAGCCGCTTCGGGTGCCTTGGTCTGCGCCGCCTGGGGCTCGGCCGGCACGGCGGGCTTGTCCGCCTTGTCGCCGTTGCCGGCGGTGTGCAGGGCCCGGCCGATATTGGCGACGTAGTCGGTGACGTGCCCGACCGGACTCTCGCGCAGGCCCTCGACCTTGCGCTCGATGGTGTCGCGGTAGCGCGGCACGTCGGAGGCCAGATCCGCCATCTGCACGCCGATCAGGGTCGCCAGCGCGCCGACGATCCCCAGCGTCGCCAGCACGGCGAGGCCCACGGCGAACGGGCGCGGCAGGCGCAGCCGGCGCAGCAGGTTCACCAGCGGCCCGAGCACGAAGGACAGCAGCAGGGCGATGGCGATCGGGATCAGGATCTCGCGCCCGAAATACAGGCCGGCGATGACAACGGCGCCGATGACGACGGGCGAGGCGAGGGCGGCTTTCGGCGTCTCGGCCGCGGCGATGCGGGTCGGCCGCGGGGGGACCAGCGGAGCCTCGGGGTTTCTCGTCGCCATGCCAGCCTCGAACGCAACGCGGTCGCGGCGGCCCTTCGAAGCCCGCCGCCGGATCAGGAACGATGAGCCGGGCTCAAACGATCCCTGGCGGGCGGGGGGATTCACACGGTTGCGTGATCGGCCTCAATCCGCGAAGGGCATCACGGTGTGGCCGGCGGCCTCCAACGCCCGGCGCACCGCCCGCGCGGTGGCGAGCGCGCCGGGGCTGTCGCCGTGGACGCAGACCGTGTCGATCGCCACAGGGATGCGGCCCCCCGACAGGGTCTCGACGGCGCCCGCCTCCAGCATCCGCACGACGCGGGCCGCGGCCTCCTCCGCATCCGCGATCACGGCGCCGGGCAGGGCACGCGATGCGAGCTGGCCGTCGTCGGCATAGGCGCGGTCGGCGAAGACCTCGCGCACCACGGGCAGGCCCTCGGCCAGCCCCGCCGCCTCGGAGACGAGGCCCGGCATCACCACGAGGCGCAAGGCGCGGTCGACCCCGCGCACCCCCTTGGCGACGGCGGCGGCGACCTCGGCCTCCGCGTTCGAGAGGTTGCTCAGAGCCCCATGCGCCTTGACGTGGGTGACGCGGTGGCCGGCCAGGGCCGCGCAGGCCATGAGCGCCCCGACCTGGTAGGCGACGGCGTGCTCGATCTCCCGCGCGCCCATGCGGATCACCCGGCGGCCGAAACCCTGGAGGTCGGCAAAACCCGGATGCGCCCCGAGGGACACGCCCCGCGCCAGGGCCGCCGCGGCGGTCTCGACCATGATCGAAGGGTCGCCCGCATGGAAGCCGCAGGCGACGTTGGCGGAGGTCACGACGTCGAGGATGGCTGCGTCGTCGCCCATGCGCCAGGGGCCGAAGCCCTCGCCGAGGTCGCTGTTGAGGTCGATCCGCATGCCGCCGCTCCCGCGCTTTCCGGCCAGGATCGGGCGCGGGGGCGGGCGTGGCAAGGGCCTGCCGGATCACCCGTGCCCGACGATCGCGGCTCCGTTTCGGGCGTCGACAGGCGCTCAGCCCGGCCTGTGTGCCACGCGGCGGGCGGCAAAGCCCAGCATCGCCCACAGCAGCGCGCCGAGGGTCCGCACGGGGAAGAAGGTCGGCCCGTCGTGGCTGACCGGGGCCGGCCAGGGGATGCCCACGGCCGAGATCGCCCAGGAGGCCAGCACCGAGACGGCCAGCGCCATGATCGCGGCGATGAAGACCTTGCCGAACTGGCTCGCCGTCCAGCCGAGATAGAGGGCGAGGCACACCAGGATCGGGTCGAAGGCGGCCCAGATCCAGACCGTCCAGGGATAATAGGGGACGGTCATGCCCACCAGGGCTTCGGCAGGGCCGTCCGGCCGGCGGCGTCCTCGATCACCTGCGCGGTGGCAAACAGCGTCTCCTCGTCGAAGGGGCGGCCGATGAGCTGAAGGCCGAGCGGCAGCCCCTGCGCGTCGAGGCCCGCGGGCACGGCGATCCCGGGCAGGCCCGCCATGTTCACGGTGACCGTGAACACGTCGTTGAGATACATCTCCACCGGGTCGGCCGAGGCCTTCTCGCCGATGCCGAAGGCGGAGGACGGGGTGGCGGGCGTGAGGATCGCGTCCACGCCCTCGGCGTAGGCCGCCTCGAAGTCGCGCTTGATCAGGGTGCGGATCTTCTGGGCCCGGACGTAATAGGCGTCGTAATAGCCCGCCGAGAGCACGTAGGTGCCGATCATGATGCGTCGCTTCACCTCGCGGCCGAAGCCCGCGGCGCGGGTGTTCTCGTACATCCCGGCGATGTCCTTGCCGGGCACCCGCAAGCCGTAGCGCACGCCGTCGTAGCGGGCGAGGTTGGAGGAGGCCTCGGCCGGGGCCACGATGTAGTAGGCCGGCAGGGCGTAGCGCGTGTGCGGCAGCGAGATCTCCCGGATGCTCGCGCCAGCGGCCTTGAGCCACTCGGCGCCCTGGTCCCAGAGCTTCTGGATCTCGGGCGGCATGCCGTCGACCCGGTATTCCTTCGGAATGCCGATGGTCAGGTCCTTCACCCCGCGGGAGATTGCCGCCTCGAAGTTCGGCACGGGCAGGTCCACGCAGGTGGTGTCGCGGGCGTCCGGCCCCGCCATCGAGCCCAGCAGGATGGCGCAATCGCGCACGGTGCGGGCGATCGGGCCGGCCTGGTCGAGGGAGGAGGCGAAGGCCACCGTGCCCCAGCGGGAGATGCGCCCGTAGGTCGGCTTGATGCCGACCGTGCCGGTGAAGGCGGCGGGCTGGCGGATCGAGCCGCCCGTGTCGGTGGCGGTGGCGCCCAGGCACAGGTGGGCCGCGACCGCGGCCGCCGAGCCGCCCGAGGAACCGCCGGGCACGATCCGCGCGTCCGAACCGGCGCGACGCCACGGGGAGACCACGTCGCCGTAGGCGCTGGTCTCGTTGGACGAGCCCATGGCGAACTCGTCGAGGTTGAGCTTGCCCAGCATCACGGCGCCGTCGCGCCAGAGGTTGGCCGAGACGGCCGACTCGTAATGCGGCTCGAAGCCTTCGAGGATCTTCGATCCCGCCGTCGTCGTGACGCCGTGGGTACAGAAAAGGTCCTTGATGCCGAGCGGCAGGCCCTCCAGGGGTCGGGCGTCGCCGGCAGCGATCTTGGAATCCGACACGTCGGCCATCGCCAGCGCCCGCTCGGGCGTCTCCAGCAGGTAGGCGTTGAGCACGCGCGCCTTGGCCATGGCGTCGAGATGCGCCTGCGTCAGCTCGCGGGCGGAGGTCGTCCGGCTCCGCAGGGCGTCGCGCGCTTCGGCGAGGGTGAGTTGGTTGAGTTCCGTCACGCTGTTCGTCCTCACGCGCGCTCGCGCCGGGGGGTGGCCGTCATCCGCCGGGACCGGCCTACTCGACCACCTTGGGGACGAGGAAATAGTTGTCCTCGGTCTCGGGGGCGTTGGCGACCACGTCGAAGGCCCGGCCGCCATCCGTGACCACGTCCTCGCGCTTCTTCATCGCCATGGGCGTCACCGAAGTCATCGGCTCGACGCCGGCCACGTCCACCGCGTCGAGCTGCTCGACGAAGGCGAGGATGGCGTTCAACTCGCCCTGGAGCGGGGCGACCTCCTCCTCGCTCACCGCGATGCGGGCGAGATGCGCGATGCGCCTGACCGTTGCTGCGTCGACCGACATGCTGCCGCGTTCGTCCTGCCCGTCGGCACGCCGGACGCGGCCTTGCGGGGTCGGCGCGCTATAGCACCGGCCTTCCGGCGCCCGCAACGAGTCAGGTGACGACGTGGTTCGGGGTGATCGTGGTCTCGATCAGGATGCCGCGCCGGACCGGGTGGAACTCGGCCTGCGCGAAGCCGAAGACCAGGATCTCGAAGGCGAGCAGCAGGAGCCACTTGTGCCGCCGCGGCATCGGCAGGCGGGCCTGGATTTGACCGATGGATGACAAGGGCGTCCCCGTCGCAGGTGTTAACGAAACCTTAACCATCGGTATGCGCATCGGCTCCCGATTGCGCCACCGCGATCTGCGGACATGGTAAACGCCTGTGGATCGGGGCCGGCGCTGGCCTGCGTGGAGTCCTGGGATATGTGGAGTGCGGTGTTCGCCAGCCTGCGGCAGGGTTCCGTCTCGGCGGAGGCCGAGATCGCCCGCGCCGAGGCCGAACTGGGTTTTGCCCTGCCCGAATCCTACCGCAGCTTCTGCCGGGATTGCGGGGCGGGACTCGCCTGCGGCCATTGGCGGATCGCCACGCCAACGCCCTTCGAGGGCTCCGACCTCGTCACCCGCGCCGGCCTGATCGCCCACAGCGTCAACGACGCCATCCGCCTGATGGGCGAGGCGCCGGAACTCTCCGCCAGCCCCCACGCCTTCGCCATCGAGGGCGACGACCCCACCATCGTGGAGCGCGCCTGCTTCTTCGGCACGGGGGAGGACGGCAGCTTCCTGTTCTGGGACGTGACCGGGACAGGCGAGTACGACGTCTGGGTGATGGACCCGGACCTGGAGACCGTCCGCTTCGGGGGCGAGACCCTCCTCGACCTGATGCGGCGGGTGCAGGGCGCCTCGGTCACGACCGTGCTCGGCTTCGGCGCCGAGCCGTTGCCCTCGACCTTCGAGGGAATCGACGCGGCGGTGCTGGCGCGGGCCGACCCGCTCGCGTAGGCCGCGGGTCTTGACGCGGCGGGACACGGGCGATGGACACGGACGCGATACGGGCCTTCGCGGAAGCCTCGCAGGGAGGCGCGCGTCTGATCGGGCTCGACCTCGGCACCAAGACCATCGGCATCGCCCTGTCCGACCTCGGCCGGCAGATCGCATCGCCCCTGGAGACGATCCAGCGTGTGAAGTTCACCCCCGACGCCGCCCGCCTGCGCGCCGTCTGCGAGCGGCACGCGGTGGGCGGGATCGTGATGGGGCTTCCCCTCAACATGGACGGCAGCGAGGGGCCGCGGGTGCAATCGACCCGCGCCTTCGTGCGCAACCTCAAGCCGCTCCTCGACCTGCCGGTGCTGTTCTACGACGAGCGGCTCTCCACGGCGGTCGTCACCCGCGCCCTGATCGAGGCGGACGCCTCCCGCGCCCGGCGCGGCCAACTCGTGGACAAGCTCGCCGCCGCCTACATCCTCCAGGGCTGCCTCGACCGGATGCGCTGGCTGGCGCAAGCCGATGCGGGGGATTCGGACGACTGAAAGGCCGCGGCCGGGTTTTTCCCCTCCCCACCCTCCGCGGCGAAGGGGGAGAGCGAGGCGCGCGCCGAGACTCAAAAAAATCAGATGTCGAGGTCGGCGCCTTCCGTGAAGGCGGCGCGCTCGGTGATGAAGGCGAAGCGCGCCTCCGGCTTGTTGCCCATCAACCGGTCGACGGTGTCGCCGGTGGATTCCCGCGCCTCGTCGAGGACGGCGACCCGGAGCAGGGTGCGCTTCTTCGGGTCCATGGTGGTCTCCTTGAGCTGGGCCGGCATCATCTCGCCCAGGCCCTTGAAGCGGCCGATCTCGACCTTGCCGGCCTTGAACACGCTCTTGATCAGCTGGTCCTTGTGGGCGTCGTCGCGGGCGTAGGCCGTCTTCGTGCCCTGCTGCAGGCGGTAGAGGGGCGGGATCGCGAGGTAGAGGTGCCCCCGGTCGATGAGTTTCGGCATCTGCCGGTAGAAGAAGGTGATGAGCAGGGAGGCGATGTGGGCGCCGTCCACGTCGGCGTCCGTCATGATGATGACCTTGTCGTAGCGCAAGTCCGCCTCGCGGAAGTTCGCACCCGTGCCGCAGCCCAGCGCCAGGGTCAGGTCGGAGATGAGCTGGTTGGCCCCGAGCTTGTCGCGGCTGGCCGAGGCCACGTTCAGGATCTTTCCACGCAACGGCAGGATGGCTTGGGTCGCCCGGTCGCGGGCCTGCTTGGCCGAGCCGCCGGCCGAATCGCCCTCGACGATGAAGATCTCGGAGCCCGCGGTGCCGGCGGCCGAGCAGTCGGCGAGCTTGCCCGGAAGCCGCAGCTTGCGCGTCGCGCTCTTGCGCGCGACCTCCTTCTCCTGGCGTCGGCGCAGGCGCTCCTCGGCCCGGTCGATCACCCAGTCGAGGAGCTTGTTGGCCTGGGCCGGCGAGCCGGCGAGCCAGTGGTCGAAGGCGTCGCGGATCGCGGTCTCGACGATGCGGGAGGCCTCGACGGTGGCCAGCTTGTCCTTGGTCTGGCCCTGGAACTCCGGCTCGCGGATGAAGACCGAGAGCATGGAGGCGCAGGTCGCCATCACGTCGTCGGTGGTCACCGCCGTCATGCGCTTGGCCTGGTTCACCCGCTCGGCATGCTCGCGCAGCGCCCGCAGCAGGGCGACGCGCAGGCCCGATTCGTGGGTGCCGCCCTCGGGCGTCGGGATCGTGTTGCAGTAGGAGGCCGAGACCCCGTCGTCGTGGACCATCCAGGCCACCGCCCATTCGAGCGAGCCGTGGCTTCCGGGCTTGGTGATCTTGCCGGAGAAGATCGCCTCGGTGACGAGCTCCTTCCCCTCGATGTCGCGGGCGAGGTAGTCGCGCAGGCCCCCGGGGAAGCGGTGGACGGCCTCGGCCGGCACGCCCTCGATGCCCTCCAGCAGGGCCGGCGCGCAGCGCCAGCGGATCTCGACGCCGCCGAACAGGTAGGCCTTGGAGCGGGCCATCTTGAACAGGCGGCGCGGGTCGAACTTCAGGGAGCCGAAGATCTGCGCGTCGGGATGGAAGCGAATCCGCGTGCCGCGCCGGTTCTGCACCCGGCCGACGACCTCGATGGCGCCCTGCGCATGGCCGCGGGAGAAGGTCTGGCGGTAGAGGGTCTGGTTGCGGGCGACCTCGACCTCCAGGAGGTCGGACAGCGCGTTGACCACCGAGATGCCGACGCCGTGCAGGCCGCCGGAGGTCTCGTAGACCTTCGAATCGAACTTTCCGCCCGCATGCAGCGTGGTCATGATGACCTCCAGCGCGGACTTGCCCGGAAACTTCGGGTGGGGGTCGACGGGGATGCCGCGGCCGTTGTCGGTGACGACCAGCGCGCCGGATTCCTCCAGCTCCACCTCGATGAAGCTGGCGTGGCCCGCCACCGCCTCGTCCATGGAATTGTCGATCACCTCGGAGAAGAGGTGGTGCAGGGCCCGCTCGTCGGTGCCGCCGATATACATGCCCGGCCGGCGCCGGACCGGCTCCAGCCCCTCCAGCACCTCGATGTCGGAGGCGGTGTAGCCGGCCTCGCCCGTCTCCGCCGCGGCGAGCGCCTGCACGGAGGCCGTGGCGGCGAGCTTGCGCCGGCGCTCGTCGGGGCGGGGCGCACCGGGCGCCTTCGCGCCGGGGCCGAACAGGTCGCGGGCCGGATCGCTCACGCGCGGGCCCCGCGCTTGAGGGTCGGCCGGTCGTCGGGAGCGTGGAGCATGCGCCTTCATCCTTCCAGCGTACCGGAACAAACCGGAAACGGATAGGGGTCCGACCCCTCGCGGCATGCGGATGATCGCACGCCCCGCGGGGCCGGGCCAACCGGCGGGCGGGCCGGCCAGCCGATTCATGCCGCCTGGATGGTTAAAGGACCCTGGCTCAGGTGCCGACGCGGCCGCCGCCCCGGCGGGTGATCGCCACCACGGAGGGGCGCGGCGGCGTGGCTGGGTCGAAGTCCGGCCAGCGGGTGGCCGGGGCCTCGAAGGTCGCAGGGAGAGCGGCGGGGTCGTCCTCGTCGGCCTCGCCGGGGTGCTGCACGCCCACGAAGAAGGTCGAATCGTCCGGGGTGAAGTAGGGTCCGCACATCTCCGCGCCGGTCGGCACCTGGAAGAAGTGCCGCGCGGTGCCGCGACCCGCCCCTTCCGTCTCCACGCCCCAGATCCCGTCGGCCCGGCCGGTGCGGGAGGCGGAGTTGCCGTCGGTCGCGACCCAGAGCCGGCCCAGCCCGTCGACGGAACAGTTGTCGGGCATGCCGAACCAGCCGTCCCGCGTGGTCGCCGAGGAGAAGGTGGCGCCGACCGCGGCCACCGCCGGGTCGCCGCAGCGCAGCAGCACCTCCCAGGCGAAGCCCGGCGCGGCGTGGTCGCGGTCGTCCGGCGCGATCTCGACGATGTGGCCGAAGCGGTTGTCGGGGCGGGGGTTGGCCGGGTCCACCGCCTCGGGCTTCCGCCGGTGGTTGTTGGTGAGCATGACGTAGACCTTGCCGGTCCTGGGGTTGGCCTCAACGTCCTCGGGCCGATCCATCTTGGTGGCGCCCAGGAGGTCGGCGGCCCGGCGGGTCTCGATCAGCACGTCGGCCTGGTCGGCAAACCCGTTCTCCGGCGTCAGCGGCCCCTGCCCGTGGACGATCGGCAGCCAGGTGCCGCGCCCGTCGGCGTCGAAGCGGGCCACCGACAGGGTGCCGGAATCGAGGATGTCGCGGTTGGCCGCCGGGTTCGCCCGGTCGACGGCATCGCGGGTGACGAAGCGGTAGACGTAGTCGAAGCGCTCGTCGTCGCCCTGGAACACCACGTAGCGGCCGTCCCTGGCTACGATGCCGGCCGCGCCCTCGTGCTTGAACCGCCCCATCGCCGTGCGCTTGCGCGGCACGGAGGCGGGGTCGAACGGGTCGATCTCCACCACCCAGCCGAAGCGGTTGGGTTCGTTCGGCTCGCGGGCGAGGTCGAAGCGCGGGTCGAACCGGCCCCAGGCGTAGAGGTTGCCCGGCAGGCCCAGGCGCTTGTGGTTGCGCGCCTCGGGCGAGCCCTCGGGCAGGGCCCCCTGGAAGTAGTAGTTGATGTTCTCCTCGCAGGTGAGCCACGTGCCCCAGGGCGTCACCCCGCCGGCGCAGTTGTTGATCATGCCGAGCACGTGGCGGCCTTGCCGGTCGGCGCCCGTGCGCAGGCGCTCGGAGCCCGCAGCCGGCCCGGTCATCAGCATGGGCGTGCGCGCGGTGATGCGGCGGGCGAACCTCGAATCCGGCACGATCTGCCAGCGGCCGTCGACCCGGCGGATCTCGAGCACCGAGCCGCCATGGGCCGCCATCTCGATCTCGGCGAGCTCCCGCGTCATGCCGGCAAAGGCCGCCTTGCCGTCCTGGCGGCCGAGGCCGGGAAACATCAGCTCCTCGTTGGTGTACTCGTGGTTGACCACGAGGAGGCCGTGCGCGGCCGGGTCGTCCGTCCCCGGCATCGGGAAATAGCCGATGAAGTCGTTGTTGTAGCCGAACTGCCGGGCTTGGGCGGCCGCGCTCTGGCGCTCCGGGTCGAAGGTCGGCGCGCCGGGCAGCACGGGATCGCCCCAGCGGATCAGGATTTCGGCCGCGTGCCCCTCGGCCACGTGGTGGTGCGCGTCCGAGCCGGCCGGAAGCTCCGGGAACCGGAAGGGCGATCCCTCGGGTTGCGCGGCCAGCGCGCGGGGGCCGACCAGGGCGGCGATGGCGCCGACCGCCAGGCCGCCGAGCAGGTCGCGACGGTGGAAACGGCGCGCCACCACGTCGGCGAGCGTCGGGTTCGCGCTGGCGTTTGAGCCGGCATCCTCCGCGGCCTCGGCCGCCTGCGAGCGGTTCCGTATCGTCTCGGTCATCGCTGTCGTCCTGTCGCCTGATCGTCGCACGCCGCCCTTAGACTGCGTGGGTGGCGCCCGGATGACAGCGCGGGGGCATCGATCCCCTCTGGAACGAAACCATGACCTGCGCGTTTCCACGGCAAAGCTTCGCGTATCCGTATCCGCGACCGATCGGGAGTTCGACGCCGATGACCGCAGCCAACCACGCCCGGCACTCCTCCCTGATGCGCGCCGAGCGCGCCGCGGGTGAGGCTTTCGGCTGGCCCGAGTCCCCTCTGGCCGAGGTGCAGCGGACGCTGTTCCTGCGCCCGGCCATCATCACCGCCGCCATGGCGGCCACGACGCTGGCCGCGACGCTGACCTACTTCGTCTAAGCTGGACACCGGCCGAGGCTGGGTCCCCGGGGCGGGGACGGCTTCCGTTCGTCTTGGATGTCTTCGCCTGCACGAAACAGCGCGCCCGCCCTCCCTCTTCTGCGGGGGAGGGAAGGGCCCATTCCAGACCGATAAACTCAGCCGGTCGTCTTCTTCGCCGCCGCCTTTCGCGCAGGCGCCTTGGCCGGCGCCTTGGCACCGGTCTTCGCCGCGGCCTTGGCAGGCTTGGCCGCGGCCTTCCGGGCAGGCTTCTTGGGGCCGTCCCCAGCGGCGGCCGTCCGGCCCCGCACCTTCCGGCCCGTCGCCTTGCCGCCGCCCGAGGCGCGCTTGGCGTTGACCAGGCCGATGCCCTCTTCGAGGGTGAGGGCCTCGGCGCTCATGCTCTTGGGAAGCGTCGCGTTGACGTCGCCGTCCGTGACGTAGGGGCCGTACTTGCCGGCCTTGACCACGAGGTCGCGGCCCGACGCCGCGTCCTTGCCGAGCGCCCGCCCCGGATCGGAGGAGGGCCGCCCACGCCCGCCCCCCTGCTCCTTGGCGACGATCAGGTCGATGGCGCGGTTGCCGCCGATCTCCAGCACGTCGTCGTCCTTGCCGAGGTTGGCATAGGTCTTCCCGTGCTGCACGTAGGGGCCGAAGCGGCCGAGATTGGCCAGGATCGGCTCGCCCGATTCCGGGTGGCGCGCCACCTCGCGGGGCAGTGCCAGCAGGGCCAGCGCCTTGGCGAGGTCCACGTCCGAGGGCGAGAGCCCCTTGGGGAGCGACGAGCGCTTCGGCTTCTCCGCGCCCTTCTCGGTGGAGGCCTCGCCGAGCTGGAGGAAGGGCCCGAAGCGGCCGTCGCGCAGGGTCACGGGCAGGCCGGTGACGGGGTCGTCGCCGAGCACGCGGGTGCCGGGCTGCGACCCGTCCGCCGAGGAGCCGTCCCCGTCCCCGTCGATGCCGGAGGCCGAGAGCTGGCGGGTGTACTTGCACTCGGGATAGTTCGAGCAGCCGACGAAGGCGCCGTACTTGCCGAGCTTGAGGGAGAGCTGGCCGGCGCCGCAGGTCGGGCAGGTGCGGGGGTTCGAGCCGTCCTGCTTCTCGGGGAAGATGTGGGCGCCGAGCAGCCCGTTCAGGGCCTCCAGCACGTCGGTGACGCGTAATTCCTTGGTCTCGCCGACCGCGGCCGAAAAGTCCTTCCAGAACTCGCGCAGCACCGCGCGCCAGTCGATCTCGGCGTTGGAGACGCGGTCGAGCTGGCCTTCGAGGTCGGCGGTGAAGTCGTACTCGACGTAGCGCTTGAAGAAGCTCTCCAGGAAGCCCGTGACCAGCCGGCCCTTGTCCTCCGGCTGGAGCCGTTTTTTTTCGATCTTGACGTATTCCCTGTCGCGCAGCGTCTGGAGTACCGCGGCATACGTCGAGGGGCGCCCGATGCCGAGCTCCTCCATGCGCTTGACCAGGCTGGCCTCGGAATAGCGCGGCGGCGGCTCAGTGAAGTGCTGGGTGGACGCGATGCGCTCGCGCCGCAGCGCCTCGCCGGCTTTCATCGGCGGCAGGCGCCGGCCCTCCTCGTCCTCCTCGTCATCCTTGCCCTCCTGGTAGAGGGTGAGGAAGCCGTCGAACTTCACCACCTGGCCGGTGGCGCGCAGGTCGATCCGGCGCGGGCCGACGCTGGCCGTCACGTCGATGGTGGTGCGTTCGAGTTCGGCCGATTCCATCTGGCTCGCGATCGTGCGGGTCCAGATCAGGTCGTAGAGCTTGGCCTGCTCGGGATCGAGCATGCGCGCGACCTGCTTGGGCAGCCGGCCCATCTCGGTCGGGCGCACCGCCTCGTGGGCCTCCTGCGCGTTCTTGGCCTTGACGGTGTACTTGCGCGGCACGCTCGGCACGTACCGGTCGCCGAACTCCTTGCCGATCACCCGGCGGGCGTCGGCGATCGCCTCGGGCGCCATGTCGACGCCGTCGGTCCGCATGTAGGTGATGAGACCCACGGTCTCGCCGCCGACGTCGACGCCCTCGTAGAGCTTCTGGGCCACCCGCATGGTCTGGGCCGGCGCCATCCCGAGCTTTCGCGAGGCTTCCTGCTGCAGGGTCGAGGTGGTGAAGGGCGGCTGCGGGTGGCGCTTGGCGGGCTTGGCCTCCACCGAGGCCACCTGGAAGGTCGCCAGTTCCAGGTCGCGCTTGAAGGCCGCCGCCTCCTCGCCCGTGCCCACGTCGAGGCGCTGGATGCGCTTGCCGTCCGCGCCCACGAGCCGGGCTTCGAACACGGCCCCGCCCTCGGTGGCGAGCGTGGCGATGAGGGTCCAGTACTCGCGCGGCTTGAAGGTCTCGATCTCGTATTCGCGCTCGCAGACGAGGCGCAACGCCACCGACTGCACCCGGCCGGCCGAGCGGGCGCCGGGAAGCTTGCGCCACAGCACGGGTGAGAGGTTGAACCCGACGAGGTAGTCCAGCGCCCGGCGGGCTAGGTAGGCGTCCACCAGGGCCTGGTCGATCTCGCGCGGCTTGCGCATCGCCGCCTCGACCGACGCCTTGGTGATGGCGTTGAAGGTCACGCGCTCGACGGGGATGCCCTTGAGCGCCTTGCGGGCGGTCAGCGCCTCCAGCACGTGCCAGGAGATGGCCTCGCCCTCCCGGTCCGGGTCGGTGGCGAGGATGAGCTTCTCGGCGCCCTTGACCGCCCGGGCGATCTCGGAGACGCGCTTCGAGCCCCGGTCCTCCAGCTCCCAGATCATCCGGAAGTCGGCCTCCGGATCGACCGAGCCGTCCTTGGCCGGCAGGTCGCGGATGTGGCCGAACGAGGCGATCACCTCGTAATCGCTGCCGAGATACTTGTTGATGGTCTTGGCTTTGGCCGGCGACTCGACGACGACGACTTTCATGTACGATTTAGCCTCTCGACGGGGCCCATCGCGGCGGGTCGCAGACTGATTTTGCGGATACCCGGCCGCCTCCGGCAAGGGGGGCCTCGTGCCGGGAGAAGTGGTTCAACCCCGGCGGGATGTCAAATCGGAGCGCTTGGATGGAGAGGCTCTTCGGGCCGTAGGATGGTGCGAGACCGACTCGCTTGGCCTCTCCGGCACGGGCGCGTTTCCCTCTCCCATCTTGCGGGAAAGGGTGGCCCGCGAAGCGGGTCGCGATAGGGAAGCGTGTTGTCCGGAGAGGGCGCTC
>NZ_BPRB01000168.1 GCF_022179685.1 Methylobacterium trifolii
CCAGGAGATCGCGCCCGCGCGCCGTGACGCGCAGCCAGGGCTCGCCGCCTTCGGCCTGCGTCGCCCGCGCGACGGCGGCGCCCCCGGCCTCGATCCGCGCCGCGATGCCGGGCGCGGACAGCAGCGTGGCGCCGGCCCAGATCACGCCGAGGACGGGCAGGCCGAGGAGCCAGCCGTGGGAGCGCCAGGAGGCAGGATTGGGACGAGGCAGCGGCACGACGGGGTCTCGGGGCGCGATGGACCGCTCGGAGGCGGCCGAGATCACCCCGTCTTCACGGCATCATGAAGGCTTTTTGCCGGACGGCCCGGCCACGCCCTTGACGGCCAGCGACAGGCCGAGGTTCAGGGTCGCGACCGCGAGCAGCACGAGGAGCAGGGCGTCCGGCCCCAGCCATTCCGAGACGGCGCCGCAGACGAGCGGCGTCACCGCCTGCCCGAAGAGCGGCAGGCGCGCCAGCCGGCCCATCACGGCGGCGTATTCGTGCTGGCCGTAGAGGGCGAGCGGCAGTGTGCCGCGCACCACCGTCCGCATCCCGTTGCCGGCGCCGTAGAGGACGACCGCGAGCCACGCCAGCGCAGGGTCGAGCGCCAGCAGCAGCAGGCCGAGGGCGACGGTGCCGGCCGACATCAGCAGGGCCCAGTAAGGATGCGCGCGCCGCCCGAAGGCGAGTTCCACGATCCGGACGCCGACCTGCGCCGGGCCGATCAGCGCGCTGAGGGCAACGGCGGTGCCGGCCGCGACGCCCTTGGCCTGGAGCAGCAGGAGCAGTTGCACCGAGATCGCCGTCATGATGACCGCCGCCGCGGTGAAGGTCACGGCGAGCAACCGCTCGCCGGGCAGGCGCGCCGGCGCC
Source organism: Methylobacterium trifolii (assembly GCF_022179685.1). Taxonomy (GTDB): domain Bacteria; phylum Pseudomonadota; class Alphaproteobacteria; order Rhizobiales; family Beijerinckiaceae; genus Methylobacterium; species Methylobacterium trifolii. Next base: position 855 of record NZ_BPRB01000168.1, read on the forward strand.
GCCAAGGCCGCGGCCGGGCCGGCGACGCCCGCCGCCGGCGGAGGTGCGACGGGCGTCGCGACGAGGCGTTGGCGGGGGATCGCCCAGGCGTAGAGCGGGGCCACGATCAGGGCCGCCAGCCCCGCATAGACGAGGCAGGCGCCGCGCCAGCCGACCTGTCCGACCAGGAAGTTCGTCGCCGGCCAGCAGACGGAGATCGCGAAGCCCGATGCGATGGCGATCTGCGTCATCGCCCCACGCGCGGAGGCCCCGTACGCCTGGCCGATGGCCGCGAAGAGCGGATCGTAGAGGCTGGCCGCCATGCCCAGCCCCATGACGACCCAGGCGAGGAGGAAGACCGGCAGGCTGGTCGAGAACGCCAGCAGGACCTGGCCCGCCGCGATGACCAGGGCGCCCGCCACCAGCACCGGCCGCCCGCCGTGGCGGCGAATCATCCGGCCGATCCAGGGCGCGGGCAGGCCGGAGACGAAGATCGCCAGCGACAGGGCCCCCACCACGATCCCCTGCGGCCAGCCCGTGGACCGGGTGATCGGCTCGGCCAGGACGGCGATCAGGAAGAAGGTGCCACCCCACAGCACGATCTGCGTGAAGCCCAGGGCCGCGTTGCCCGCGAGCGTCGGCGCGGCCGGAGACTGCGCGACGCGGTCGGGTGAAGGCTCGGGCACGGTGACGATGCTCCCTGTGGCGCTCGGGTCCGTGTCGAGGACCCTCGCGGACGCCATCCCGCATGCCGGGCCTCACGGGCGCGGGCAAGGGCGCGACCATGCGCCCCGTGCGCGGCAGCCCCTTCGACGCGGGGCGGCAAGGACCCACGTCGAACGGCTACGGACCTCGGGGGCCTTCGGCGCGTTGGTCCACGATACACCGAGCTTCGGGACAGCCGTCATGGACACGAATCGTTTGGCCGTGACGGAAATGGACCTCGCGTCCGCCGATCGCCTCTGGCGGACCGCGATGAACCGGACGCTCGGACCGGACGCGGTCCTGCTCCACGGCTTCGGCCCCGGTGGCGAAGGCGAGCCGGGCAGCAGCATCCGCCGGACCTTCGAGGCACGAAGGACGGCGGTCGCGGCGTGGCGGCACGCGCGCCGCGCCGCGGCTTGAGGCATCCCCTACCGGAGGTGGACGCCTGGCCGGGGCTGCCACTCTGACGCGACGGGTGGAAATCGCGCCGGTCACCCGGGCCTGAAAAGCGGAGTGTCTCCCACAAATCGACCGTTATGCCGTCTCGGCCGGCGGGCCGACTTCGTCAGATCGGAAATTCTGCGCGGTGCATTCGGCAGGCTGGCGCGGCTTCGCGCGCGCCGGCCTGCAGGAATCCTCTCGACGGCGCATCATCGTGTCCCGCCAAGCGCAGCACGCTCCGCGGGGCGATGCTCAGGTCCGGGCCGCCATCATGTCGTGCGTCAGCACGGTGAGCTTGCCGATCAGACCGGTGATGTCGGCCCCCTTGCACGACCACTGGGTTCCGATCCCCTCCCCGTTCGCCGAGACCGAGACCACGGCGACCGAGCGGAGCTTGCCCTCGCGGGCCAGGGCGAGCTGGTCCTGCAGCACCTCGATGACCGAAGCGATGTTCTCGTCCGCCACCGCGGGGGCGGGCCGCGCCGGAAACGTCACCACGTCCGCGCCCTTCGTCTGCTTCCGCCTGCTCATCCCAACCGCCTCGCACATCGCCTCACGTTGCGTGTGATCTGCACGGAGCTTTGGGGCGGAGTGTGGCAGCTTGTCCGTGACGGTCGTCACGGCGCCGCGGTGTGGCGCGTCGGCAACGCTCCGGACGACGCCGCGCCACGCCTCCGACCCTGCCGAGATCCGCAATTCCGGGCCGGCGCGCCTGATCCGGACGATCCCCGACGGATCGTCGACCGCTGCCGGTGGATCGCGCGACACGCCGACATGGCCTGCATGCGCCGCGACGGAAGCGGGAACGAAGCGACGCGCCCGTCAGAAGTCTTGTATTTCGTATACGGCGACGCGGCTTCCGGCCGGCGCCGTAACCTATGTTGCTGCGGTCCGCGCGCCATCGCGCGAGAAGGCTCGGCGGCTCCGACGGCCGCCCGATCCGACCCCGCGCGAACGAGATACGATGCCAGGCACGAAGGATGTTCCGGATTGCGCAACGCCGGGCCCGGCCTGGAATCCGTCGCAGCCGATCCTGCCCGAGACCGTCCGGAACCATCTCGGCGACCGGCTGAAGGCGGCCTATGCCGACCTGCGGCAGGTGCCTCCACCCGCCCGCATCGCCGACCTCGTCGCCCGTCTCGACGCGTCGCTGGCCGCCGCCCAGGGGCGCGACGAGGGTGCGTTCCGGTCCGGTCTGCTGGAGGCGGTGCCAAGCCTGCACAACTTCGCCGTCTCGCTGACCCGCAATCCGGTCTCCGCCGACGACCTCGTGCAGGACACGCTGCTGCGGGCGTGGCGCAGCCGGGGGAGCTTCCAGACCGGGACGAACCTCGGCGCCTGGCTGTTCACCATCATGCGCAACGGCTTCTACAGCGTCCACCGCAAGCATGCCCGCGAGGTCGCCGACACGGACGGCGAGCATGCGGCGCGCCTCGCCACGGCACCGGCCCAGGGCGGCTATCTCGATCTCCAGGACGTGCAGAGGGCGCTCGGCTGCCTGCCGGCGCCGATGCGGGAGGCGCTGATCCTCGTGGCCGTGGAGAACGTCTCCTACGAGGAGGCGGCCACGATCCTGGACTGCCGGATCGGCACGGTGAAGAGCCGGGTCTGGCGGGCGCGGGAGCAGCTTGCTCAGGCGCTCGGCTATACCGGTGCCGAGGTCGGCGCGGACCGCGTCACCCTGTCGGCCCTCTCCGCCGGCGCGTGATCCCCCGCGCCGATGCGGCGCAGTCTGGAACGGATCGAAATCCGATCCGGTCGCGTTGGCATCCCGACGTTTCGAAAACGAATTCGGGAGCGGCGTCGCGCGTGTCCGGCCATGGCCGGAGGCGGCGCCCGCAGGTCGGGACCGCGGACATGCACGACAGGAATCCGGACAAGGGTACGGCCTTGACCCGCCGGGCGGTGGTGGAAGGCTGCGCCGTCGCGGCCGCATTCGGCGTGACGGGCCTCGGCCTCCAGGGCACGCCCGCCTTCGCGCAGGCCGCGCCGGGCGATCCGGCGCCACAGACCATGCCGATGCGGCTGACCATCAACGGACAGGCGCGCGACCTCGTCCTCGACACCCGCACCACCCTGCTGGACGCCCTGCGCGAGCACCTCGACCTCAACGGCACCAAGAAGGGCTGCGACCACGGCCAGTGCGGGGCCTGCACGGTGCTGGTGGACGGGCGCCGGATCAATTCCTGCCTGACGCTCGCGGCCATGCACGAGGGTGATGCCATCACCACGATCGAGGGGCTGGCGGACGGCGACGCCCTGCACCCGCTCCAGGCGGCCTTCCTTCACCGCGACGGCTTCCAGTGCGGCTACTGCACGCCCGGCCAGATCTGTTCGGCCGCCGGCATGCTCGCGGAGGCGAAGGCGGGCTGGCCGAGCCACGTCACCGGCGACATCACGGCCAAGGCCTCGCTCACCGATGCGGAGATCCGCGAGCGGATGAGCGGCAACGTCTGCCGCTGCAGCGCCTATCCGAACATCGTCGCGGCCATCCGCGACGCGGCCGGCACCGATCTCTGAGCCGGTCTTTTCGCGGCTCGACACCCCATTCCTCCATCGCGACGCCCCCAGTGCGACGCGGCCTGGAAAGAGGCCCCCCATGAAAGCCTTCAGCTACGAGCGCCCGGCCAGCATCCAGGACGCGGCACGCCTCTCCGCCGAGCGACCGGACGCGAAGTTCATCGCGGGCGGCACCAACCTCCTCGACCTGATGAAGCTCCGCATCGAGACGCCGGCGACCCTCATCGACGTCAACCGCCTGCCCCTGGCCGAGGTGGCCGACACCACGGACGGCGGCCTGCGCATCGGCGCCCTGGTGCGCAATGCGGATCTTGCCGCGCACCCGCGGGTCCGAAAGGACTACGCCGTCCTGGCCAAGGCCCTGCTCGCGGGCGCCTCCGGCCAGCTGCGCAACAAGGCGACGACGGCGGGCAACCTGCTCCAGCGCACCCGCTGCTACTATTTCTACGACACCGCGATGCCCTGCAACAAACGCGAGCCGGGCTCGGGCTGCGCGGCCATCGGCGGGTTCAACCGGATCATGGCCGTGCTCGGCACGAGCGAGGCCTGCATCGCCACCAACCCCTCCGACATGAACGTGGCCTTGCGGGCGCTCGACGCGACGGTCGAGACCCTGTCCGCCGAGGGGCGCGCGCGGCAGATCCCGATCGCCGCCTTCCACCGCCTGCCGGGGGACACGCCGCAGGTGGAGACCAGCCTGGAACGGGGCGAGATCATCACCGCCGTGACGCTGCCCAAACCGGTGGCGGGCGTCCACATCTACCGCAAGGTGCGCGACCGCGCCTCCTATGCCTTCGCCACGGTCTCGGTGGCCGCCATCCTCACCAAGGGGGACGGCAAGGGCAATGGTGGGATCGGGCAGGCCCGCTTCGCCTTCGGCGGCCTCGCCCACAAGCCCTGGCGGGTGGAGGAGGCCGAGGCCGCCCTCGTCCGCACGGGGCAGGCGGATGCCGCCGCCGACGCGGTGCTGCAGGGCGCCCGCGGGTACGGCAGCAACGACTTCAAGATCCCGCTCGCCCGGCGGACCCTGCGCGCCGTGGTGGCGGAAGCCGCCCGCGCCTGATCTCCGACCGCCCTCCAAGACCCAGGACACGCCGCCATGGAGATGAACCAGCCGATCGGCCACACGCCCCTGGACGGGAAGCCTGAAGGCCTGCTCGGGCGCCCGATCGACCGGATCGAGGGCCGGCTCAAGGTCACGGGTCAGGCGCCCTACGCCTACGAGACCCGCGAACTGAAGAACCCGGCCTACGGCTTCATCGTCACAGCCGGCATCGCCGCGGGTACGATCCGCTCGATCGATACGCAGGCCGCGCGGACGGCGCCGGGCGTCATCCACGTGATGACGCACGAGAACGTGCCGGCGCAGGGCGAGAAGAAGGAGCAGGTCTGGCCGCAGCTCGCCGGCCGGGAGGTCCGCTTCTACGGTCAGCCGGTGGCCTTCGTCGTGGCCGAGACCTTCGAACAGGCCCGCGCGGCAGCCGGACTCGTCACGCTCACCTACGACGTGGCCAAGCCGAAGGCGTCGCTGCGGGCCGCGATGCCTGAGACCTACAAGCCCAAGCCCGCTCAGACCGACCCGGATTCCGCGCTCGGCGATTTCGAGGGCGCCTTCTCTGCGGCGGCCGTGAAGCTCGACGTGGAATACACCACGCCTGCGCAGATCCACGCGCAGATGGAGCCGCACGCCACCATCGCCTCCTGGGAGGGCGACCGCGTCGTCCTCTTCACGGCGAACCAGATGCTGAACCGGGGCCAGAAATCCCTGGCCTCCGTCCTCGGCCTGCCGCCGGAGAACGTGCGGCTGGTGAGCCGCTACGTCGGCGGCGGCTTCGGCTCCAAGCTCCAGGCGCTCCCGGAGGCGACGCTGGCCGCCCTCGCCTCCAAGGTGATCCGGCGTCCGGTCAAGGTCGCCCTCACCCGGCAGCAGGAGTTCCATGTCGGGACGCACCGCACCGACACGATCCAGCGCATTCGCCTGGGTGCCGACAAGGACGGCCGGCTCGGCGCCATCGCGCACGAATCCTGGTCGGCGGCTGCCGAGGGCGACCAGTTCTTCGAGACCTCGGCCAACGTCACCCGCTCCCTCTACGCCGCGCCGAACCGGATCACCCGTCACCGGATCGCCAACCTCAACACGCCGATCGCCTCGGCGATGCGCGCCCCCGGGGAGGCCGTGGGCCAGCTCGCCTTCGAGTGCGCCATGGACGAACTCGCCGAGCATCTGAGCCTCGACCCGATCGAGCTGCGGGTGCGCAACGAGCCGGCCGAGGACCCGGAGAAGAAGGTGCCGTTCTCCGTGCGTCAGCTCGTGCCCTGCATGCGCGAGGGCGCGCGCCTGTTCGGCTGGGACAGGCGGCAGGCCCCGGCTTCGACGCGTGAGGGGCAGTGGATGCTCGGCATGGGCATGTCGGCCGCCGCACGCCTCAACCCCCTGATGCCGTCCTCGGCCGCCATCCGCCTCGGGCCGGACGGCATCCTGACCGTGCGGATGGCGATGACCGACATCGGCACCGGCACCTACACCATCCTGGCCCAGATCGCGGGCGAGATGCTGGGCCTGCCGATCGAGCGCATCCGGGTCGAACTCGGCGACACCGCCTTTCCCGCGGCCTCCGGCTCGGGCGGCTCCTTCGGTGCGGGCTCGGCGGGCTCTGCGCTCTACGTCGCCTGCGACGAACTCCGGCAGACGCTGCTCAAGGCCGCCGATCTGAACCCGGAAGGCGCCGTGTTCGCGGACGGCCGCGTGGCGTCCGGCAATCGCTCGGAAGCTCTGGCCGACCTCGCCGGCGCGAACGGGATCGAGGCCAAGGGCGAGATCAAGCCCGGCGAGATGAAGCAGAAGTATTCGCAATACTCCTTCGGCGCGCATTTCGCCGAGGTCGGCGTCGATGCCGACACCGGCGAGATCCGCCTGCGGCGCATGCTCGGGGTCTTCACCGGCGGCCGCATCCTCAATGCCAAGACGGCCCACAGCCAGGCCATCGGCGGCATGACCTTCGGCGTCGGCGCCGCGCTGATGGAGGAGGCCGCGATCGACCCGCGCTACGGTAGCTTCGTCAACCACGACCTCGCCGAGTACCACGTGCCGGTCCATGCCGACATCCCGGCCATCGACGCGGTGTTCCTGCCCGAACTCGACGACAAGGCGAACCCGCTCAAGAGCAAAGGCCTGGGCGAACTCGGCATCTGCGGCGCAGGCGCTGCGGTGGCCAACGCCGTCTACAACGCCACCGGCATCCGCATCCGCGAGTATCCCCTGACCCTCGACAAGGTGCTCAAGGGCTTCGAGGAGCAGGAGGCACGGGCGCAGCGGCGCAGTTGACGCAATCTGCGGGAGGGGCAAACACCGTCAGCATCGATTGACCTGACGCCGGAAGCGCCCGTGTCCGACGACCGCCACCCGCCCGCCCGCTTCAACGCGGCCCGCTACTGCCTCGCCGACAATGCCCGCCTACGGCCGGACAAGGCGGCCCTGGTCATGGCGGGCGCGGACGGCGTCTCGACCCTGAGCTTCGCCGAGGCGGACCGCGCCGTGCGCGGCATCGCCGCCGGCCTCCTCGGCCTCGGCTTGGAGCCCGGCGCGCGGGTGATGATCCGCATGGGCAACGATGCGGACTACGTCCTCACCTATTTTGGGGCGCTGGCAGCGGGCCTCGTCGCCCTCCCCTCCTCGCCGCAGCTGACGCCGGCGGAGGCCGCCTTCCTGATGGAGAATTCGGGCGCTGCCGCGGTGGCGATCGGCGGTGGCTGCTCGATCGATCCCGCGGATCTCGGCGACCGCATCCTCCTCGACGCCGCGGCCATCGCCGCGATGAAGGCGGGTCCGCCGGTGGCGGACTACGCCGACACGGCGGCCGACGACCCCGCCACGCTGGTCTACACCTCCGGCACCACCAGCCGGCCGAAGGGCGTCCTGCACGCCCACCGCACCATCTACGGGCGCAGGCCGATGCTGGCGCACTGGCTCGGGCTCTCCGAGACCGACGTGATGCTGCATGCCGGCACCATGAACTGGACCTACACGCTCGGCGTCGGCATCACCGACCCCTGGGCGGTGGGCGCGACCTCCGTGCTCTACGACGGCCCCCGCGACCCCGCCGTCTGGCCCCGCCTGATCGCGGCCCACCGGGCGACGGTCTTTGCCGGCGTGCCGAGCCTCTACCGGCAGATCCTGAAATACGCCGACCTTGCCGGCCACGACCTCGCCAGCCTGCGCCACGGCTGCACCGCCGGCGAGCCGCTTCCCCCAGACCTCCTGGACGCCTGGACGAACGCCACCGGCAAGCCCCTCTACGAGGCGCTGGGCATGAGCGAGATCTCCACCTACGTCTCCAGCGGGCCGACGATTCCCGTGCGCCCCGGCTCCCCCGGCCGGCCCCAGCCCGGCCGCCACGTGGCGATCCTGCCCGTCGAGGGCGCGCCCGAGCCGCTGCCGGCCGGGGAGACCGGCCTGCTCGCCGTCCACTGCACCGAGCCCGGCCTGATGCTGGGCTATTGGAACCGCCCGGACGAGGAGGCGCAGGTGATGCGCGGCGACTGGTTTGCCGGCGGCGACCTCGCGCGCCTCGACGCGGACGGCTACCTCTGGTTCGAGGGCCGCAACGACGACCTGATGAACGCGATGGGCTATCGCGTCTCCCCCAACGAGGTCGAGGGCGTGCTGGCCGGGCACCCGGACGTGGCCGAGGTAGGCGTGGCCGAACTGGCGGTGCGCGCCGACGTGCGGGTGATCTGCGGCTTCGTCGTGCTCCGGCCCGGCGCGTCGCCGGACGCCGACGCCCTGCTCGCCTGGTGCGGGGAAAAGCTCGCCGCCTACAAGCGCCCGCGGGAAATCCGTTTCCTCGAAGCCCTTCCCCGCACCGCCAACGGCAAGGTCCAGCGCAAGCGCCTGGCCGAGCAGGCGGACGCCTGAACGCAATGCTTGTCCCGGTGGCGCCCGCCCGATAGGGGGGAGACCCCTGAGCGCACCGGACAGATGCAGCTTTCCGTCTTCATCATCGCCCGCAACGAGGCGGACCGCATCGGCGCGACGATCCGTGCGGTGCGCGACCTGACCGACGACCTCGTGGTGGTCGATTCCGGCTCCACGGACGGGACGCAGGCGCTGGCGGAATCGCTCGGTGCGCGGGTGATCCACAACGACTGGCCGGGCTACGGCCCGCAGAAGCGCTTCGCCGAGGAGCAGTGCCGGCACGTCTGGCTGCTCAACGTCGATGCCGACGAGGTCGTGCCGCCCGATCTCGCGGCCGACATCCGCGCCCTGTTCGCCGCGGGCGAGCCCGCAAGACCCGCTTGGCGCATCGGCATCGCCGAGATCTTCCCGGGCGAGGGAAAGCCCCACCCCTGGGCCTACACGCTGACGCCGGTGCGCCTCTACCGCAAGGATCGCGGGCGCTACTCGCCCTCGCCGGTGCACGACCGGGTGGACCTCCAGCCCGGCATCGAGGCGGGGCGCCTGAAGGGGGTGATCCACCACTTCTCAGTGCGCTCGCTCGGCGACCAGCTCGACAAGCTCAACCGCTATTCCGACCAGCAGGCCGACGACCTGGAGGCCCGCGGCGTCGCGATCCCGAGCTGGCGCATCTTCGTCGAGCTGCCGGGCAATTTCCTCAAGGCCTATCTCGGCCGGCGCCACTTCGTGCGCGGCGTCTACGGCTTCCTCACCGCGATGAACTACGCCATCTCCCGGCACCTGCGCGTCGCCAAGCACTACGAGCGCCGCCGGCTCGGCCCGCCCCCGCCGACGCGGGTTGACCGGCCGGATGCGACCTTCTAGATCGAGTTCCGCTGGAGACGTGGCCGAGCGGCTGAAGGCACTCGTTTGCTAAATGAGCATACCCCGAAACGGGTATCGAGGGTTCGAATCCCTCCGTCTCCGCCAGTTGCTTTCCTTAAGTCACTGTGCGAGTTGTGTTTTTGGGGCTAGGCCAATGCGCCATCCCACAGCGTAGCCCACATTTTGTACGGGCTTGCATCGCATATCGCTGGACGTCACTGGACGAATGGCATGACCGCCGACTTCAGCTCTGCCGCCCTACGCTTTTGAGATAGGCCGCCCGACCAAGCGTTCGCCGTCGGGCCAGATTGCAGCAACGATCTCGGCCTCACCGATGTCATCGGGATCGTAGCGGCCGCCGTACCATGCCAGCATGGCCTTATGCTCTCGATGGCGTGGTCGGGTGATCGCTTGAACAAACTCCTCGTAGCCCGGCACACCGCCGACATCTTCGGGCGGGACACGTCGCACGCCGGAGAGAAAGCGCGGGTAGTTCGTCGTCGGATCGGCCGCCTCCACGGCCTGAGTTGCAACCTCGTGACCCCAGTCGTCGCCGAAGTCTTAGGTGTAACTGAATCACTCGATCCCGCGCTCGATCAGAGTAGCGAGTCGAATCGCCTTCTCCGAGCGATTGGGCCGCAGCCCACCCCACTCGGGGTCGGGCACCCCGTAGCGCTCCTCACTCACTTCGAAGAAGTGCAGGTGGTAGCCCTCCGAGCCGAAGGCTGGCTGTATCACATCGGGTAGCGCCTTAAGCGTCGCAGTCAGCCGCTTTTCAACCTGCCGCCAGATGGTAGGCTTGATGCCCTCGAGGCTAATTCGCTGCCGGGCGAGCTGGTCATGCTCGCCGACATCGACGCACTCAGCCCTAAAGTGTGTACGAACGCGCGGGTGATCTGGTCGCAGTGGGACGGGTACCTGCTAGGGGACTCAGGCGCGAAGCTGAAGGGCGACCTCGCCGAGCGCAGAATTGGATTGGACGTGATCCATACCTCCGGTCATGCCAGCATCGACGAACTGCGCCGGCTCGTTGACGCTTTGCAGCCCCGCGCGCTCGTGCTCGTGCACACCTTCGCGGGCGACCGCTTCGGCGGGCATTTCCGGCCGAGCGTGACGCGCCGTGCTGATGGCGAGTGGTGGAACGTGTAGCCCTCGGAATCATCGGTCGCCCCACCGGCCGACTAGGGGTCGCGAGCAAGCGCGTGATCTGCTGACGGTCGTAGTTCGACATGTGCTGCAATGACGCGCGTAGCGTCTGATGGTGTGGGTTAAGATCGGCGAGTGAATCAAAAAAAAGCGTGAGAAGGTGCTGAACGACAAACAGTGCGAGTGGAGCGCCTCAGGCCGCTCGAAGCGTGAGGGACGAAGTCATCATGGTCTGCGGTTGTTCGTTAATTCCCTCGCTTGTCAAAGGATTGAGCAGAAATCTTGCCGACATCCAATAATTTTTGACCGTTTTGTACGTCATCAGTATTTATGAGACAAATGCGCGACTTAAGATTCGCTACCCAGTCGAAAACATCAAAACAATCGCTCTTCGAGCCAGAAATGATCGAGGGCCCTATCTATGCATGCGGGGACATCCATGGACGCCTGGACCTACTCGAAAAATTCCTTACATGGGTTGGCGACGATTCCTCCGGCTCATCAACGGTCGTGTTCCTCGGGGACTATGTGGATCGTGGCCCACATTCCCGTGGCGTGATCGAACGACTGATGGCCGGCCCTACCCGCTCGGGCGAGCGGTGGTACCCCATCAAGGGCAACCATGAGTCCCTCTTGGTTTCAGCTTGGCTGGCCCCCCAATCGAGGCACGCAGAGATGTGGCTGATGTGTGGAGGGTCTGCGGCTTTGCGCTCATATAGCAACGAAGCCGACATCAGAGACATACCTGAAGAGCACGTCCGATTTTTAGACAGCCTACCACTAGGATACGATGACGGGGAGCGTCTTTACGTTCACGCGGGCGTCCGACCCGGCGTGCCTATGTGGGCGCAAGCTGCCCATGATTTACTATGGATTCGGGATCCATTTCTTGGCGAGCCTCACGACATTCCACGTCTCGTTATCCACGGCCATACGCCGCGCGACTTGCCGGATATCCGTCCTTGGCGTGTTGGATTAGACGTAGGAGCATATCGAGCCAACCGGCTCGCAGCAGCTCGGTTTCTCCCGGGAATCGCCGAGCCACGCTTCTGGCTGAGCGAGCCTTAAAACGCTATTGACCCAAATTCCGTGCTAAACTCCAGTAACCTCAAGCCTATGTCAGCAGAATCAAGATTAATAAACAGGAGTTTCTGTCACATTCGTACCCAGGATCATCCTATGAAAATTTTCGCTTACACAGCGACAGCTATTCCCGCCTAGCGAACTAACGCTTCGGAAGCCATCTAGCAAACTGTTCCTCCAAGAGTTATTGCCATTGTTCGCCTCACTCCCTTCGAGACCGGCGAAACGCTATGAAAGCATTGGCCCGTACTACCAAATACTGGCAGCGTAGATACTGGAAAAATCAGGAGATCGCCGAGCCCCAACTTGGTTCTTGTAATAAGCTCTCGATCATCTCCCTTGATGATTTCGAGAATAAAATCACCACCATCATACTCAGACGGGTCGCTCAAACCTAATATGGCCTGAAACGGGAAAAACACACCCGCAATATCATCAGAATGCGGTTCAAGGCCGTGACCCTTTTGATATTCTATGACTGAAACTGCACGATGCGACGACAATTTTTTACAGATACCGCGATACAAGTTATACTCGTTTGGATATGGGGACATTTTCTTTCCATTTTTTTGGGCAAACCATTTTAGCCAGTCATTTGCGGGCGGCATAAGATATATGTAGAGAAGTTCAATAAGTACATCAATATTCCAGCGACTTGCTTCATTCACCGTTCGAATTAGACAATTTCGTCCCGCCTCTGATACCACTCTAGCAGTACGATCAAACCCGACTCCCTTCGTAAAATCTCGGGCTATTTTATGGCATGTCTCTTTAGAGACGTATGCGCGCTTTAGCTCATATCCGGTTGTCCAAATCGGGAATACCATTTAGCACTCTTTTTGATAGGAAAGTGGTACTCGATCCCAGAAATTAACTACGATACTTAAGCGTCTTCCAGACTCGACCTTCTCAACGCCATGTCTTGTTCCCCCAAAAAAAAGCGCAAGCCTATTAGCGCGTGGTTTTATTATGACCCCGTCCTCAAAAACAAGGCTGCCGCCTCTCACATTGCTCACGGCGACGTAGTAGACGCAAGTGAGCAACGGCGAGATGATTCTTCTGGTTCTCTTATAGAGAGCTTCGTCGATGTCGCTATGGAATGACATCGCATCGCCTGACGCAATGTCGTTGGACCAATATTCAAAACCCGCAACATCGTCGGTGTTGATCTTGAAACTATTGATGATAAATTCGATCAAGCCTGCTATGGGCAACTTGGAGGACTCGATCTGAGTTGCTTCGATCCAATTATAAGAACCGTGCCGCGCTTCGCTTCGAATGGCTCCGATGCTAACAGCCGCCTCCTCCCCAAAGGGAGAAGGCAAAAAATCATCAACAATTACGACTGCCGGTACATCGAATTGAAGCTTCTTTATCATAGCAACTGCCGGTAGCTACGAAGTCACATGCCACAAAGAACGGCACTTGCCAGTCGAGCTTGGAATTGGCGTGCCCAAATACCAACTTGTATCAATCGCGTCGACAATCTCTGGATCATTTTTATTATACACCGCCTCCGTTGTAGTGCGGCTTCTTTTGTCGGAGCTTTCAACCAGCACTTCGGTGTCTTCTAGATCGAAGTGTTTGTGCAAAAGATTGACGCCAAATCTTTCCACCTTCCCGTGCTTCTCTAGAACCTTTTTGATCTCGGCCATGCATTCTAGATCGGTTGAGTCGAGGGGGGAAATTTCTTCAAAGTCTTGCGGCGCAAACTTTGCGGCAGAAGTCGCTAGCATTTCTCATCCTTTATGATTTTACAGCTCGAAATGACGATATCAGGCCGATTAACAAGATGGCTTAGGCTGTAAGCTTTCAAAGTTCAGCGCTGTCAAGCCATTCTCCTCGGAGCTTAGGCAGATTTTTGTTGAGGTCAAGCCGACGGGATAAATTCATTGATAGGTTTGATGTAGGGCACATTATAGGCTTGCCCTACACAAAAACGTCCACGTTCGAGTGATTAAGCCTGTTGAAAGTGGCTTGAACTCAGAGATTCTCCTAGGTAAATGCAATAAATCAAAATCATATACAACGAATTTATATTGAAAGATGAAGCTACTGCTAAGTGAGAATGTTGTGTAC
>NZ_BPRB01000169.1 GCF_022179685.1 Methylobacterium trifolii
ATCAGGCCGCCGCCGACGATCGCGACATCCGCCCGCTCCGGCAGGGACGCGGCAGAATCGTGCGCGGGCGAGTCCCGCCGCAATCCGATCGGTGATGAGAGGCGAGATGCCACGATTACCTCCGCGATGATCCGCAGAGACCGAGCCGTCAGCTTCCTTCGAGAAGCAGGGGCCTCGTCCCGAAAGGGGGGCGGCCCGCGGTCCAATCCCTACGCCGGTGTGAACCGGATCAGGTTCGAAGGATTTCCGCGCGCAGGTCCATCAGGACGTGCCAGCGGTTTCTCAGCCCCTTGCCGGGGATCTCCCTGGAACGAGGGGAGATGTGGACCCGAGGCCGGCCGGGGTCAAGCCCGCAGGGCCTCCGCCTTGGAGCGCGGGCGATACACCGCCATGGCCTCCGTAAACCCGTCCAGCGCGTGCTCGCCCAGCGACACCGGATCGCCCCAGAGGAAGTCGACGAAGGGCTTGGACATCAGCAGCGGCTCGCCCAGCGTCCGGTTCAGGCGGGCGATGCGGCTGGCGAGGTTCACGTCGCGGCCGATGACGGTGAAGTCGAGCCGCGCCCCCGAGCCGACGTTGCCGTAGGCCGCCTCCCCGTGGTGCAGGGCGATGCCGGCGGTGACGGGCACGGAGAACTGGTGCAGGGCGTTGGCCTGTTCGAGCGCCGCGAGCCCCGCCTGCGCGGCCATGAGCGCGCCCTTGGCCGCCCCGCCGAGGTCGTCGCCGGGCTCGCGGAAAATCGCGAGCAAGCCGTCACCGAGGTATTTCAGCACCTCGCCGCCCTCCCGCTCGATCGGCGGCACGAGGCAGTCGAAGAAGATGTTGAGGAGTTCCACCGCCTCCTCCGGCGTCATGTCGGCGGAGATGCGGGTGTAGTCGCGCATGTCCGCGAACAGGATCGCGGAGCGGATGCGCTTCACCTGCCCGCGCCGGATGTCGCCGGACAGGATCGCCCGGTGCGGCTCGTCGCCGACATAGATGCGCAGCACCGTATCGAGCTGCTTGTTGACGATGCGCATCTCCATCACCGCGGCCAGCGCCGGCATGATGAAGCGCAGGATCGCGATGCCGTCGTCGCGAAACCCCTCCTCGGCGCGGGTGGCGAAGGTGATGCCGTTATGCGTCCCGTTGGTGAAGAACAGCGGCACGACGATGTAGTGCCGGTAGCCCTCCGCCTTGAGTTCCGGGATCACGCTGAAGCGGTCGTCCGGCGTCTCGGCAAGGTCGAGGATGAGCCACTGCCCGCTCTCGTGGACAGCATGGAACGGACTCGCCCGGTAGGCCTTCTCGGAGGCCTCACCGTGGGGGAACAGGCGCACCGTAGAGCCGTTCTCGCGGGTCCAGACCCGGCCGACGCCGGAATACTCGGAATGCAGGGTGTCGATCGCGGTGGAGGCGCGGTCGACCGGCACGCCGATCTCGGCCAGCCGCTCGGCCAGCCCCGAGAGCATGTCGTCGGCGTTGGGCAGCCGCGCGCCCTCGCTCAGCAGCCAGTCGCGGATCGCGACGGAGGGCTGGATCGCGCCGAAGGGCACGTCGTCGGCTTCGGAGCCGTCCGCGACGGCGGTCGGCAGTCCCGGCTGGGGCGGGCGTCGCTCAAGCATAAGGCCAAGGTGGGTGTCGAAGGCGGCAAAGCAAGGATCGGGCGGCAATCCCGAACAGGCGCGGCCGGATGCTGCACCGTCCGAGGTCTGTGCTGATGAGCCACGAAACTGTTGACTCACCCCGAATCCAGATTGCTGTTCTATCTATGTTCTGAAGAGCATACAATGGAGAAGAACACGGGTGAGGGTTTCCGGCTTAGTGCCGTGACCGGACGGACGCAGTTCCAGCAACCCAATGGAGACTGGCATACGCGCGACGAGCGTACGGGCCATCTCATGGAGTGCAAGCAGACGCCCGGCCGCTTCAAAGATCCAGCAAAGGAATCGGACAGTCGCGACACCGATCGAAGCCGAACCTCGATCGGACTGAACAATTCATCCAGACAATACCCTCATCCTGAGGTGGCGGAGCGGAGCACAGTCCTCGAAAGAGCCCTCCAGGGATCACGAGACTTTTGGAGGTCTCCTACAAGGCTGCTTCGCAGCACCTCAGGATGACGGGTATTGTTGGGAGTCCGGTAGACTGAAAAAATTATCGGCCGGCCGCCCGGTCAGTTGTCCAGGAAGCTCCTGAGCTTCCGGCTCCGGCTCGGGTGCTTGAGCTTCCGCAGCGCCTTCGCCTCGATCTGGCGGATGCGCTCGCGGGTCACGGAGAACTGCTGGCCGACCTCTTCGAGGGTATGGTCGGTGTTCATGCCGATGCCGAAGCGCATGCGCAGCACGCGCTCCTCGCGCGGGGTCAGCGAGGCGAGCACCCGCGTCGTGGTCTCGCGCAGGTTCGACTGGATCGCCGCGTCGATCGGCAGGACGACGTTCTTGTCCTCGATGAAGTCGCCGAGGTGGCTGTCCTCCTCGTCGCCGATAGGCGTCTCCAGCGAGATCGGCTCCTTGGCGATCTTCAGGACCTTGCGCACCTTCTCCAAGGGCATGGCGAGCTTTTCCGCCAGTTCCTCGGGCGTTGGCTCGCGGCCGATCTCGTGCAGCATCTGGCGCGAGGTGCGGACGATCTTGTTGATCGTCTCGATCATGTGCACGGGGATGCGGATGGTGCGGGCTTGGTCGGCGATCGAGCGGGTGATCGCCTGCCTGATCCACCAGGTGGCGTAGGTCGAGAACTTGTAGCCGCGGCGGTACTCGAACTTGTCCACGGCCTTCATCAGGCCGATGTTGCCCTCCTGGATCAGGTCCAGGAACTGCAGGCCGCGGTTGGTGTATTTCTTCGCGATGGAGATCACGAGGCGGAGGTTGGCCTCGATCATCTCCTTCTTGGCCTGCCGGGCCTCGCGCTCGCCCTTCTGCACCATGTTGACGATGCGGCGGTACTCGCCGATCTGCAGGCCGGTCTCGGAGGCGAGGGTCAGGATCTGCTCGCGCAGGTCGGCGACCTGCTTCGAGCCCTTCTCGACGAGGTTCTTCCAGCCCTTGCCGCCCAGCGTGCCGACGCGGTCCATCCAGTTCGGGTCGAGCTCCCAGCCCTGGTAGTGGCGCAGGAACTCGTCGCGGGCCACGCCGTGGCTCTCGGCGTAGCGCATCAGCCGGCCCTCGTGCGAGATCAGCCGCTTGTTGATGTCGTAGAGCTGCTCGACCAGGGCCTCGATGCGGTTGTTGTTGAGCGAGAGCGACTTCACGTCGGCGACGACCACGTCCTTCAGTTCGGACTGCTTGCGAACCTGGGCCGGGGTGTTGGCCTCGTTGGCCGTCTTGCGCTCGGTCTCCTCGTTCTGGAGCTTGCGCAGCTTGCGGTAGTTGCCGGCGATCGCGTCGAAGGTCTCCAGCACCCGCGGCTTGATCTCGGCCTCCATGGCCGCCAGCGAGACGTTGTTCTCCATGTCGTCGTCGTCGTCGCCGCCCTCGGGCGGCGTGGGCGCCTCGACCTCGGCCTCCTCGCCGCCCTCGGCCTCGCCCTCCGCGATCTGCGGGGCGTTCTTGCCGTCGGGGCCGGCATAGGTGGCCTCGAGGTCGATGATGTCGCGCAGCAGCACCTTGCCGTCGACGAGTTCGTCGCGCCAGATGATGATGGCCTGGAAGGTCAGCGGGCTCTCGCACAGGCCCGCGATCATCGCCTCGCGGCCCGCCTCGATGCGCTTGGCGATGGCGATCTCGCCCTCGCGGGAGAGCAGCTCCACCGAGCCCATCTCGCGCAGGTACATCCGCACGGGATCGTCGGTGCGGTCGGTGGGCTCCTTGGTGGTCGTGGCGACGGTGACGGCGCGCGCGGGCGCCACCTCGGCCACCTCGGTGCCCTCCTCGTCCTCGGCCGCCTCGCCGTTGGCGGGCTTCTCGGCGGCCGCCTCGTCGGTCTCCTCCGCCTCGACGACGTTGATGCCCATCTCGGAAAGCTGGGAGAGCACGTCCTCGAGCTGGTCCGGGTCGGACTGGCCCTCGGGCAGGACCTCGTTGACCTCCTCGTAGGTGATGTAGCCGCGCTTCTTGGCGAGCTTCACCATCCGCTTCACCGAAGCATCGGTCAGGTCGAGGAGCGGTCCGTCCGCGGGCTGCTCGGGCGCAGCGTCCGTCTCGTCCCGTTCCGTTGCCTTCGTCGCCATGATCAGCCTATTGTTTCGACGTGGCGCGATGCGGGGGCCGGAGGGCCGCTCCGCGACATCGACGCCGCAATGCGCGTGTGACGCGGCCGAACGCCGGCCGCCTGGATCTTCAGATTCCCGTATGCAAGCAAGACGCTTGACCGATTGTTAACTATGGCGCTGCGAGCCCGCGTTCCAGCACCTTTGCCCACCGCCATCGCACAGGCATCAGGCCTCGGTCGAGTCGGAAGTCTCGGGAGCGTCCGCTTCCGCTTCGGCCTTGAGGTGCACAGCAAGCTGCTCCTTGACCGCGCACAGCCACGCGAAGTTGGCCTCGGTTTCGTCTTCCAAGAACGCGCGTTCGGCCTGCCGGAGTTCGCTATGTAGCGCTCCAGCCTTGCGGTGCAAGATCATGGCCTGCCGCAAGGCGTCCTCGCGCCGAAGCGGATCGGCGTGCGGGTCCAGGGTGTTGCGGTCGCGCGAGCGCGCCAGGGCGACGAGGCGCGCGGCCGCCTCGGCGAGGCCGGCACGGGCGAGCCGCCGCTCCAGCACCTCGGCGTCCGGCTCGGTACTCTCCGCCGCGCAGTCGAGCACGACGGAGAAGACCGAGCGCGCGTCGGGGTGGGTGAAATCGAAGTCCGACAGCTCGTCGGCGAAGGTCGCGATCATCTCCGGGTGGATCAGCAGCGTCCCGGCGATCACCGCCTCGCGCACGGAGCCGGCCCCGGAGAAGCCGGCCGACGCGGTCATCGAGGCGCTGGGGGTCGCCGTCATCTTCGGCGAGGGCGGCGGGTCGCCGGGCCGGGGACGGCGCTGGAACCCGCCCGGCCGGGGACCGGCCTGATAGGCGGTGCGCGGCGCGGCGCGGGGGGAGAGGCCGCGCAGCCGCTCCTCGATCTCGTCGCGATAGTAGCGCCGCACGGTCTCGTCGCGGATGCCGGCCACCATCTCGCGCACCGAGCGGGCGAGGCCGGCGCGGCGCTCCGGCGTCTCGGTCGAGCCGGTCTCGACCGCCCGCGACCACAGCATCTCGACCAGGGGCTTGGCCGCCTCCAGCACGCGGTCGATGGCCGGCGCCCCGCCGGAGCGCAGCAGGTCGTCGGGGTCCTGGCCGCCGGGGAGCAGGGCGAAGCGCAGGGAACGGCCGGGCTCCAGCATCGGCAGGGCGAGGTCCAGCGCCCGATAGGCCGCGCGCTGGCCGGCGCCGTCGCCGTCGAAGCAGAGGATCGGCTCGTCGGCGTGGCGCCAGAGCAGGGCGAGCTGGTCCTCGGTGAGCGCAGTGCCCAGCGGAGCCACGCAGTTGGGGTGGCCGGCCATGGTCATGGCGATGACGTCGACGTAGCCCTCCACAGCGATGATCGCGCCGCGCTCGTGGGCGGCCTTTCGGGCCGCGTGCAGGTTGTAGAGCGTCCGGCCCTTGTGGAAGAGCGGCGTCTCCGGCGAGTTCAGGTACTTCGCCTTGGCGTCCTTCTGCATCGCCCGGCCGCCGAAGGCGATGACCCGGCCGCGCCCGTCCGTGATCGGGAACGTGATGCGATCGCGAAAACGGTCGTAGGGGACGGCGATGTCCTCGCCCGTGACCAGCAGGCCGAGTTCGGCCATCAGGTCCTTGTCCACGTCCTTGCCCGCCAGGTGATCGCGCAGGCCGTAGCGGTCCGGCGGCGCGTAGCCCATGCGGAACCGGGCGCGGATGTCCGGCGAGAGCCCGCGGCCGTCGAGATAGGCGCGCGCCCCCGCGCCGCCCGGCCCCCGCAGCCGTTCCTCGAACCAGAGGGCTGCCATCTCCATCACCTCGACGGCCCCGCGGCGCCGGCTCTCCACCTCGCGGGTGTCGGCGGACGGGACGGGCAGCACGACGCCGGCCTCGCCGGCCAGCCGCTCCACGGCCTCCGGGAAGCTCAGGCCCTCCGTCTCCATCAGGAAGGTGAACACGTCCCCGTGCTTGCCCGAGGAGAAGCAGTGGTAGAACTGCTTCTGGTCGTTGACGTAGAAGGAGGGCGTCTTCTCGGCGTTGAAGGGCGAGAGCCCGCGCCACTCGCGGCCGGCCTTCTTCAGCTTCACCCGCCGGCCGACCACGTCGGAGGCGGGAAGCCGGGTTCGGATCTCTTCGAGGATGTGGGGCGGGTAGCGCACGATTTTTGGGGCTGCCTGCGGTGTCCGGTCTGCGGACCCACCACGATAGCGCATCGGCCCACCGCGAGTCCCGCCGATCCGTGTCCGCCCGATCGCCTGTGGATGATCGACGGCTTTTTTCGGAGTTATGATCGTATGATCGCACAGGATATCGATGCGCGGCCGGTCCCGACGCCTGATCTCGGCCCGGCCGGCCAGACGTAATGAGAAAGACCTCTATCACGCGCATCTCGCTGGCCGACCGTAGCCGCGGCCGGACCGATCGCGCGGCCCTGTCGCAGGTCTCGGATGCTGAGATCGCGGAGGCGGTCGCCTCCGATCCCGATGCCGGCCCCCTCGATCTCGATTGGGCGAACGCGGAGGTGGTGATCCCGCCGCGCAAGGTCGCCATCTCGATCCGCGTCGATCAGGACGTACTCGACCACTTCAAGCGCGGCGGCGACGGGTATCAGCGGCGCATCAACGCGGTCCTGCGCGCCTACATGGAGGCGCGGGACCGATCGGCCTGAGGCCGCCTCACCCCTTCGCGTTCAGCGCTTCCTTCACCAGCCCGCTCGCCTTGCCGAAATCCATGCGGCCGGCGAACTTGCCCTTCAGGACGCCGATCACCTTGCCCATGTCCTTGGGGCCGGCGGCGCCGGTCTCCGCGATGGCCGATTCGATGGCGGCCCTGGTCTCGGCCGCGTCCATCTGCTGGGGCAGGTAGGTCTCGATGATCGCGACCTCGGCGCGCTCGTTGGCGGCGAGTTCCGGCCGGCCGCCCTGGTCGTAGACCGCGGCCGATTCGTTGCGCTGCTTGATCATCTTCTGGAGCAGCGACAGGATCTCCTCGTCGCTGGTCGGATCACGCCCGAGGCCGCGGGCCTCGATGTCCTTGTCCTTGAGGGCGGCCTGGATCATCCGCACGGTGGCGAGCTTTCCCTTGTCGCCGGCCTTCATGGCCTCCTTCATCTCGGCGGTGAGGCGCGCGCGCAGCATGGCTCTTGTGTCTCCTGATGTACGGAACGGGCGGCTGGCCTGCGCTTTGCAGCGATTGAGCCGCGCGGGAGCCGGGGCCACATTGACCCCGTCGCGGCGCCCGCTAAGACCGCCGCACGCGTAAAGCTCCCCGGGCGCCGTTCGTCGGCGCCGGGCGAGCCCGGACATAAGCGAGATCACCGCGATGCTGCAAGACGACGGCGCCTCCGCGCAACCCCGCCCCGCGCCCGCCCCCTGGGCCGACCCGGTCGTCACGGCCCTCCTGGTGCTGGCCGACGGCACGGTGCTCGAAGGCTTCGGCATCGGCCGGACGGGGGTGGCCGACGGCGAGGTCTGCTTCAACACGGCGATGACGGGCTATCAGGAGATCCTGACCGACCCCTCCTATGCCGGGCAGATCGTCACCTTCACCTTCCCGCATATCGGCAACGTCGGCACCAACGACGAGGATTTGGAGAGCCTGGAGGCCGCCCCGGCCTCGGGCGTGCGCGGCACGGTGATCGCCTCGGCCGTGACGCAGCCCTCGAACTGGCGCTCCTCGGCCCATCTCGACGGCTGGCTCGACGCCCGCGGCATCGTCGGCATCACCGGCATCGACACCCGCGCGCTCACCGCCCGCATCCGCGACCACGGCATGCCCAACGCCGTCATCGCCAACGACCCCGAGGGCCGGTTCGACCGGGCGGCCCTGGCGGCGCGGGCCGCAGCACTGGCGCCGATGGAAGGGCTCGACCTCGTGCCGCCGGTCACCAGCCGCGCGCGCTCCGACTGGAGCGAGACGGTCTGGGCCCTGTCGGGCGGCTACGGCACCCGGCAGGCCGGCGAGGGATTCCGCGTCGTCGCCATCGATTACGGCGTGAAGCGCAACATCCTGCGCCTGCTGGCCCAGGCCGGCTGCGACGTGACCGTGGTGCCGGCCACCACGAGTGCTGCCGACATCCTGGCCCTGAAGCCGGACGGCGTGTTCCTCTCGAACGGCCCCGGCGACCCGGCCGCAACCGGGGCGTACGCGGTCCCCGTGATCCGCGACCTGCTGGAGGCGAAGGTGCCGACCTTCGGCATCTGCCTCGGCCACCAGCTCATGGGCCTGGCGCTGGGGGGGCGCACGGTGAAGATGGCCCAGGGCCACCACGGCGCGAACCACCCGGTCAAGGACAAGACCACCGGCAAGGTCGAGATCGTCTCGATGAACCACGGCTTCGCGGTCGATCCCGCGAGCCTGCCCGCCACGGCGGTGGAGACCCACGTCTCGCTCTTCGACGGCTCCAATTGCGGCCTGACGCTCACCGACCGGCCGGCCTTCTCGGTGCAGCACCACCCGGAGGCCTCGCCCGGCCCGCGCGACAGCCACTACCTGTTCGAGCGCTTCGTGACCCTGATGCGGGAGGCCAAGCCCGAGCCGGAGATCGGCGGGGCCTGAACAACGACGCGGACCAGGGGCGCCCGGCAGGCCGGGCGTCACAGAAAACACCGAATCGTCCGGCTATTGCCCCTCAACCGTCCGTTAACGATGACCCTCGATCATCGGCGGACGATCCCGTTGATGTATGTGGGGTTACCGGATGACCATCGATGAGGCGGCCGACGACTTCTCGCGGCTGCACCGTATCTTCACCTTCCACCTCGGCGTCGCGGTCGGGCTCGCGTGGATGACGGCGCTCTACGCCTCGCTCTACGCCCCGTGGGTGCGCAACATCCGGGCGCTGATCGACCCGGCCGGTGGCCTCGACCGCGTCGAGAGCACCTTCTCGTTCCTGTTCGTGTTCCCGGCCGTGCTGACGCTGGCCTGGGTCTCGCTGTTCTTCGGCCGCGAGATTCTGCGCCGCTCGCAGACCCTGTCCAGCATCGCCCTGGAATTCACGGCCGCGGCCGCCATCACCTTCGGGGTGTTCTACCTCTCGATCGACCGCGCGGTCGCCGCCCTCTACGTGGGCCTCTGATCCGCCACGGACCGGAGGCGGCCGAGTGCCGCCTCCGCTGTGGAAACTACGGGATCTGGGCGAAGAGCGGCTCGAAGCGCTTCTTGGCGAGCTTGCCGTGCTCCACCGCCTTGGCGGCGTCCAGGTTCCCCGGCTTATCGCCCACCACGACGAGGGCGACCATGCCCATGAGGTAGTGCGGCGAGCACTTCACGCCGTAGACGCCCGGCTTGTCGAAGGTCACGACCTCCTCCTTGCCCACCACCGTCTTGAAGGTCGGAGCGCCCTCCGGGGCCATGCCCTTGATCAATTCGGCGTTGTGGCCCTTGTCGGCCGGCACGAACTTGACGCTGTCGCCCGGCGCGATCTTCACGAAGGCGGGATCGAACACCATCGCGCCGCCGGGCCCGCTGTTGAGGGTCTTTACCGCGACCTCGGCCGCCCCGGTGCCCGAGGCGGTCAGGCACAGGCCGGTCAGGGCTGCCAGCAATCCCAGCTTCGTCATGCGTTTCCTCGAAGAGTTATAAAGTCGATCGACGGGAATCGTGGATCGGGAACGCGATATGACATCCGGCAATGCTAGGCAAATTGTCCGATACATGCGATTTTGAATAATTATATTCTCTATGCCGACCCCCGATTACGCTGCGCCGGCCTGACCGCCTCCGAAGGCGCACGCCCCGACGCCGCGCCCTTCCAAAACCGGGTGCCTGCGTGTAGACGCGAGGCCCAACGACAATCCACGCCGCACGCGCCCAGACCGGCCCGCCCCGAATCGTGGTGCCGCGCTCGACCGGGCGCGCGCGCCCGTACCAAGGCGTCCGATGCCGAAGCGCACCGATATCTCCTCGATCCTGATCATCGGTGCGGGTCCGATCATCATCGGGCAGGCCTGCGAGTTCGACTATTCCGGCACCCAGGCCTGCAAGGCGCTCCGCGAGGAGGGCTACCGCATCGTCCTGGTCAATTCGAACCCCGCGACCATCATGACCGACCCGGACATGGCGGACGCGACCTACGTCGAGCCGATCACCCCGGAGATCGTCGCCAAGATCATCGAGAAGGAGCGCCCCGACGCGATCCTGCCGACGATGGGCGGGCAGACCGCCCTCAACTGCGCCCTCTCGCTGCAGCGCATGGGCGTGCTGGCCAAGTACGGCGTGCAGATGATCGGCGCCACGGCGGAGGCCATCGACAAGGCCGAGGACCGGCACCTCTTCCGCGACGCGATGACCAAGATCGGCCTGGAGACGCCGAAATCGGCGCTCGCCAACGCCTCCTCCGCCAAGAAGGCGGACCGGGAGAAGTACCTCGCCGAGGTCGCCAGGCTGGAGGCGGCCAATCCCGAATCCGAGGCACGGGCGGCTGCGCTCGCGGCCTTCGAGAAGAAGTGGCATTCGGGCGAGAACGAGCGGCGCAAGCGCTACGGCGAGCACGCCATCGGGCAGGCGCTGATCGCGCTGGCCGAAGTCGGCCTGCCGGCGATCATCCGGCCGAGCTTCACCATGGGCGGCACGGGCGGCGGCATCGCGTATAACCGCGAGGAGTTCCTCGACATCGTGGAGCGGGGCATCGACGCCTCGCCCACCAACGAGGTGCTGATCGAGGAGAGCGTGCTCGGCTGGAAGGAATACGAGATGGAGGTCGTCCGCGATCACGCGGACAACTGCATCATCGTCTGCTCCATCGAGAACATCGACCCGATGGGCGTGCACACGGGCGATTCGATCACCGTGGCGCCGGCGCTGACCCTGACCGACAAGGAATACCAGGTGATGCGCGACGCATCGCTCGCGGTTTTGCGCGAGATCGGCGTCGAGACCGGCGGCTCGAACGTGCAGTTCGCCATCGACCCGGCCACCGGCCGGATGATCGTGATCGAGATGAACCCGCGCGTCTCGCGCTCGTCCGCCCTGGCGTCGAAAGCCACCGGCTTCCCCATCGCCAAGGTCGCGGCCAAACTGGCCGTGGGCTATACGCTCGACGAGATCGCCAACGACATCACGGGAGGCGCCACGCCCGCCTCCTTCGAGCCGACGATCGACTACGTCGTCACCAAGATCCCCCGCTTCGCCTTCGAGAAATTCCCCGGCGCCGAGCCGACCCTGACCACGGCGATGAAGTCCGTGGGCGAGGCCATGGCGATCGGCCGGTGCTTCGCCGAATCCCTCCAGAAGGCGCTGCGCTCCCTGGAGACGGGGCTGACCGGCCTCGACGAGATCGAGATCGAGGGGCTGGGCAAGGGCGACGACCACAACGCCATCAAGGCCGCCATCGGCACGCCGACGCCGGACCGCCTGCTCAAGGTCGCCCAGGCCCTGCGGCTCGGCGTCAGCCATGAGGAGGTCCACGCCTCCTGCAAGATCGACCCGTGGTTCCTGGAGCAGTTGCAGGGCATCATCGACCTGGAGAACCGGGTCAAGGCGCACGGCCTGCCCGGCACGGCGGGCGCCTTCCGCCAGCTCAAGGCGGCGGGTTTCTCGGACGGGCGCCTCGCGGTGCTGGCCCATATCGAGGAGGAGGAGGTCCGCGAGCGGCGCCGGGCGCTGGGCGTGCGCCCGGTCTTCAAGCGCATCGACACCTGCGCGGCCGAGTTCAAGGCGCCGACCGCCTACATGTACTCGACCTACGTCGCACCCTTCGCGGGCAGCGTCGTCGACGAAGCCCAGCCTACGGACAGTCGTAAGATAATCATCCTGGGCGGCGGGCCGAACCGGATCGGCCAGGGCATCGAGTTCGACTATTGCTGCTGTCACGCCTGCTACGCCCTGTCGGAGGCCGGCTACGAGACCATCATGGTCAACTGCAACCCGGAGACGGTCTCGACCGACTACGACACCTCGGACCGCCTCTACTTCGAGCCGCTGACCCAGGAGGACGTGCTCGAGATCATCGAGACCGAGCGGCAGGCCGGGACGCTGCACGGGGTGATCGTGCAGTTCGGCGGCCAGACGCCCCTGAAGCTCGCCCGCGCCCTGGAGGCGGCCGGCGTGCCGATCCTCGGCACCTCGCCCGACGCCATCGACCTCGCCGAGGACCGCGACCAGTTCAAGCGGCTCCTCGACAAGCTCGGGATGAAGCAGCCGAAGAACGGCATCGCCTATTCCGTCGAGCAGAGCCGGCTTGTGGCGGCCGACCTCGGCCTGCCCTTCGTGGTGCGCCCGAGCTACGTGCTCGGCGGGCGGGCCATGGCGATCATCCGCGACGAGACGCAGTTCGCCGACTACCTGCTCGATACCCTGCCGAGCCTGATCCCCTCCGACGTCAAGGCGCGCTACCCCAACGACAAGACCGGCCAGATCAACACGGTGCTGGGCAAGAACCCGCTCCTGTTCGACCGCTACCTCTCGGACGCCGTCGAGATCGACGTGGACGCGGTCTGCGACGGCACGGACGTGTTCATCGCCGGCATCATGGAGCACATCGAGGAGGCCGGCATCCATTCCGGCGATTCGGCCTGCTCGCTGCCATCCCGCTCGCTCTCGCCCGAGACGATCGCGGAGCTGGAACGGCAGACGCGGGCGATGGCGCTGGCCCTCAAGGTCGGTGGGCTGATGAACGTCCAGTACGCCATCAAGGACGGGGCGATCTACGTGCTGGAGGTCAACCCCAGGGCCTCGCGCACGGTGCCGTTCGTGGCCAAGGTGATCGGCGAGCCGATCGCCAAGATCGCCGCCCGCGTGATGGCCGGCGAGCCGCTGGCCGGCTTCGGCCTCAAGCCGAAGGTGCTCGACCACATCGCGGTCAAGGAGGCGGTGTTCCCCTTCGCGCGCTTCCCCGGCGTCGACGTGCTGCTCGGCCCCGAGATGCGCTCGACCGGCGAGGTGATCGGCCTGGATGCCGGCTTCGGCGTGGCCTTCGCCAAGAGCCAGCTCGGCTCGGGCACCCTGGTGCCGCGCTCAGGCACCGTGTTCGTCTCGGTCCGCGACGGCGACAAGGCGCGCATCCTGCCCTCCATCCGCCTCCTGTCGGAACTCGGCTTCTCGATCCTGGCGACGGGGGGCACACAGCGCTTCCTGGTGGAGAACGGCGTGCCGACGGAGCGCGTCAACAAGGTGCTGGAAGGCCGACCCCACGTGGTCGACGCGATCAAGAACGGTGACATCCAGCTCGTGCTGAACACCACCGAGGGGGCCGGCGCGCTCTCCGACTCGCGGTCGCTGCGCCGGGCGGCCCTCTTGCATAAAGTGCCGTACTACACCACTCTGGCGGGCGCGATGGCTGCGACCGAAGGGATCAAGGCCTACCTCGAAGGCGATCTTCAGGTTCGCGCCCTGCAGGAATACTTCGTGGCCTGAGCCTCGACGGCGGCAGGCAATTTATCCTTCCGGCCGCGCGGGCGGCCCGGAAGCTTCATCATCTGGCCCGGAGGGAGCAGCCGCTCCCGGCCGGGCCTATTCATTGCGGCGTGAGACGATGACGATAGACAAGGTTCCGATCACGGTGCGCGGCTTCGCAGCCATGGAGGAGGAACTGAAGCACCGTCAGCAGGTGGAGCGTCCGCGCATCGTCGCGGCGATCTCCGAGGCGCGGGCGCATGGCGACCTCTCCGAGAACGCCGAGTACCATGCCGCCAAGGAGGCCCAGTCCCACAACGAGGGCCGCGTGCTCGAACTGGAGAGCATGATCTCGCGGGCCGAGATCATCGACGTCTCGAAGCTCTCGGGCGACAAGATCAAGTTCGGCGCCACGGTGAAGCTCGTGGACGACGACACCGAGGAGGAGAAGACCTACCAGATCGTGGGCGAGCCCGAGGCCGACGTGCATGCCGGCCGCGTCTCGATCACCTCGCCCATCGCCCGCGCGCTGATCGGCAAGGCCGTGGGCGACACGGTGGAGGTCACGACGCCGGGGGGCGGCAAGTCCTACGAGGTCGTCGGCGTCCGGTACGGCGGCTGACTTCATGGCAGCCTCGGCAATGACGGGCCTGCGCCGGCTACTCGGGACGGTCGGGCTGTGCCTGCTCGCGGGCGGGGCCTGCGCCGACGACTTCCCGAAGCTCGGCGGCCGGCCCCTCGGGGACGTGCGCGTCGACGTGCGGCCTCTCCTGGCGCAAGGGGGCGGTCTCCAGGCCGAGGCCCTGCGCGTGGACCTGACCGCGGCGCTGCGGCGCAGCCTCGCCGGACGCGTCGGCGGCCGTGGCCCCGGCCTCGTCGTGCTGATCCGCAGCCTGTCGCTGCGCCCCTATGCGGGCAGCGTGGACGGCGGCGGCCGCTCCGGCGCAGGCGGAGGCACCCAGACCGACTACCTCGACGGCGAGGCCCTCCTGGTCGGCCCCGGCGGCCGCGTCCTGGGCCGGCACCCGCAGCTCACCGCCACCCCGTCGAGCTACGGCGGGGCCTGGTACGACCCGCAATCGGAGCGCCGCCGCATCACCGCCATCGCCGACATCTACGCCGAATGGCTGGCCCGCAACCTGCCGCTGGATTGACGTGTCCGACACCGGCGTGATCCCCGCTGCCGAAAGCAGTGCCTTGCCCGACCTGTCCGCGGCCCGTGCCTGGATCGTCACGGACGGCAAGGCCGGCGACGAGAACCAGTGCGTCGGCATCGCCGAGACCCTGGGCCTCGCCTACGACATAAGGCGCGTGCCCGCCTCCGGCCCGTTCGGCTGGACCGCGCCGTGGGGGCCGATCGACCCGCGCCAGGGCCCCTACCGCAGCAAGGGGGCGCTGGCCGGCCCGGTGCCCGACATCCTGATCGCCTCCGGGCGGCGCGCGGTGCCGTACCTTCGCGCCGTCCGGCGGGCCTCGAAGGGGCGCACCTTCACGGCCTTCCTCAAGGACCCGCGCACGGGACACGACAGCGCCGACTTCATCTGGGTGCCGGACTACGACGACCTGCGCGGCCCCAACGTCTTCACAACGCTCACGGCCCCCCACCTCGTCACCGCCGGTCGCCTCGCCGCCGCCCGCGCCCGCCCCGACCCGCGCCTCGCAATCCTCGACGGGCCGCGGGTCGCGGTGCTGATCGGCGGCGACAGCCGGCACCTGAGCTACCGCAAGGTGGACATGGTCCGGCTCGTCACCGACCTGCGCAAGTTGGCGGGCAGCGGCTGCCGGCTGATGGTGACGGTCTCCCGCCGCACGCCGAACCCGTTGCGCGACGCGGTGAAGGCGCTCGCGATCGAGACCGGCGGCTTCCTCTGGGACGGGGCCGGCGACAACCCCTATGTCGGCATGCTCGCCCTGGCGGACGCCATCGTCGTCACCTCCGATTCGGCCAACATGGTCAGCGAGGCGGTGAGCACCGGCGCCCCGGTCCTCCTGTTCGACCTGCCGCGCACCTATATCCGGCACAGGCGGATGTTCGCGGGGCTGGCCATGGACGGGGCGCTCAGGCCCTTCGCCGGCCGGCTGGAACCCCTCGCCTACAAGCCGGTCGACGCGACGCCCCTGATCGCGGCCGCCCTCGCCACACGCTACGCGGCGCATCGCTCGGCCTGGACGAGCGCTCCCGCCGGGACCTGAGGACGTCATGACGACTCATCGGACAAAGGTGCTCATCATCGGGGCGGGCCCCGCCGGCTACACCGCCGGCATCTACGCCGCCCGCGCCAACATGAAGCCGCTCCTGGTGACGGGCATCCAGCCCGGCGGCCAGCTCACCATCACCACGGACGTGGAGAACTATCCGGGATTCGCCCGCGCGGTGCAGGGTCCGGACCTGATGGACCAGATGCGCCAGCAGGCCGAGCACGTCGGCACGCAGATCGTCGGGGACACCATCGTGTCCGTGGACCTGTCGGAGCGCCCGTTCACGGCGGTCGGCGACGGCGGCGACACCTACGTGGCCGACACCCTGATCGCCGCCACCGGCGCGCAGGCCCGATGGCTCGGGCTGCCCTCCGAGCAGGAGTTCAACGGATACGGCATCTCGGCCTGCGCCACCTGCGACGGGTTCTTCTACCGCGGCAAGGAGGTGGTGGTCGTGGGCGGCGGCAACACGGCGGTCGAGGAGGCCCTCTACCTCGCCAACCTCGCCTCCAAGGTCACGGTCGTCCACCGCCGCGACCGCTTCCGGGCCGAGCCCATCCTCCAGGACCGGCTGTTCGCCCATCCCAAGGTCGCGGTGGTGTGGAACCACGTCGTCGACGAAATCCTGGGACGGCGCGCGCCGGTGAAGTCCGTGACCGGCATCCGCCTGCGCCATTCCGAGACGGGGGTGACGCAGGACGTCCCGGCCGACGGGCTGTTCGTCGCCATCGGCCACGATCCGGCGACGAAGCTGTTCGCCGGCCAGCTGGACATGGTGGAGGGCGCCTATCTCAGGATCGTGCCGGGCACGACGAAGACCTCGGTCGCCGGGGTGTACGCGGCCGGCGACTGCGCGGAGTTCGTGTATCGGCAGGCTGTCGTCGCGGCGGGCATGGGCTGCATGGCGGCCCTGGAGGCGGAAAAGTTCCTGGCCGAGCACGCGCCGGACCCGGAGGTACGGCGCGCCGAGCGGAAGGAAGAGGCGATGATCGGGGCCTACGACTGAGCCTTTTCGACATCCGCGGCGGCCCCGTCTTCCCATGGCCTGCCCGTCCCTCCGATCCTGCGACCGAGACCGCGTGCCCGTCCTCACCACCCGCGCCCCCGCCAAGATCAACCTGACCCTCCACGTCCTCGGCCGGCGCGCGGGCGACGGCTACCATGCGCTGGAGAGCCTCGTGGCCTTCGCGGGCGTGTCCGACGCCCTCGCGCTCACGCCCGAGCGGCCGTTGAGCCTCGACGTGAGCGGGCCGACCGCCGGACCGGCCGGGCCGAACGACGACAACCTCGTGCTGCGCGCGGCGCGCCACCTCGCCGCCGGAGTGCCGGGACTGCGGCTCGGCGCCTTCGCCCTGGTCAAGCGGCTCCCGGTGGCCGCAGGCATCGGGGGCGGTTCGTCGGATGCCGCCGCGGCGCTACGCCTGCTCGCCCGCCTCAACGGCCTGCCGATCGACCATCCGGCGGTGATCGCTGCCGCGCGCGCCACCGGGGCCGACGTTCCGGTCTGCCTGGAGCCGCGGGCGCGGATGATGCGGGGGGCCGGCGAGGCGATCGGGCCGAGGCTCGGCCTCGACCCGCTTCCGGCGGTGCTGATCAATCCCGGCGTGCCGGTGCCGACCGCGCCCGTGTTCAAGGCGCTCGGCCTCGCGGTCGGGCAGGACCTGCCGGGCGCGCGACACCCCGACATCGCGGACAATCTCGACGCGGACGGGCTGTTCGGCGCGATCGGACCGGCCCGCAACGACCTGGAAGGGCCGGCGCTCACCGTCGCACCAGTGATCGGCGACGCGCTCGCAGCGCTTCGCGCCCAAGCGGGATGCCGCCTCGCGCGGATGTCGGGATCGGGGGCGACGGTGTTCGCCCTCTACGCCGACCGCCATCGGGCGGTGCAGGCGGCCCGTGCGATCCGGGCCGGGCATCCCGGCTGGTGGGTGGCGGCGACGGTCCTGCGCTGAGGCCGATGCGGCGTCAGTGCGCCCGCGCGATGCAGAAATCCACGGCGCCCAGCAAAGCCGCCTTCATAGGCCCGTTCGGGAACAAGGCCAGCGCGTCGCGGGCCATGGCGCCGTAGTGGCGGGCGCGCTCCACCGTGTCCTCCAGCGCCCGGTGGCGGCGCAGGATGGTGTGGGCCGTCTCCAGGTCGCCGTCTGCGACCTCGCCCGCCTGGAGGGTCCGGCGCCAGAAGGCGCGCTCCTCCTCGCTGCCGCGGCGGAAGGCCAGCACGATCGGCAGGGTGATCTTGCCCTCGCGAAAGTCGTCGCCGACGTTCTTGCCCAGCGCCGCGGAGGTGCCGCCGTAATCCAGCACGTCGTCGATGAGCTGGAAGGCGATGCCGAGGTTCATGCCGTAGGAGCGGCAGGCGGCCTGCTCGGCCCGCGGGCGCTCGGCGAGAACCGGCCCAACCTCGCAAGCGGCGGCGAACAGCTCCGCCGTCTTGCCGCGGATCACGGCGAGATACTCGTCCTCACTGGTCTCGGTGTTCTTGGCGGCGGTGAGCTGCATCACCTCGCCCTCGGCGATCACGGTGGCTGCGGCCGAGAGGATGTCGAGGGCGCGCAAAGAGCCCACCTCGACCATCATGCGGAAGGCCTGCCCCAGCAGGAAGTCGCCGACGAGGACGCTGGCCTCGTTGCCCCACTTGATCCGGGCGGCGACGCGTCCGCGGCGCATGTCGCTCTCGTCGACCACGTCGTCGTGGAGCAGCGTGGCCGTGTGCATGAACTCGACGCTGGCGGCGAGCTTCACGTCCCCGTCCGGGCCGGAATAGCCGCAGAGCGCCGCGGTCGCGAGGGTGAGGACCGGGCGCAGGCGCTTGCCGCCCGACGCGATCAGGTGGTTGGCCACCTCCGGGATCATCGCCACGTCCGATCCCGTCCGCGACAGGATGGTGGTGTTGACCCGCCCCATGCCGTCGGCGACGAGGGCGACCAGGTCGCTCAGGCTCGCCTCGGCATCCGAGCGGCCCTTATCGATGGATACGACGACACCCAAGATCCGATGCCTCCTGGCCGGT
Organism: Methylobacterium trifolii; assembly: GCF_022179685.1. Classification (GTDB taxonomy): domain Bacteria; phylum Pseudomonadota; class Alphaproteobacteria; order Rhizobiales; family Beijerinckiaceae; genus Methylobacterium; species Methylobacterium trifolii. The sequence continues at coordinate 18,649 of NZ_BPRB01000169.1, forward strand.
TCGCGACACCGGTCCGAGTCTCGCGCGGGACGGCGCCACCCCTTCGCACGAGCTTCCTGGCGCCGCAACATTCCGCGCCCGCAACCGGATATGGTGCACGGCCGTGCGAGGCTGTACGCGACCAAAGCGCCGCCCCTTTCCGCCGGCCGGGACCCGGAATGATCGAGCTGATCCGAACCAACGACATCGTGCTGATCGGCTTCGCGCAGTCCCTCCTGGAGGGCGCCGAGATCCCGGTCCTCGTCGCGGACGCCCACATGAGCCTGATGGAAGGCTCGATCGGCGCCTTTCCCCGGCGCATGCTCGTTCCCGACGACCGGGTGCGGGAGGCCCGGCGCCTGTTGAGCGATGCCGGGCTCGCGCACGAACTGCGCGATGAATCCGGAGCCTGACGGCTTCCTCGGCGGCCGGCTTCGGCTGATCCAGCCGCCGCGCGGGGCGCACCGGGCCGGGACGGACGCCGTCCTCCTCGCCCGCCTCGTCGCGCCCGAGGCCGGCATGGTGGTCTGCGATGTCGGGGCCGGGACCGGGGCGGTGGGCCTTGCCTGCGCGCGCCTCGCGCCGGGCTGCAGTGTCGTACTGGTGGAGCGCGACGCGGCGTTGGCCGCGATGGCCCGGGCCAACGCGGCGCTGAACGGCCTCGACGGCGTCACCGTGCTGGAGGCGGACGTGCTGGCGCCCGGTGCCGCGCGCCGGGCGGCCGGCCTCGTGCCGGAGCTTGCCGACATCGTGCTCACGAACCCGCCGTTCTTCTCGTCCGGCGCGCACCGCCCCTCCCCCCATCCGGGCAAGGCCGGCGCGCACAGCTTTTCGGATTTCGGGCTCGATGCGTGGGTCCGCACCTGCACCGGGCTGCTGCGGCCGGGCGGGCGCCTCGGGCTGATCCACAGGGCCGACGCCCTGGCCGCCTGCCTCGCGGTCTTGGCCAACCGCTTCGGGGCGGTGACGATCCGCCCGGTCCACGCACGGGCCGGGCGTCCGGCGATCCGGGTGCTGATCCAGGCGGTGAAGGGCAGCCGGGCGGCCATGAGCCTGCGCCCGCCCCTCGTGCTCCAGGACGAGGCGGGACGCCTCAATCCGGAGGCCGAGGCCCTGCATCGCGGGGAGCCGTGGCCGCACCCCATGAGCGAAAGGTCTTAGGTCACAGGGCCAAAGACCTTATCCGATCCGGCGATCAAGACCTGCCGTCGTTGGATTTATTATTCAGAAGGACGAGTTCAACTTGTACGTGAATTTTTCAACACCGAAATAATCCGCCGGCTCGGTGGCAACGCGCAACAAATCGAATACCCTATCACGCGCACACGGGAGCCGATGTGTTCGACTGACGGCGCAAGGGATGGATTCGTGCAGCGCTATTACTTCGACACCTTCAACGGCGTCGTCATCTTCGACGACGCCGTTGAAGGTG
>NZ_BPRB01000170.1 GCF_022179685.1 Methylobacterium trifolii
CACCTCCGGCTCCTCCCCGCAGAGGCAGGGCCATCGCATATGAGTAGATTGCCTGTTGCGATTTGCGGTGTGATGGCTTCTGACGAAGCTTTCCTTGGGGGGAGCTTCGTCATGGTCGCGGATATGCTCGTCATCCTCCGCGATGTTCAGGACCCGCGCGACTTCACGGCCCGCCACGACTTAGGGGAGATGCTGTTCCTGGCGCTGTGCGGGCTTCTATGCGGGGAGAAGACCTGCGTGGACATCGCCGACTTCGCCTCGGCCCACGAGGCGGAGTTCCGCGAGGTGCTGAGCCTGCGCCACGGCACGCCGAGCCACGACACGCTCTCCCAGACCTTGCGCCTTCTCGACCCGCAGGCCCTGGAGCGAGCGCTGCGCGCCTGTCTTTGCGCGATGGGCCATCGTCTGCGGGCCGGTGGCGTGCTGTCGGTGGACGGCAAGGCGCTGCGGCGGGCCTACGAGGCGGGGCAGAGCCACATGCCGCCGGTGATGGTGAGCGTGTTCGACGGCCTCACGCGGCTCTCGCTCGCCCAGAGCCGGGCAGGCGCCGGCGGCGAGGCGGAGGCGGCCCGTGCCCTCCTCGGCAGCCTGGTGGTCAAAGGCTGCACGGTCACGGCGGACGCCCTGCATTGCCGCCCGGACACGGCCACGGTGATCCGGAAGGGGGGAGCCGACTACGTGCTCGGTCTCAAGACGAACCAGCCGAAGCTGTACGCCGCCGCCGAGGCCGCCTTCGCGCGGGCGAAGGCCGTGCCGAGTCACACGGTGCAGGACGAGGGCCATGGCCGGGTGGTGCGGCGCATGGCCCATGTCATGGCGGCGCCGGCCGACGCCAAAACCCTTCTGCCGGGACTGTCCGCGTTCGGGCGCATCGTCAGCGTCCGTCAGGTCGCAGGCGGCCGCGAGGAGGTCCACACCCGCTATTTCGTGCTCTCGCGCCGGCTCACGCCCGGCCGGTTCGCCATGCTGGTGCGCGCCCATTGGGGGATCGAGAACCATCTCCACTGGACCCTGGACGTGATCTTTCACGAGGACGACGCCCGGTCCCGCAAGAACTACGCCCCGGAAAACCTCGCCCTGTTGCGCCGGCTCGCGCGCAACATCATGGAGGCACATCCCTCGGACTTGCCCATCCGCAAAAAGATGAAACACGCCTCTTGGAGCAAAGACTATCTCTTCAACGTCTTTACTCATGTGCGATAGCCCTGCCCGCAAGGGGGAGGAGAGCGCCCGCGGTCAGGCCGTGGCATATCCTGAAGGCGATGTGTGACGACAGGAGCTCCCTCGGGGGGGGCGGCCTGTCCCTACTTCTGCTCGCTGCGCTCCGTGGCGAGGCGCTCGGCCCGGGTGCGCTCGTCCGCGCTGAGGCCGGACAGGCTCTGGTCGAGCCACGCGTCCGACAGGCCTTGCGCGGCCGCGGCGAGGTTCCAGGCGGCCGCCTCCACCGGGTTCTTCGGCACGCCGCGGCCGACGGTGTAGAGCCGGGCCACCCTGTTCTGGGCGATGGCGTTGCCCCGCGAGGCCGCGTGCAGGAAGTAGCGGGCCGCCCGCGCCTCGTCCTTGGGCAGGCCGGTGCCGTTGAACAGCAGGATCGCGAACTCGACCTCGCCGGCGAGATCCCCGTTGTCGGCGGACTTGCGGAACCACTCGGCGGCCTGGGAAGCGTCCTTGGGCACGCCCCGGCCCTGGAGGTAGAGCACCCCGAGGTCGTGCTGGGCCGGGCCGAGTTCGCCCTCGGCCGCCTTGCGGAACAGGGCGGCGGCGCGGACCTGGTCGGGCTCGGTGCCGGTGCCGATCAGGATCAGGGCGAGGTTGTAGGAGGCGGTGGGCGAGCCGCGCTCGGCCGCCTGCTCCAGCCAGCGGCGGCCGGCCTTGGTGTCCTTGGCGAGCCCGCGCCCATCCATCGCCATCAGGCCGAGGGAGGCCATGGCGCTGGGGTCGTTCTGGCCGGCGGCGAGCCTGTACCAGTCGGCCGCCTTCACCGGGTCCTGGCGGACGCCGAGCCCCTGGTTGTAGAGTTCGCCGAGCAGCGTCATCGCGGCGGCGTCCTTGCGGTCGCCCTCGATACGCTTGGTCGCCTCGCGGAAGGCGGTGACGTACTGCCCGCGCTGGTAGGCGCCGTAGGCGAAGTCCGGCGGGCGGCCGGTATCCGGCGGCCGGGCGCCTCCGGAGAAGTTCGCCGTGTACGGGGTCGGCAGTTCCCGCACCGGCTTCTTCTCGGGCTCGGCGGGCGGCTCCTTGGCCGGCACCGGGTTCGGTGCGGCCCGGACCGGGCCGGCGGCCAGCAGGACCATGGCGACGAGGAGGGCGGCCCTCACGAGGCGGCCCGCGCCAAGCCGTCGCGGATGCGCGCGAGGCCGTCGTCGCCGGCCATCCAGATCGCGCTCTCCAGGCCGATGAACTCGGCGCCGGTGGCGGCGAGGCTAGCAACCTCGGCCTCCGCGCAGGCCACCGCGATGCAGGGCGTCTCGAAGATCTCGGCCCACCAAGCGGCGCGCTCGCGCACCGTCTCCGCGTCGGGGGCCGCACCGTCCGGGTAGAGGCCGCCGAACATCAGGTAGTCGATGCCGGCCTCGCCAGCATCCATGGCCGCGTGCCGCGTCTCGACGCCGCCGGCGCCCAGGATGCGGCCGTCGCGCAGGCGCTCGCGCAGGTCGCGCAGGCTGCCCGGCTGGTCCAGGTCGCCCGGCTTGTCGAGATGGACGCCGTCCGCGCCGCCGCGGGCCTGGACGCTGACGAGGTCGCCCGCAAAGCCGGGGCAGGCCACGAGCAGGGCCGCGCCATGCTCCTGCACCGCGGGCGCCACGCGCTTGACGAGGGCGGTCAGCCCGCGCTCGTCGCCGGGCGCCAGCCGCAGGATCACGGCGGCGACGTCGCCCCCGGCACAGGCCGCCCGAAGGGCGTCGGCGAGGGCGTCGACGGTGTCCGCCCCGACGCCGTGGGGGCTGAGGAGGGTGAGGCGCTGGGGGTCGGCCAATGGGGAAGCCTTATCCGCGACGACCTCAGCCGGCCGCGCCGATCTTGGGATCGAGGGAGCCGTCCGCGTAGCGCTTGGCCATGGCCGAGACCGAGACCGGGCGGATCTTGGAGCCCTGGCCGGCGGTGCCGAACTCCTCGAAGCGCTGCTTGCAGAGCTTCGTCATCGCCTCCATCGCAGGCTTGAGGTACTTGCGCGGATCGAACTCGGAGGGGTCCTCGGAGAGCACCTTCCGGATCTGGCCGGTGAGCGCCATGCGGTTGTCGGTGTCGATGTTGATCTTGCGCACGCCGTGCTTGATCCCGCGCTGGATCTCCTCCACCGGCACGCCCCAGGTCGGCTTCATCTTGCCGCCGTAGCGGTTGATGATGTCCTGCAGCTCCTGCGGCACCGAGGAGGAGCCGTGCATCACGAGGTGGGTCGTGGGCAGGCGGCGGTGGATCTCCTCGATCACGTTCATGGCGAGCACGTCGCCGTCCGGCTGGCGGGTGAACTTGTAGGCGCCGTGGCTGGTGCCCATCGCCACCGCCAGCGCGTCGACCTTGGTGGCCGTCACGAACTTCACCGCCTCGTCGGGGTCGGTCAGCAACTGGTCGTGGGAGAGTTCCCCTTCCGCCCCGTGGCCGTCCTCGGCCTCGCCCGTGCCGCTCTCCAGGGAACCCAGCACGCCGAGTTCGCCCTCCACCGAGACGCCGGCCCAGTGGGCCATCTCGGCGACCTTGCGGGTGATCTCGACGTTGTAGGCGTAGTCGGCCGGCGTCTTGCCGTCGGCCTTGAGCGAGCCGTCCATCATCACCGAGGTGAAGCCGTACTGGATCGCGGTGGCGCAGGTGGCTTCGTTGTTGCCGTGGTCGAGGTGCATGCAGACGGGGATGTGGGGGTAGATCTCCACGAGGCCGTCGATCAGCTTGGCCAGCACCACGTCGTTGGCGTAGGCCCGCGCCCCGCGGCTCGCCTGGAGGATCACCGGCGAGTCGGTGGCGTCGGCCGCCGCCATGATGGCGAGCCCCTGCTCCATGTTGTTCATGTTGAAGGCCGGCACGCCGTACTCGTACTCGGCGGCGTGATCGAGAAGCTGCCTCAACGTGATCCGCGCCATCGTCCCTGCTCCGTCAGATTTCGTGTCGTCTGCGCCCTCAGGAGGCGCGGGGCCCGGTGCCGTGCGGCGGAATGGCTCCGCCGCAGGGTGCCGGACGATTCAGGTCTTGGCGCGCAGCGCCTCGACACCGGGCAGTGCCTTGCCCTCGAGCCATTCAAGGAACGCGCCGCCCGCCGTCGAGATATAGGAAAAGTCCTCGCCCACGCCCGCGTGGTTGAGGGCGGCCACCGTGTCGCCGCCGCCGGCCACCGAGACCAGCCGGCCGGCCCTGGTGCGGTCGGCCGCGTGCCGGGCGGCGGCCACCGTGGCGGCGTCGAACGGCGTCAGCTCGAAGGCGCCCAGCGGCCCGTTCCAGACCAGCGTCGCGGCCTCGTCGATCGCGGCGTCGATCTCGGAGACCGAGTTCGGGCCGGCATCGAGGATCATGGCGTCGTCGGGCACGGCATCGACCGGGACGGTCTCGTTGGCGGCGTTCGCCTTGAATTCGCGGGCCACCACGGCGTCGACCGGCAGGATGATCCGGCAGTCGGCGGCCGCGGCCGCCGCGAGGATGCGCAGGGCGGTCTGGGCGAGGTCCTTCTCGCAGAGCGACTTGCCCACGGCCTTGCCTTGCGCGTGCAGGAAGGTGTTGGCCATGCCGCCGCCGATGACGAGGATGTCCACCTTGGCGACGAGGTTCTGGAGCAGGTCGATCTTGGAGGAGACCTTGGCGCCGCCGACCAGGGCGATCACCGGGCGCTTGGGAGCCTCAAGCCCCTTGGTCAGGGCGTCGAGTTCGGCCTGCATCAGGCGGCCGGCATAGGCCGGGAGGATGTGGGCCAGCCCTTCCGTCGAGGCATGCGCCCGGTGCGCGGCCGAGAACGCCTCGTTGACGTAGAGGTCGCCGTTCTCGGCCAGCGCCGCCGTGAAGGCCGGGTCGTTCTTCTCCTCGCCCGCGTGGTAGCGGGTGTTCTCCAAAAGCAGCACGTCGCCGTCCGCCATCGCCGCGACAGCAGTGCGGGCCGGCTCGCCGACGCAGTCCTGCGCGAAGGCGACCGGGCGCCCGAGCACCGCCGCGAGGGTCGCCACCACGGGTTCGAGGGAATCCTTGGGCGCGCGCTGGCCCTTCGGCCGGCCGAAATGGGCCAGCAGCACCACCTTGCCGCCCTGGCCCGCGATCTCGCGGATGGTCGGCGCCACGCGTTCGATGCGGGTCGCGTCGGTGACGCGGCCGCCCTCCATCGGCACGTTGAGGTCGACCCGGAGGAGCACGCGCCGCCCGTTGAGGGAGCCGGCGTCGTCGAGGGTGCGGAAGGCGGTCATGAGATCTTTTTAGGCTCCCGAAGCGGTCAGCGTGCGGCCGAGGTGCCGGCGCGGGGCGGCAGCAGGCTGTCGAGGTTGAGCCGCTGCACGGCCACCATCAGCACGACGGTGAGCACGGCGGTGATGACCGCGGTGAGCACCAGGGCGCCGGTGCCGGGCAGGCGCCGCGTGCGCTCGGTCAGGCCGCGCATCTCGGTGCGCAAGGCCGCGAGGTCCGACTGGCGGGCCGCCTCGTTCATCCGGTTCGAGGCGTTCTCGACCTTGTCCTCGACGCGGGAGAGCAGGGACTCGGAGCGGGCGTACTTGTCCTCGATCCGCGAGCACTTGTCCTCGATCCGGGCGAGCTGGTCGAAGAGCTGGTTGGCCGGGATCGGCTGGGACTGCGCGGCGCCCCGCGGGGCCGCGTTCTGCGCACCGACGGTCTGCGGCGGCGGCGGGACGGCCTGGGCCGGGGGCTTGGCCTCCGCCGGCGGGGCCGGCGGTATGAAGCCCTGTCCGGTCGGCTGGTTCGGCGCGGCGTCGGTCATCCTGGCTGTCCCCTGGTTCGGGAGGCGGACGGCGCCCGTGGACGCGCCGGCCTCAATCGCGTCGTCGATCCCGGCTCAGATGAGCTTGGCCATGGCGACCGCCGTGTCGGCCATGCGGTTCGAGAAGCCCCACTCGTTGTCGTACCAGGACAGGATGCGCACGAAGGTGCCGTCCATGACCTTGGTCTGGTCGAGGTGGAAGGTCGAGGAATGGGGGTCGTGGTTGAAGTCGATCGAGACGTTCGGCCGGTCGGTGACCCCGAGCACGCCCTTGAGGGGGCCGCTGGCGGCGGCCGCCTTGATCGCGTCGTTGATCTCCTGGACGGAGGTCTCGCGACGTGCCGTGAACACGAGGTCGACCGCCGAGACGTTGGGGGTCGGCACCCGGATCGCGGTGCCGTCGAGCCGGCCCTTCAGCTCGGGCAGGACCAAGCCCACGGCCTTGGCCGCACCCGTCGAGGTCGGGATCATCGAGAGGGCTGCGGCGCGGCCCCGGTAGAGGTCCTTGTGCATCTGGTCCAGCGAGGGCTGGTCGTTGGTGTAGGAGTGGATCGTGGTCATGAAGCCGCGCTCGATGCCCACGACGTCGTTCAGCACCTGGGCGACCGGCGCGAGGCAGTTGGTGGTGCAGGAGGCGTTCGAGACCACGAGGTGCTCGGCCGTCAGCTTGTCGTGGTTGACGCCGTAGACCACCGTGAGGTCGGCCCCGTCGGCGGGCGCCGAGACCAGGACGCGCTTGGCGCCGGCATCCAGATGCGCCTTGGCCTTGTCGCGGGCCGTGAAGATGCCCGTGCATTCCAGCGCGATGTCGACGCCGAGGTCGCGGTGGGGCAACTCGGCCGGGTTGCGCACGGCCGTGACCTTGATGCGCTTTCCGTCGACGACCAGGAACTCGCCGTCGACCGAGACCTCGCCGGGATAGCGACCGTGCACGGAATCGAAGCGCAGCAGGTGGGCGTTGGTCTCGACGGGGCCGAGATCGTTGATCGCCACGACCTCGATGTCGCTGCGGCCGGCCTCGTGGATGGCGCGCAGCACGTTGCGGCCGATGCGCCCGAACCCGTTGATGGCAACCTTGACCGTCACGACGTGACTCCTTCCAGATGAGGGGCGCCGCGCAGCGGGCGTCCGACGATGCGAGCGGGGCGGCAACATCCTGCCGCGGCGCGGACCGCTCTGTGGCGAACGGAATTGAACCTGGGATGAACCGGGAGCCCGTCCGGCCGCGCCGAGTCGCCGTGGATCATCCGGTCTGCGGACGACGCGCGCGAGGGCCTCGGGACTGTCACGGATCGGGGTTCCGGTCATTCTCGCGACCCCGTCTTCAGGGGCGCGCGGCTGTCTAACATGGCGCCCCCACCTGTCAAACGAAAGGCCGTGACAATCGCCCGCCGCTCGGCCGCTTCCCGGCGGGGCGGCCCCGCTATCCACGCATGGGTGCGCCCGCGGCCGGTTTCGGCTGGAAATCCGGCCTTCGTTAGGGGACACCTGGGTTCCGCAAGAAGATCGCCGCACGCATGACCATCCCGATCGACGACGCGCTGGCCCGCCTCGACGGCGCCCTGGCCCGGCTGGAGGCGGCGGTGGCCCGCCGGCTCGACGCAGACGCCGCCCCGGACGACCGCGACGCCGAACTGGCGATCATGGGGGAGGACCGGGCCCGGCTCGCCGCCGCCCTCGACTTGGCCAGCGCCCGGCTCGCCACGGTCGAGGCCACGACCGACCAGGTGGGCCGCCGCCTCGACCGGGCGATCGAGGCCGTCGAGGGCGTGCTCCATCCTGCGGAGGAGACGCATCGACCCGCTTGACCGGCCGCCCTCCGAAGCCCCAGCCTCGATCACCTATCCGCCGCACCGAGACGAATGCCCCAGATCAACGTCACCATCGACGGCAAGAGCTACCGCATGGCCTGCGGCGAGGGCGAGGAGGCGCATCTCTCCGACCTCGCGGCCGGACTCGGCGCCCGCATCGGCGAGATGCGCAAGGCGTTCGGCGAGATCGGCGACATGCGGCTCCAGGTGATGGCCGCGATCACGATCGCCGACGAGCTGGCCGAGCTGAAGAAGCGGTTCGCGGCCATCGAGACCGAGACGGCTGCGCTCCGCGCGGCCTTCGAGCAGGCGGACCGGGAGCGGGCGGACGAGGCCGCGCGCGCGGCCCAAGGCGTGGCCCAGGCCGCCGAGCGGATCGAACGCATGGCGCAGGCGCTCGCGGCCTCGGGCCCCCGCGAAGCGCGCTGATCTCCGTCTGCCGCCCCCTTACGCAAGAAGCCCTGCCTCGCGGCAGGGCTTCTTGCAGTTCATCGATCCGGACGGCGGCTCAGCCGACGTAAGGCGAGCCGGTGGCGGCGGGGAAGCGCTCCGCCAGGGCGCGGCGCAGTTTCTCCAAGGCGCGGTTCTCGATCTGGCGCACGCGCTCCTTCGAGATGCCGAGGCGGTGGCCCAGAGCTTCGAGGGTGGCCTGATCCTCGGCGAGCCGCCGCTCGCGCAGGATGCGCAGTTCCCGCTCGGAGAGGACGCCGAGCGCCTGCTGAAGCCAGCTCAGGCGCCGCTCACCGTCCACCGTGGCGGTGACGGTCTCGTCGGGGAGCGCCGCGCCGTCGATCAGGAAGTCCATGCGCTCGGAGGACGCCTCGCTCTCCTCGCCCACGGGGGCGTTGAGCGACATGTCGGGGCCCGACAGCCGCGCGTCCATCAGCGCCACGTCCTGCTGCGAGACGCCGATGGCGGTGGCTATGCGGCGGTGGATCTCGTCGCCGACGCGCTCCTCGGTGGATTGCATCAGCCGGGCGCGCAGGCGGCGCAGGTTGAAGAACAGGGCCTTCTGCGCCGAACTCGTGCCGCCGCGGACGATCGACCAGTTGCGCAGGATGTAATCCTGGATCGAGGCTCTGATCCACCAAGTCGCGTAGGTCGAGAACCGGACTTCGCGCTCCGGCTCGAAGCGGGCGGCGGCCTCCATCAGGCCGACATGGCCCTCCTGCACGAGATCGGCCATCGGCAGGCCGTAGTGACGAAAACGCCCCGCCAGGGCGATGACGAGGCGCATGTGGGCGGAGATCAGTTGGTGGAGGGCGCGCTCGTCGCGGTTGTCCTTCCAACGCACGGCCAGCCCGCGCTCCTCGTCCCGCTGGAGGAAAGGCGCCTCCATGGCCGTGCGGATGAACTGCCGCCGTATCCCTGCGATTTCCGCCATCCCCGCCTGCCTCTTTCTTTCGAGTGCTGTGCGGCGTCCGAACTCTCGCGGCGGCGTACGCCGCCGCCCGGGACCGACGCCAAGGCAAGCGTCAAACGGAGCGGGGGCGTGAAGGTTCCTTCGGCACGGCCCATCCGGCCCCGCGAGCACGGCGACGGCCTGCCGGACAATCAGCACCCACCGATCCCGGCCCTCGGAGGCGTAGACGGGATCGGGGGTGCCGACGTTCGGCGAGCGGCCGACTTCACCAACATGTGTTTCGTTCCGCCGCCCGCCAGTCCCGAAACGCCAATCGCCACGCTTTTCCTGTCGACAACGGCACGACGCGGTAAACCCGGCCATCAGGACAGGCCCGCAGGCCGGCCGGGCCATGAAAAAAGCCCGGCGCATCCGCGCCGGGCTCCCTTCGACATTCGCAGTGCGGTGGAAGGAGCGGCTCAGGCAGCCTCTTCCTGGATGTCCTCGCTCTCCGTCTCGGCCTCGTTCTTGGCGCGGCGCGGGGACTTGGCGAGGCTCTGCTCGATCAGCTTGAGGGCCTCGGTCTCGGTGATGCGGTTGACCGACGAGATCTCGCGCACGATGCGGTCCAGGGCGGCCTCGTAGAGCTGGCGCTCGCTGTAGGACTGCTCGGGCTGCGCCTCGGAACGGAACAGGTCGCGCACCACCTCGGTGACCGAGAGCAGGTCGCCCGAATTGATCTTGGCCTCGTATTCCTGGGCCCGGCGCGACCACATCGTCCGCTTGATGCGGGCGCGGCCGGTCAGCACGTCGAGGGCCTTCTTGACGAGTTCCGGCTCGGCGAGCTTGCGCATGCCGACGCTGTTGGCCTTCGCGGTGGGGACCCGCAGGACCATCTTGTCCTTCTCGAAGGAGACGACGAACAGCTCGAGCTTGTAGCCGGCGATCTCCTGCTCCTCGATCGCGGTGATGCGACCGACGCCGTGGGCGGGATACACGACCGCCTCGCCGGTCTTGAACCCTTGGCGGCCTGTCGTCGGCTTCTTGGCTGTTGTCATGCGAGAAGGGCCTCCATAATATCGCGCAGGATCGTGTTCATCCGCGCCAAATCGTGTCATCCGGGGTGGGACACCCGGCACCAGCCGCCGACCTCCGTTCGCGGACCCATGAGGTCGGACCGGAGGTTCCCAGGCACAGCCGGGCACGCACAGGAATGAGCGGCCACCGAAGGAAGACCCTTCGGCGGTCGTTCGCATGCAACCCCGGTTCCAAGAAAGTCCGGATACGCGTTTTGGCGCGGAGGGCGCACGTCAGGCACGAGCGACGGCAGGCGGATTGTGTATCACAATCCGGCCCGCGAATCAAAGCATTGCTGACTTGCCGCGCCCTGTGGGCGGGCGGCGCTAACGGAGTTGTGCACGGCCGACCGCGCCTGTCCCGCGAGCTCACGCACCCCAGCGTCTCCCTGGGCGCATGGCTCGGCCGCTGGCCCGTGCGGGACGGACCCGCCTCAGTCGCCGGAGCCGGGGTTGGCCGAGAAGTGGGCTTCGAGCTTGCCGGACACGCCGTCCCACTCCTTGGCGTCGCCGGGGGCATCCTTCTTCTGGGTGATGTTGGGCCAGGTCTTGGCGTAGTCGGCGTTGAGCTTGACCCAGCTTTCCAGGTTGGACTCCGTGTCGGGCTTGATCGCCTCGGCCGGGCATTCCGGCTCGCACACGCCGCAATCGATGCACTCGTCGGGATGGATGACGAGCATGTTCTCACCCTCGTAGAAGCAGTCCACCGGACAGACTTCGACGCAGTCCATGTACTTGCACTTGATGCAGTTGTCGGTGACGACGTAGGTCATGGGCCGTTTTTCGTCCTCGATCCGCGCGCTCCGCTGAGCGGTGCCGGGGGGCCGGTGCAGCCCCGCATGCGGGCGGGCTTGGTTCACGCGGGCTTTCGTCGATGGCCAGCCGCGCAGCCTCGGATGCGGACGGCTCTAGCCCCTGCCACGGGGGCTGACAAGCGCGCCGGCGCCGCGCCGCCATGCCCGCCCGGCCCTGTGGCTTCCCTACACCGATTCCGGGGGAGGCTCGGATTGCGGGACTGGGGCGCCGTCGCCGGCCGAGAGGTCGGCGTAGAGGCGGCGTGCCTGGGCGGCCGGGCCGCGGCGCTCGCCGAGGTCGGCGACCCGGACGACCGCCGTGCCGTGCTCGGCGGCGACAGTGAGCACGTCGCCCATCGCGACGCCCTTGGCCGGGTTGTCGGTCCGTGCGCCGTTCACGCGGACATGGCCGCCTTCGACGAGACGTGCGGCCAAGGACCGCGTCCGGGCGAAGCGCGCGAACCAGAGCCACTTGTCGAGCCGGCAGCGCCCGTCCTTCATCGCATCCGGATGCCGCTCAGCGCTTGCCGGGCTCGCCGGATTCGAGCTGCGCCTTCAGGGCGGCGAGCTTGGCGAAGGGCGAATCCGGGTCGGGCGCCCGCTCGCGCCGGGGCGGGCGCGGATCGGGACGCGGGCCGGCGTTGCGCGTCTCGTCGCGGCGCTCGGGCCGAGGCCCCTCGGAGCGCTCGCGGCGCGGTCCGTTGTCCCGCCCGCGGCTAAGTCCTTCCGGGCGCTCGCGGCCGTCGGCGCCTTGCGGGCGACGCTCAGGCCGCCCCCCCTCGCGCCGCAGCTGAGCCTCGCCCTCCGACCAGGGGGCGGCGCCGGCGTTGCGCGGCGCGCTGTCGCGGCCACGAGGCCGGTTCTGGCGCGGATTGGCCGGGCGCTGGTGGCGCTGGAGGCGCCACACCTCGACGGTGGCGAGTTCGCCCGGCACAGACTCCTCAGCATCGGCGGATTCCGGTGCGGCATCCGCAGGGGTGACGGCCTCGGGAGTCTCTGCCGACGCGGCGACCTCGGCCGGAGACTTGGCAGGCGGCGCGGCCTCGGTAATCTCGGCCACGGGTTCTTTGGTGACGGGCTCTTCGACGACAGGCTCGAAGGCGGCAGCCTCCGCTTCGGCCTCGACGGACTCGGCGGAGGCGATCTCCTCGGGGGCAACGGCGTGCATCGCGGCCGCCGCTTCGATCTCGGGTTCGGCGGCCGGCGCGTCTTCAGCGGCGGCGACCGTTTCGGGCTCCTGCTCGATTGCGGACACCGCCTGGGCGGAGTCAGTCGGGGCCTCGGCCGTCTCCGCAACCGCGGCGGCGGGCACCGCCTGGACCGGCACGGTCGAGGCGACCGGCAGCAGCGGCACAGTGATGGCCGGGCCTGTGCGGGTTTCGGAGGTGTAGCCCAGGGATTTCAGGATCGAGGCGAAGTCCTCCCCCGAGCAGCCGACCAGCGAGGTCATGCCCACGGTTGCGACGAAGCCGTCCCCGTCCGCAGTACCGTCTGGCGCCGCACCCGGTGTGGTACCGGGACGATACGAGACGGCCGGGCGGATCAGATCGGCCAGCCGCTCCAGGATGTCGACGCGCACCGCCCTCTCGCCGCACACGCGAAAGCCCGCGGCGCGGTAGAGACCCTTGGCGATCTCGCGGTCCACCTTGATCGAGGTGCGGCCGGAGCCGGCCAGATGGGCGATCTCGTCGAGGCCGCGCTGGTCGAGGCCGCCGTTGCGAAGCGCCCAGAGCTGAGCGGCGAGCGTACGCGGGGCGGGCTTGAGCAGGGCCGGCAGGAAGATGTGGTAGGCGCCGAAGCGCACCCCGTGGCGGCGCAGCGCCCCGCGGCCCTCCTGGTCGAGGGTGCGCATCTCCTGGGCGACCTTGGCGCGCTCCAGCACGCCGAGGGATTCCACGACCTGGTAGCCGATGCCTTTGGCGAGCCCGACGAGGTCGGCCGCGGTCTCGATCTCCATCAGAGGGCCGAGCAGGCGCACCACGTGGGCCTTCAGCCAAGCGTCGAGCCGCGCCTCTACCTTCTCGCGGGTTGGGCCTGCGAGGCTCTCGTCGGCCAGAAGCCGGATCTGAGGCGAGAAGAGCTTGTCGCCGGATGCGAGTTTGGCGACCGGTGCGCCTGTCCAGCGTATGATGCCGTCGTGACTTAGCACGAGAGCGCCGTCGGCAGCGGAAGCGAAGCGCTCCGCGCGGCCTTCGATCTCGCCTGCGAGCGCCTTCTCGGCGGCGCTGCGCAGGGTCTTGGCCTCGTGCCCCTCGGCCGTGGCATCGGGCACGAACAGGAATCCGTGCAGGTGACCGACGTGTTGACCCTCGACGGTCACGTCACCGTCGGGGGTGATCTGGGCTTCCAGCATCGTGTTCTCTCTCAGGCGCCGCATCAGGACGCTGGTGCGCCGATCGACGAAGCGGCTCGCGAGGCGTTCGTGCAGGGCGTCGGACAGCCTGTCCTCTACCCGACGCGTCTCGCCCTGCCAATGTTCGGGATCGCGCAGCCAGTCGGGCCGGTTCGCCACGAAGGTCCAGGTGCGCCCCTGGGCGATGCGCCGGGAGAGGGTCTCGATGTCCCCGTCGGTGCGGTCGATCATCGCCACGTGCTCGGCAAACCACGTGTCGGGGATGCGCCCGGACAGGCCCCGCATCAGGAAGCGGTAGAGCTGGGCCACGAGGTCGGCATGCGTCTGGGGGTGGACCTTGCGGTAGTCGGGTACGCCGCAGACGTCCCAGAGGCGGCGCACGGCCGACTGGCTCCGCGCCAGGTCCCGGATGTCCTCCTCCCGCATCAGGATCTCCAGCGCCTGCTGGTCCTCGCCCATCGGCGCCCGGGTCAGGCCCGGCTCGCGCGGATGTTCGTCGAGGCTCGCCTGCAGATCCTCCAGGGAGCCGAAGGCGAGGTCGGGGTTGCGCCATTGCAGGATGCGCAAGGGATCGAAGTCGTGGTTCTCCAGCCGCTCGACCATCTCGGGCTCGAAGGGCCGGCAGCGCCCCGTGGAGCCGAAGGTGCCGTCCGAGAGGTGGCGGCCGGCCCGGCCGGCGATCTGCCCCATCTCGGCGGGCGTGAGCTTGCGGAAACGGGTGCCGTCGTACTTCCAGTTGGCGGCGAAGGCGACGTGGTCCACGTCGAGGTTGAGCCCCATGCCGACCGCGTCGGTGGCCACGAGGTAGTCCACGTCGCCGGACTGGTAGAGCTCCACCTGGGCGTTGCGGGTGCGCGGCGAGAGGGCGCCGAGCACCACCGCCGCCCCGCCCCGCTGGCGCCGGATCAGCTCGGCGATGGCGTAGACCTCCTCGGCCGAGAAGGCGACGATGGCGGTGCGCCGCGGCATGCGCGAGAGCTTCTTCTCGCCGGCGAAGGTCAGCTTCGACAGGCGCGGGCGCGTGGTGACGAAGACGTTCGGGATCAGCGATTCGATCAGCGGCCGGATCGTGGAGGAGCCGATCAGCAGGGTCTCCTCCCGGCCGCGCTGGTTGAGCAGCCGGTCGGTGAAGACGTGGCCCCGGTCCATGTCGGCGGCGAGCTGGACCTCGTCGATGGCGACGTATGCCACGTCGAGGTCGCGCGGCATCGCCTCGATGGTGGCGATCCAGTAGCGCGGCCGCTCCGGCTTGATCTTCTCTTCGCCGGTGACGAGGGCGACCTTGTCGGCCCCGACGCGGGCGACCACCCGCAGGTAGACCTCGCGGGCGAGCAGCCGCAGGGGCAGGCCGATCATCCCGGTCGGGTGCGCGAGCATCCGCTCGATGGCCAGATGCGTCTTGCCGGTGTTGGTCGGCCCGAGCACCGCCGTGACGCCGCGCGCGCGGGCCTGGGGCGGTAGGGAGCGGCGGGGAATCGGGATGGGCGGCGGTCCCTTCGAACGGAAGGCCGTCGGCGCGCCGGGCGACGCGGGCAAGGGGCGCCGCGGGCTTCAGAAACGGCGAGGCCGCGGTGGTCCGCCCCCATATGGGGCGCTCCCGCCCCCGCCGCCAACCTGCGCCGGCAGCCCCGGATAGACCTGGATGTCGACGGGCCCGGCCGGCTGCCGGGGCTCCAGGTCGGCGCAGAGGGTGTCCGGCACCGCGGTCAGCGGCCCGCGCCGCGCCGGCCGGTGCTCGATCACCTGCGCGGAGGAGAAGGCGTCCCCGCCGCAACCGGGCGGCGCGCTCGTGAGGGGCTTTGCGAGGGCTGGCCCGGCGCAGGGCAGCAGCAGGATCGGGAGGCAGCGCAGGGGAAGGCGACGCGTTGGCATGCAGCCATCAATAGGCAGGATCGTAAAGATTTAGCGATTATATTCTTTACGCACCACGTAATCTGAGGTGGGGTTTCGGTCATCGGAGCATTACGTCCATGCTCGTTCTGTCCACCGCCCACCTGCACTGCGAAGACGCCGCCTTCGCCTACCTTGAAGCGAAGCTTTGGCCGAACGGCCCGGTCTGCCCGCACTGCGGCTGGATGGGTAAGCACTACGATCTCGCCAAGACGCGCCGTGGCCTCCGCAAATGCGCTGAGAAGCAGTGCCGGAAGCAGTTCACCCTGAAGGTCGGCACCGTCTTTGAGAGCGCGCACATCCCGCTCCACAAGGTGCTCCAGGCTGTCTACCTCCTGTGCGCCTCCAAGAAGGGCGTAAGCAGCCATCAGATCCACCGGGCGCTCGGCATCACCTACAAGAGCGCATGGTTTCTGACGCACCGCATCCGCGAGGCGATGCGCGAAGGCGCGCTTGCCCCGATGGGCGGTATCGACGGCATGCCCGGCGCCGGCGGCATCGTAGAGGCCGACGAGACCTTCATCGGCCGCGAGCCCGGCAAGCCCAAGGCTCGCGCCTACCACCACAAGATGAAGGTCGTGTCCCTTGTGGACCGTGACAGCGGACAGGTCCGCTCCGTCGTCGTGGACGATATCAAGCCCGAGACGATCTGGCCCATCATCGAAGAGAACATCGTCAAGGAGGCGACGCTCCACACCGACGAGAGCTAAATATCGTCAATTGGCACGCCCAGGGCACGATCAAGCTCGATCATCTACTCAACATTGAGTGTGTTCTCCGATGGTAGATACTCCGACCAAGCCCAAGCCGTCCGGCAAGCTCGGCGCAGAGAAGCTCACGCCCGAGGAACAGCGCCGCCGGTTTGAGGAACTGGCGCGCGAAGCCGGGTGCGACGAAGGATCGGAGGCACGGTTCGAGGCGGCGGTAAGGGTGATCGCGCAGCATAAGCCCAATCATGGGGAAAGCTCGCTCGAAGAGTGAGCCCTCGATAGAATTCGGGCGCTAGAGCGTGTTATGAACTTTTAGGCGACGTGTCTGTTGGTGGTGATGAGCCTTGATCGCCTTGCCTACCCGTCGGACGTGAGCGATGAGGAATGGGCTGTCGTGTCGCCTTACCTGAGGCTGATGCGAGAGGATTCCGAGCAACGGGACCACGAGCTTCGCGAGGTTTTCAACGGCCTGCGCTACATCGTCCGGACGGGGGCGGCGTGGCGGTTCAT
>NZ_BPRB01000171.1 GCF_022179685.1 Methylobacterium trifolii
GGCGTGGAGAGCGCCTTCGTCGCCCTGATGGACGCGGACCGCCAGTGGCTGAAGACGCCATGCCCGGCCGTGCCCACCGAGCTGCCCCGCGGGGAGACCTTCTGCCAGTACGCCCTCCAGGCCGACGAGGCCCTCGTGGTTCCGGACGCGCAGCAGGACCCGCGCTTTCGCGACAACGCCCTCGTGGTCGAGCCGGCGCGCATCCGGTTCTATGCCGGCATGCCCCTGAGCCTGCGGCCCGGCATCCGGGTCGGCACCCTCTGCCTCACCGACCCGCAGCCCCGCGACCTGTCGCAGGACGAGGTCGCCGCGCTCGCCGACCTCGCCGGGATCGTCGTCGCCCACCTGCGCCTGACCGAAGCCAACGCCCGGCAGGCCCGCGAGGCCGAGGCCGCCATCGCCCGGGAGGCCCTGATCGCGGCCCAGGGCCGGGAGATCGAGAGCCGCGCCCTGGCGCAGGAGAGCGCCAACCACCTCCTGAACATGGCCGAGCAGCTGGCGAGCATCGGCAACTGGCGCATCGATCTCGGCGACGGCCAACCCGTCTGGTCGGACGGCCTCTACGAGATCACGGGGCGCGACCCCGGCACGCCCCCGCCCCACCTGTCGGTGTTCGACCAGATCTATCACCCCGACGACCGGGAGCGGCTCTCCGTGGTGGTCGGGGAGGCGATCGCGCGCGCGGAGAGCTTCGCGTTCGAGGCCCGCGTGCTCCGGCCGGACGGGGCATTGCGCAACGTGATCGTCCGCGGCACCTGCGAGACGGATTCGGGCGGGCGGACCTCCGGCCTGTTCGGCGTCCTCATCGACGTCACGGAACGCCACCGGGCGGAGGATGCGGTCCACCGCAGCGAACTGCGCTACCGGAGTCTGGCCGACGCCCTGCCCCTCCTGGTCTGGACCATGCGGCCCTCGGACGGCGAGGCGACCTACCTCAACGCCCACTTCCGGGACTATTACGGACCGATCGGCACGGGGCGGGCGGACCGGCTGGCCCGCAACCATCCCGAGGACGCCGCCGCCATGGAGGCGGCCTGGACCGAGGCGGAGGACACGGGCCGGGCCTATGCCGGGCAGTGGCGCATCCGGTGCGGCGACGGCACCTATCGCTGGCACAAGCTGTCGCTGATCCCGGTCCGCCTCGAATCGGATCGCGGCACCGTGGTGGAATGGCTCGGCACGGCCCTCGACATCGACGAGATCGTCTCGGGCCGGGTCGCCGTCGAGGACGCGCGCAACCTGCTGCGCATCGCCCTGGAGGCGGCCGATGCCGGGACCTGGGACCTCGACCTGCGCGCGGGCATCAGCACCCTCTCGCCGGAGAGCGTGCGGATGTACGGCCTGCCCGATACGGGGGAGGCCCGCGGCGTCACCAGTGCCGAGTGGACGGCCCTGGTCCATCCCGACGACGTCGGCGACGCCTGGGAGGCGGTGCGGCGCGCGATCGACACCGCCGCCACCTACGCCGCCGAGTTCCGGGTCGGAGACCGCTGGATCTATTCCCGCGGCCGCCCGCTCTACGGGCCGGACGGGCGGCCCTACCGGATGGTCGGCCTGCACCTCGACATCACCGAGCGCAAGACCGCGGAAGCGGTGCTGCGCGACCTGACCGGGGTGGCCCAGGCCGCTCGCGCCGAGGCCGAGCGCGCCAGCGAGGCCAAGAGCGAGTTCCTCGCGGCGATGAGCCACGAGATCCGCACGCCGCTCAACGGCATCCTCGGCTACGCCGACCTGCTCCTGGAGGAGCACCACGTCCAGGGCGAGGACCGGCGGCGCCTGGAGCTGATCCAGGGCTCGGGCGTGGCGCTGCTGACGGTGGTCAACGACATCCTCGACTTCTCGAAGATCGAGGCCGGCCAGCTGACCCTCGATCCGGTGGCCTTCCCGCTGGTCTCGGTCATCGACAACACGGTCTCGATCGTGCGGGGGAGCGCCCTCAAGAGCAGCCTCGGGATCGACGCGCGGATCGATCCGGCCCTGCCGTCCTACGTCGTGGGCGACGGCAACCGGCTGCGCCAGGTCCTCCTGAACCTGCTCAACAACGCGGTGAAGTTCACGCCCGCCGGCTCCGTGACCCTCAGCGTCAACCACGAGGGCACCGGCCCCGAGGGCGACCGGATGCGGTTCTCGGTGACGGATACCGGCATCGGCATCGCGGACGCGCAGCAGGAGCGCCTGTTCAAGCGCTTCAGCCAGGTGGACGGCTCGATCAGCCGCCGCTTCGGCGGCACCGGCCTCGGCCTCGTGATCTGCCGCCACCTCGTCACGCTGATGGGCGGGACGATCGGGTGCGAGAGCCGCGAGGGGGCGGGCTCGACCTTCTGGTTCACCCTGACCCTGCCCCGCAGCCAGGGACCGGACGCCGAGCAGAGTGCGGCGACGTCCGGCACGGACCGGAGCCTGAACCCGCTGGCCGACCCTGCCGCCGCCCCGCGCCTGCTCCTGGTGGAGGACGTGCCCCTAAACCAGGAGCTCGCCTGCGCGGTGCTGGAATCCCAGGGCTACGCCGTCGACGTGGCCGGCGACGGGGGCGCGGCCATCGCCCTGGTCGAGGCGGCCTTCGCGAGCGGGCGGGGCTACGACCTCGTCCTGATGGACGTGCAGATGCCGGGCGTCGACGGCCTGACGGCGACGCGGCGCATCCGGCAGCTCCCGCGCCCGGCCTGCGCGGTGCCGATCGTGGCGATGACCGCCAACGTGCTGCCCAGGCAGATCGAGGAGCTGCGCGCGGCCGGCATGGACGACCACGTCGGCAAGCCGTTCCGGCGCGCCGACCTGTTCGCGACCATCGCCCGCTGGACCGCGGCGGAGCCCCGCACGGGGGGGGCCGACCAGCCGGGCGACGCCGAGGGGACGGCCGGGACGGCGGCCATGGGGGCAGGAAAGGGCTCGATCGAGCCGGCGATCCTCGACCGCTCCAAGCTCGCGGGCCTGCGGCACAGCTTCGGCGCGGCCCGCGTCGAGGGACTGCTGGAACTGCTGGCGGAGGAGGTGCGCGAGCGTTTCCAGCCGGGGGAGACCGACCGTAATCAGATCGCCCACGACGCGCACGCCCTGACCTCGGCCGCCGGCATGCTCGGCTTCGTCGGCCTGTCGAGCCTGTGCCGGGAGGTCGAGGCCGCAGCCCACGCCGATTCCGACCTCGCACCGCTGATCCGCCGCCTGGAGGTCCAGAAGGCCAGCACCCTGAGCGCGATCCGCCGGCTGCGGATGTCCTGATCGCTTGTGCGGGCTGGTCCGCGGGTGCGTTTCGAATGCGGTAATCGCTTGGCGCCACCTCCCGGACCGATGCGTCAAGGACCCTTGAGGTGCTCGTCCGGGACGCGGAAGACGCCTTTGATGCAACGTGGATTGCGGACCGCGATCTGGATATGCGTCTTGGCGTCGAAGCCGGAACCCGGATAGATCGGCTTGCCTTCGACGAAAACGCCACGCACGGTATCGATCGCGGCGCCGTTCGCCTCAACGATGGCATGCACGCGCTCGATCACGGCCCGGTCGAGCTGACGGCGGAGATCGTCCTTGTTGACTGGGAGTGCCGCGCCGGCCGTCCGCAGTGTCTCGGCCAGAGACTCATACCCGATCCGCACCATGTCGATGCCGACCGCCGTCATCAGGTCGAGGCAGCTTCCGAGATCGATGACGGCACCGACGACAGCGGGAACCTTGATGGGCGTTTTCCCGCGACTCATGACTTCAGTCACAAAATCGAGGCCGCGTCGTGGGTTCGCTTCCCAGAAATAGACGCCCGATCCCAGCCAGTCATAGTCATTCCCGCTGACCTTGAAAGGCACGCTACGCAGAAGGTCTTCGGCGACGGCGCTATCGCAACCGTGATATCCGAGCACGAAGCTGGCTGAAAGACGATGCAATCAGGGTCTGTCCAAGTATATTTTTGCGACTTTCCCTGTCTTCGTCAAAAATCCTTCCCGCCTCAGCGCGTTGACAGCGGATTCTTTCGATCTTTTGGCCTCATTCGTATAGATCAAGGCGGCACGGCGAAACTTCTCCGCCGTGTCCGGAGCGTTCATGTCGAGCGCCCCGGAAAAGATCGGGCCGTCCTTGGCGGCAGTACGCGTCTTGGCCATGCCCCACTCTATGGCCAAGGGACTTTCGCACGCAAGCGGCAGTCCGGAGCGCGTCGTGCTCCCGGGCGAGAACGCGCTCAGGCGGTCTCCGCCTCGGCCTCGTCGGGCTCCGGATCGACGGTCCAGGCGGTGGCGAAGGCGGCCAGTTGCCGGGCGTCCGCGAAGGCCATCACGCTCACCGTGCGCTCCGCCGGCAGGCCGCCCGGATAGGGGGCGAGCAGGATCGTGGCGCGCACCAGCCGGGCGCCGGGCGCCCGCTCGGCGATCCAGGCGAGCGCGCCCTCCGACAGCTGCTCCGGGCCGGAGAGCGCGCGGGAATCCGGGCGCAGGACGACGACGCAGGTCCCGAGGCTCGGGTCCTGCGCCTGCACCGCCTTGACGATGTCGATCACGCGGCCGCTTCCGGGAACTCGTTGATCTGAACCCTGGCCTCGACGTCCGTGAAGTTCGGGATGTCGGAAAAGATCTCCGGCCCGTGGGTGGCGGCGGCCTTGCCGAAGGCGTCGGCGGATTCGAAGGTCAGCAGCGCCATCACCTGGAACGGCGGCGGGCTGCCGTCCGGCGTGCCCACGCCGCGCACGATCTTCGCCTCGTGCAGGCCCATCGGCGACCAGCGCTCGCGCACCAGCGGCATGTGGTGGCCGAGGTAGTACTCCATGTCGAACCGGGTGCCGACGCCGCCCGGATACATCACGCTGACGAGGATCATCGTTTTTCGTACGCCTCCCTCGCGGCCCGTCTGGCGCGGGCCGCGAGGCTCAGGAACCACCGAACGGGCGCGCGCGCAACGCCGCCTCCCGCCTCAATGTAGCTTCACGCGGGATTCCGTGCGCCGGGTCAGGGCGCGGGCGGCGGCGTCCAGCGTGGTCTTGATCGTGCCGTGCAGCGCCTGCTCGTGCATCTTGTAGAGGGAGCGGTACATCATCCGCGCGAACAGCCCGGCGATGAGCATGTTTTTGCCCCGCACGAAGCCCATCAGGCTGCCCACGGTGGAGTATTCGCCGAGCGACACCAGGGAGCCGAAGTCCCGGTACTTGAAGGGCTTGAGCGCCCCGCCGGCGATCTTCACCGGGATCTGGGCGATCAGGTGGCTCGCCTGCTGGTGGGCGGCCTGGGCGCGCGGCGGCACCGGCCGGTCGGAGCCCGCCTCCACGAGGTAGGCGCAGTCGCCGATGGCGAAGATGTCGGGGTCGCGGGTGGTCTGGAGCGTCGGCGTCACCACGAGCTGGTTGGTGCGGGTGGTCTCCAGGCCGCCGATGTCCTGCAGGAACGGCGGCGCCTTCACGCCGGCTGCCCAGACCACGAGCTCGGAGGGGATGAAGCTGCCGTCGGCCAGCGCCACGCCGTCGGCGCGCACCTCCGTCACCCGCGCCTGGAGCCGCACGTCCACGCCGATCTTGGACAGCAGCAGCATCACCTCGGAGGAGAGCCGCGGCGGCACGGCGGGCAGGATGCGCTCGGCCGCCTCCACCAGGGTGATCTTGAGGTCCTTGCCCGGATCGATCCGGTCGAGCCCCGTCGAGACCACGTGCCGCACGGTGCGGTGGAGTTCGGCGGCCAGTTCCGTGCCGGTGGCGCCGGCGCCGATCACCGTGACATGGAGCTGGCCCGGCCGCACCGGGCCCGCCTGGGTGTGGGCGCGCAGCATCGCGTTGACGAGGCGCTGGTGGAAGCGCACCGCCTGGGCCTGGGTATCGAGAGCGATGGCGTGCTCGGCGACGCCCGGCGTGCCGAAATCGTTGGTGGTGGAGCCCACCGCCATCACCAGGGTGTCGTAGCCGACCGCGCGCACCGGCGTGACCTCGCGCCCCTCCGCGTCGTGGCTGGCCGCGAGCTGGATCGTGCGCGCCGCCCGGTCCAGGCCGGTCATCTGCCCGATGCGGTAGCGGAAATGGTGCTCGTGGGCGTGGTGCAGGTAGTCGACGGCGTGGTGGCCGATGTCGAGGCTGCCGGCGGCGACCTCGTGCAGCAGCGGCTTCCAGATATGGGTGCGGGCCCGGTCGACCAGGGTGACGTGGGCGCGCTTGCGGCGGCCGAGCTTGTCCCCGAGCTTCGTCGCCAGCTGCAGCCCGGCCGCGCCCCCGCCGACCACGACGATGCGGTGCAGCCCCGTTTCGTTCTCGACCGGTACCATCCGTGCCCTCGCTCCCTCGCGGCCCGTCGCCCATCCGCGCCGGTCGCCTGAACCTCGGGCGGCGCCGGCCCGGATGAAGCCTGATTACACGGGTTGCCGCCGCAATTGCCAGACGCTCCCGGCGGCTTCAGGTGACGGGTGCGCCGGGCTGACGCAGGGGATGGGCCTCGGCGAAGGCCGGCAGCGCCAGGCAGGTTTTCGCGATGCGCGCCACCGTGGGATAGGGCGCCGTCTCCACGCCGAAGATGCCGGTGCCGACCCAGAGGCTGACGAGGCAGAGGTCGGCGTGGCTCACCGCATCCCCTTGGCAGAAGCGCCCGGTGCCGGCCTCACCCGAGAGCCGCGTCTCCAGGGTCGCCAGCCCCGTCTCGAAGACGTGGCGCACGAAGTCCATCATGCGCTCTTTCGGCAGGTCGTAGGCCTGCATCAGGTAGGTGCGCACCCGCGGCACGTAGAGGGGATGGGTGTCGCAGGCGACCAGCTGCGCCAGCGAGCGGGCCCGCGCCCGCGCCCGCGGCTCCTCCGGCAGGAGTTTTGGGCCCCCGTGCGTCTCCTCCAGGTAGTCGAGGATGGCGAGCGACTGGGTCAGCGGCGGTCCCGCGCCGTCGAACAGCGCCGGCACCGCCCCCTGCGGGTTGATCCTGCGGAATTCCGGCGCGTGCTGGTCGCCCGCATCGAGGTCGATGAAGGTCTCCTCGTAGGCCACGCCCTTGAGCTTGAGCGCGATCCGCACCCGGAAGGCGGCGGCCGAGCGCCAGTTGCCGTACATGTGCATGATGGGGCCTCGCGCTGGTTGGTTTCGGGCTCAGGACAGCCGAGTTCCGGTGTGGGGGCAAGGGGCAAGGATGCGGGCGAGGATGCCGTCGTCCGGCCCGACGGCGCCGAACCCGCCTGCGACGGCCGAAGTCGAGCCTGGCATCGCCGCTCAAGGTATGCGGTCGATCGGGACGCCGTCGTGTCCCTGCCTCGGAGCGGCCGCATCGGACCGACTTCTTAACCATCCTGGCGACAGGGTGGATTTTTCCGAGGATGCGGGCCGATGCGTAAGACCGTGCGGACGGCCCTTTGCGGGCTCGTCCTCCAATCCGTCGCGCTGCTGGGCGCCGGGCCGGCGGCCGCCGGCGATTGCAAGGCCAGGGCCGTCGACGTTTTGAAGGCCGCATCGCCGAACGGCTACGCGATCTTCCGGCAGACCAAGGACAAGGCCTTCTTTCGCACCTGGCTCGATTGCGACGACGCGCAGTTCGGCCTGCCGACCGCGGTCCACGAATCCGTGCATCTGATCACCGGCGAGGACGACGCCTATCCGCTGATCGGGGGCGGGGCGGTCAAGCGCCCGGCCGAGGGCAGCACGCCGTTCGCGCCCGCCAGGATCGCGCGGCACTTCCGGCCGAGCCTGTTCGTGACCACGTACCTGCGTCCGGGCAGCGCGACCTCGGCCTCGGATTTCCGCTACCTGCTCGACGAGCTCAACGCCTACACGCACGACCTCGACACCGCGATCGCGCTCGACGACCTGCGCAATCCCGACATCCAGCCCTCCCACCGCGACGGCCTCGCCGCGCTGATGGGCTTCGTCGCGCTCTATGTCGAGGCCGCCGAGAACGATCCGGCCGCCTGGAGCGGGCTGACGCGTCGGGACACGGCGGCCGCCGTCTCGACGCTCTGGGGTCAGGCGGAGCGCACGATGGTCTCGTCCTGCCGCATTCCGGATATCGGCACCGAGGACAAGGACTTCCTGAGCAAAGTGTGCGCGCGGCGGACGCAAGCCGCGCTCGAGCACCTGCTCGGGCGGCCGCCCGTCTGCCCGAAGGCCTGTCTGGCCCCCGGGCCGAGGACGGCCAGCCGCGATTGAGCGGCCGGCCGAATGCGGTCAAGTCTCAGTTGCAGCCGCAGCCGTGATAGAAATTCCGGACGCTGTTGGTGCTGACGTAGTGGGCCGGGAGGCGCTGCACGCTGGACACGCTCACGTTGCGGATCACCGGGACGTTGTAGTGGTGAACGCGTGTCACGGTGTGGGTGCGTACGATCGGACGGACGCGCGTGACGTTGTAGATGTGGCGGGTCTTGTGGACGTAGTGCGTGCGCTGCACGTCCCGATACTGCGTCCTGTTCATCACCTTGTTGACGGTCCTGTAGTGATAGACAGGAGGCACCGGACCGCATCCTCTGCAACCTGCACTCGCTTCCTCTGAAGTCCCTAAGAAGGCCACGGCAGCGATCAAAGCGGCGCAGATGGCGGTGACGTATTTCACCATAGTCAAAGTCCTTGCTCAGAATACATCCGTTTCGGCGTACCAAACACGACCCCGCGGCCCAAGCCGAATCCACGACCTACGTACTGTTCGCGGGTATCAATCCTCGCAGTCGTCGTCGGTGCAACGGGCGAAGCCCACGCCCGAGCAGCGCTCGATGTCGGCGGCGGGTCTCGTCGGAAAGCCGGACGCCACCTCACGAGGGGAGGGGGCTCGCGTTCCGGAGCACGGATCTCTCCGGGTCCATGCCGGGCTGGCCGGCATCGTGCATTGCGCGGGCGCCCCGCGATCCCGCATAGACGGGCGACCGGATGCCGGAGAAGGGTCCCATCGATGCAGATCGCCACGCCCTACCTGATGTTCCTCGGCGACGTGCCCGACCGCCTCGCGGCCAAGACCGCCTACGGCATCGCCGACTGGCGCCCCGAGTGGTGCGTCGGCCAGATGCGGCTGCCGGGCTGCGCCGCCGACCTCGGCATCCCCGACCTCACCCTGGAGGAGGCCCGGGTCGAGGGCTGCCGCACCCTGGTGATCGGCGTGGTGAACGCGGGCGGCGTCCTGCCCGAGCACTGGATCGCCGAGGTCGTGGCCGCCCTGGAGGCGGGGTTCGATGTGGCCAGCGGCCTGCACGTGCGCCTGGGCGCCGTGCCGGCCATCGCGGAGGCCGCCGAAAAGCACGGCCGGCAGCTCCACGACGTGCGCCACACCACCGAGACCTTCCCCACCGGCAAGGGCACCAAGCGGCGCGGCCGACGCCTGCTGACCGTCGGCACGGACTGCTCGGTCGGCAAGAAGTACACCGTGCTCGCCCTGGAGCGCGGCATGCGCGAGCGCGGCCTCGACGCGGATTTCTGCGCCACCGGCCAGACCGGCGTGTTCATCTCCGGCCGGGGCGTGGCGATCGACGCCGTGGTGGCCGACTTCATCTCGGGGGCCGTCGAGTGGATCTCCCCCGATGCGGCCCCCAACCACTGGGACCTGATCGAGGGGCAGGGCTCCCTCTACCACCCGTCCTTTGCCGGGGTCAGCCTCGGCCTGCTGCACGGGGCGCAGGCCGACGCCTTCGTGGTCTGCCACGAGCCCACCCGCTCGACCATGCGTGGCGTCGAGCACTCCCTGCCCACCATCGGCCAGGTGATCGACCTGACGGTGCAGCTCGGGCAACTGACCAACCCCAACATCCGCCCCACCGGCATCGCCGTGAACACCCAGGCGCTCGACGAGGACGCGGCGCGCTCGGTGCTGGAGAAGCTTTCCGCCGAGTACGGCCTGCCGGCCACCGACCCGGTGCGCTTCGGTGTGGATTCCCTGGTCGACCGCCTCGTCGCCGAGTTCCCCGCCCCATGACCCGGCATCTCACGGTCGCCGTCGAGCGCTTCCCGATCGCGGGCGCCTTCACCATCTCCCGCGGCAGCCGCACGGAGGCCGCGGTGGTGGTGGCCCGGATCGAGGACGCTGCCGGGGCGGTGGCCGGGCGGGGCGAATGCGTGCCCTATCCCCGCTACGGCGAGAGCGTCGAGAGCGTGGCCGAACTGATCGCCGCGCAGGCCGATTCGGTGGCCGCCGGCCTCACCCGCACCGCCCTGCTGGAGGCGATGCCGGCGGGGGCGGCCCGCAACGCGCTGGATTGCGCCCTGTTCGACCTGGAGGCCAAGCTGCTCGGCCGCCCCGCCTGGGAGATCGCGGGCTTGAGCCGGCCGGAGACGGCGGTGACGGCCTATACCCTGAGCCTCGGCACGCCGGAGAGCATGGAGGCCGCCGCCCGCACTGCGGCCTCGCGCCCGCTGCTCAAGGTCAAGCTCGGCGGCGAAGGCGATCCAGAGCGGATCGCGGCCGTGCGCCGGGGCGCGCCCGAC
Source organism: Methylobacterium trifolii (assembly GCF_022179685.1). Taxonomy (GTDB): domain Bacteria; phylum Pseudomonadota; class Alphaproteobacteria; order Rhizobiales; family Beijerinckiaceae; genus Methylobacterium; species Methylobacterium trifolii. The sequence continues at coordinate 10,334 of NZ_BPRB01000171.1, forward strand.
TCCCGCCTGATCGTGGACGCCAACGAGGCGTGGCGCCCGAAGACCCTGGAGGCCAACCTCGCCGCCTGCGTTGCCGCCGGCGTCGGCCTGATCGAGCAGCCCCTGCCGGCGGGCGAGGACGCGCTGCTGGCGCGGATCGCGCACCCCGTCCCGATCTGCGCCGACGAGAGCCTGCACGACCGGGCCGGCCTCGACGCGCTCGCCGGCCGCTACGACGCCATCAACATCAAGCTCGACAAGACCGGAGGCCTGACCGAGGCCGTGATGCTGGCCCACGAGGCCCGCGCGCGCGGCTTCTCGATCATGATCGGCTGCATGGTCGGCACGTCGCTCGCCATGGCACCCGCCATGCTGCTCGCCCACCACGCCGACTACGTGGACCTCGACGGCCCGCTGCTGCTGGCCCGAGACCGCGATCCGCCGCTGCGCTTCGAGGGCAGCGTGGTCCACCCGCCGGAGCCGGCTTTGTGGGGGTGAGCGTGCCTTCGCCACGCCGAGTGGCGTCCGAGACGCTCTCGGCGCCTGCGAACAGGGCCGCCGACCTGCTTCTCAGTAGGCCTTGAACTCGCTGTAATCCGCGACCGCCTCGACCGGGATGCTCAGCGCGCGACCATCGAGTTCGACATCCACATGTGAGGGAACGCGGGCCTTCTCGCCCGCCTTCACGCTCGCATGGATCCGGGCGCCACGGCCATCGACCGGCATCGAGAGGTGCAGGGCGGAGACCGGGATCTGCTCGATGATGCCCGCGGTGTTCTCCTGGAGCGCGCGCTGCACGTCGAGATAGTTTGCGGCTTCGGCCATGCAGGTCTCCCCGGTCGTGCGCGTGATGTTTCGTTAGAGCGTCAATGCCATATAAGCCTCCCGCCGTGGTCCGCAAAGACGGTCGACCGTCAGGCGATCACCACGTCGAGGGTCGTGACGCCGAGGGCGATGCGCAACGCATCCAGAACCGGCTGGATCGGGTTGGCGAGCGTCCGGTTTTCGCTCCCGGCGAACAGCAGGCCGACGAGCTTGTGGTCGCGGTCCAGAATGCCGCTGCCGCTGTCGCCCGCCTTGCTGAACGGGCCGGTGTTGTCGGGCGAGGCCGCGATGCCGATCTGGTTGCGGAACCGCGCGAGGCCGGCTCCGTACCGCACGTCCGTGACGACCGCGATCTGGGTGACCTCGCCCTCCGTCCAGCCTGTCGTCCGGCCGACCTTGCATACGCGGGTGGACCCGGCCACGCGCCCTGTGATCGGATCGATCGTGTACGGGCTCGCCACGCCCACGATGTTGCCGCCGAGGCCGGCGCGGGCGATCTCCGTGACGTCGCGCGCGGGCGCCTTCGGTGGCGCCTTCAGTTCCGCCGCCGCGCAGTCGACGGCGTTGAAGGGGATGCCGTGAGGGTCGTGAAACTTCAGGTCCACCCAGGCGGCCAGTCTGGCGATGCCCGTCTGCGTCGTCAGCTTGGCCAGCGTGTTCATCAGGGCCAGCTCGCTGCTCGTGAGGTCGAGCGTGCCCGGCTGGACCACGACGTCGCCCGGCTGGCCCGCGTTCTCGTCGGCGATGACGTGATTGTTCGATACGAGATAGGTGCGTCCCCGGTCGTCCCGGACGAAGAACCCGAGCGTGCCGACCGAGAGCGTCTTCGGATAGGCACGATGCGGATTGGTGATGCCGATCCCGCTGCGAAGGAGTCCGAACCGCTTCTGCAGGTCGAGGCTCGCAGGCGGGCCGCCGTGAGCACCCCTCAGCGCCCTCGGGACCTTGAGGCCGGCGTGGGCGACGAACGGCGAGCCCGTCTCGACGACGTCGATCTCGAAGCCGAGGGCCTTGGGCTGCCTCTGGCCGGACGCGGACGCGACCGCGGCCGCGAACGAGGCGACGCCCATCGCGGAGACCTGCGTTTGCGGGAGCTTCTTCTCGACGAATCCGGTGATGCAGTAGGGGGAATCGTCATCGAGCGGCCCGGCGCTCTTCTTGCCGATGCCCACGCCGATCACGTTGTTGCCGGGATCGTCCAGCAACGCGTCCGCATGGGCGTTCAGCCAATCGAGCAGTTGCGTGAACGTCGCTCCATCGGTTGTGGCGTCTCTCGGGGCGTCAGGTTCCAAGGCTCGCATCCGTAGCTTCCCGGCAATCTCGACGAGAAGGAAGGCTTATTAACCTTAGGTTGTCAAGCGTCGTCGGGCGCGTCCCGTGCCGCGATCCGAGAATCGTCCTATTCCGCCAAATCCAAAAAATGCCGGCCGGCGCGGTCGTCGATCTCGACGATCCAGAGGTCGGAATCGAAGCGGATCTCCTTGGTCAGGCGCTCCTCGGCGTCGAGCGGGCTGCCGTCCCGGACCACGCCCGTGAAGCGGCGGGCGCCGGAATCCTCCTCTTCGAACAGGGCCTGCGGGGCCGGGCCGTAGAGGTCGGCGCTGCCGTCGAGGCGGTCCACCTTCACGAAGACCGCCCCGGCCTCCGCCGCGCCGCGGCGGCGCAGGACCGCGGGGATGCCCTCGACGGCAAGCCGCCGCAGGTGGGCCGAGACCCAGAAATCGGAGCGCAGTCGCGGCATGAGGGCTCCCCGGCGGCATGAGGGCTCGTCGTCCCGCCGGGATGCGCGAAGGCGGCCCCGGTTGCAATCACCCCGGCGGCAGGCCGGCGCGGGCGACCAGCTCGCGCAGTGTCCGGCCCGCCGCCTCGCCCTTGACCGGCAGCTTGCGGTCGCGCTCGAACTTCTCGATGGCCGCGTGGGTGCCCGAGCCCATGACGCCGTCTGGCTTCAGGGGCCCGTAGCCGAGTTTTTCCAGGGCGCGCTGGGCCTGCATCACCGTGCGCTCGGGCTTGGATATGCCGGGCTTGGATATGCCGGGCTTGGGGATGCCGGGCTTGGGCGTGACCGAGGCGGTGGTGTCCTCCGAGCGGATCATCTCGCCGATCGGGTCGCGGGCGGTGGGCTTTGCGGCCTCCGAGGGCTTGCTCTCGACGGTTCTCACCGCGGGGCGCGGCGCCTCGGCCTCCGTGGGCTTCGGGGCGGCCTTCACGGGGACCGCGTCCTGGCGGATGGCGACCTTGGGCAGGATCGGGGCCGGGTGGCGGCCGGCCTGGGAGCCGAGGGCGTTCACGCAGATGACCGCGACGGCGCCGAGCACCGCCAGCGAGCCCAGCAGGCTGCCGGGATTGCCGCGGCACGCCCGGATCGTCGCAGCCAGGCACGCGCCGGCCAGCATGCGCCACTCGGTCGGCTCTTCCTTCGGGCGCGGCGCGGCGCGGCGGGGGGCGGAGCCTGCCGGCCGGACGCTGCGGGCCTCGCCGGCGACGATGATCTCGCGGTGGTCTCGCATCGTGTCTCCCTCAAACCCCGGTCCGGCAGGCCTTGCGGCTCACCGGACGGGGACGCCCAATCGAACGGGTTCGCACCCGCGTGCGCAGTCGCGCAGTCGGCAGGCGACGAGCGGGGCCCGTCGCCTGCCGGTCTCAGCCAGCCCGGAGGAACGGGACCGGCTCGCCCTCCTCCGGAAGTTCCCGCATGCCCGTGGGCATGGGGACGGGCAGGGGGACGGGATCGAACAGGCCCAGGGGCAGCCGCACCAGGGTCGTCGGAGCGGACGGCGTCCGGCGGATCGCCGTCATCACCGCGGCGGGGCCGGCAGGCGCCTCGGCCGGGCGGCATTCGCGGGGCAGGCTCACGGTGACGACCGTGCCGGCATCCGGCGCGCTCGCGATGCCGATCGTCCCGCCGTGCAGGCCGACGAGGCCCTGCACCACGGACAGGCCGAGGCCCGTGCCCTCGTGGCTGCGCTTGTAGCCGCCGCTGCCGGCCTGGAAGAACGGCGTGCCGAGCCGCGGCAGGTCCGCCTCGCGAATGCCGACGCCGGTGTCCGACACGATCAGGTCGAGGCCGTGGGCCGTGCGCCGCAGGGCGACCTCGACGCGCCCGCCGGCCGGCGTGAACTTCACCGCGTTCGAGATCAGGTTGATCAGCACCTGGCGGCAGGCGCGGGAATCGGCCGTGATCTCGGCCGCGCCCTGGACGGACTGGACCAGGCTGACGCCCGCGGCGTCCGCCCGGAGCTTCATCAGGTCGCAGCAGGCCCGCACCAGGTCGGCGGCGTCGATGGGCTCCGGCGCGTAGTCGAAGTTGCCGCTCTGGATGCGGCTCATGTCGAGGAGGGAGTTGACCACGTCGAGGAGGTGCCGGCCCGAGGTGCCGATGATCCCGGCATATTCCCGAGACCGCTCCGGCCCGAGGACCACGGCGCCCTCGCCGGTGAGCACCTCGGAGAAGCCGATGATGGCGTTGAGCGGCGTGCGCAACTCGTGGGTGACGTTGGCCAGGAAGCGGCTCTTGACCTCGTCGGCGCGCTCCGCCTCGGCGCGGGCGCGCTCCAGCTCCTCCTCGTGGCGGCGGTTCTCGGTCACGTCGCGGGTGACGGCGACGACGCTCATGGCGGGGGTGGCGCCCGAGTCCCGCTCGATCCGGTGGGCGCGCATCTCGGCGTGGATCAGCCGGGCCCCGTCCGCGCGCTGCGCCGCCGCCTCGACGTGCAGGCGGAAGCGCACGGTGGCGGGCTTGCCGCGGGCGGCGACGTCGCTGATGGCCTGGAGGAAGGCCGGCCGGTCGGCGACGTGCACGCGCTCCAGCAGGCCGAGGCCCCGCAGGCGCACGGCGTCGCTGCCGACGAACTTGCCGGCCGAGGCGCTGGCCTCCAGCACGCGCCCGTTGCAATCGTGCCAGGTGACGAGGTCGTCGATGGCCGAGAGCAGCATGCGGTCGCGGGCCTCGTTGTCGCGCATCCGCGCGCGCCAGCGGTTCTCGTTGCGCATCTGCTCCAGGGCCTGCGCCGCGATGTGGCCGATGGCGGTGATGGCGAAGACCGGCATCGCGATCGTGCCCGAGAGGTCGACGCTCGGCATGCCGGGCATCCAGAACGCGGCACCGGCGATGGCCAGGACCCCGAGGGTCGCCAGGAGGGCGGCGGCCACCGTCGCCCGCTTCGAGCCCGACACCACCGCCTCCAGGGGGATCGCCACGAGCCAGACCGCGGCTGCCGAGTTCACGCCCCCTGTCATGCCCGCGAGGCAGACGACGAGGCCGGTCAGGCCCGCCGAGGACACGGCGTGCGCGATCCAGAGGCGCCCGGTGCGCGACAGGATCACCGCCGCCAGCACGGGCAGCAGCAGGCTGGTGACGGCCAGGGCCTCGATCCCGGAGGGCACGCCCCGGAGCGCGAGGTAGGGCGGCAGCGCCGCCATCATCACGGCGCCCGTGGCGAGGCGCGAGACCAGGAAGCGTTCGTGCCGGAACCGCACGCTCGCATCCTCGATCGCGGACTCGTGCACGAGACCCGCGAGGCGGGCATCGAGCAGTGCCGGCAGGACATGTTTGATACGCAAGACTGACACGCGCAACGCCGGGACCTCGTCGGTCTCCGCGCCCCTCGGCTCGACTTCGAACGACTGATACCGACCGTCGCAGGGGCGGCTTAAACGAGTCTTTCGGGGCTTGAGCGAACGTCCGGGATGCTTTCCGCGAGGTAACTATGACGGCGGGCAATGCCGGCGCCCGCGTTCACCATGGCGCAGGATTTCCCCCCGCGGTTGACGCCCGGTTCACCGGCCGGGCGGGATGGTGCCGGCCATCCGATCGCACGAGCCCCGTCCATGTCGTTCCTGCTGCGCGCCGCACTGGTGATCGGCACGCTCTCATACCTCGCCGCCACCCGCGGCGAATCCGGGCCGGCCGCCCCGGGCCGGCCCCCGGAGGCCGCCGGGCCCCTGGCGGCCTTGCGCGAAGGCGTGCCGTCCGCGCTGTCCTCCGCCCTGCCGGCCGTCTGGAACGCGATGCCGCAGCCGGCCCGCGACGGGCTCGCCCGCGAGGCCATCGCCGCCCTGAGCCGCCGCGCCGAGGCCCCGCCCTCCCGCGACACCCTGGCCGAGGCCGACCGGCGCGCGGCGTGGCGGGGCATCGAGCCGCGCTGACGGTCTACGCCGGCATCCGGCCGGCTCCACCTCCACGCGACACGGCCTCGCCTTGGCCTCCGGCCGCCGGCATGATCTAGCTTCGTGCCGGGGCCGCTGACGGACCCCGCACGGGACGGGGTCGGCTGCGATGCTCGGGTTCGGCATGGAGTACGCGGGCGCCGCCTTCTGGCTGCCCCTGGTCTGGTCGGCGCTGCTCGGGCTGGCGGTGGCGATGTACGTCGTGATCGACGGCTTCGACCTGGGCGTCGGCATCCTGTTCACCGCGGCCCGGCCCGGCAACTGGCGCGACCGGATGATGCTCTCCGTCGCCCCGATCTGGGACGGCAACGAGACCTGGCTGGTGCTCGGCGGCGGCGGCCTGTTCGCGGTGTTCAGCGTCGCCTACGCGATCCTGCTGCCGGCCCTCTACCTGCCGCTGATCCTGATGCTGATCGCCCTGATCTTCCGCGGCGTCGCCTTCGAGTTCCGCTTCAAGGCCGACCGGTCGCAGCCGGTCTGGGACTACGCCTTCCACTACGGCTCCCTGGTGGCGACCTTCGCGCAGGGGCTGGTGCTCGGCGCCTTCGTCCAGGGCTTCAAGGTCGAGGGCCGGGGCTTTGCCGGCGGCACCCTCGACTGGCTGACCCCCTTCAGCGTCATGACCGGCATCGGCCTCGTCTGCGGCTACGGCCTGCTCGGCGCCACCTGGTGCGTGATGAAGACCTCGGGCGAACTCGAGATCTGGGCCCGGCTGAAGGCCCGCCAGTTCCTGGCCGGCACCGTCGTCTCGATGGCGATCGTCAGCGCCTGGGTGCCGTTCCTCGGCCTCGACATCCAGGCGCGCTGGCTGTCCTGGCCGAACGTCCTCTTCGTCGCCCCGGTGCCGGTGGTGACGGCGCTGGTCTGCCTCGGCATCCTGAAGGCGCTGGCCGAGGGCCGGTCGGTCGCGCCGTTCCTGCTCTCCATCGCCCTGTTCCTGCTGGGCTTCCTCGGGCTGGCGATCAGCCTGTTCCCCTACATCGTGCCGCCCGCCATGACGATCTGGCAGGCGGCCAACGCCGTCAGCGCCCTGCAATTCGCCCTGGTGGGATACGCGGTGGTGATGCCCCTGACGCTCGCCTACACGGCCTATGCCTACTGGGTCTTCCGGGGCAAGGTGGCCGAGGACGGCGCTGGCGGGTACGGGCATTGAGCCGCCGCGGCGCGGAAGGGCCGCGGCCGAAGGATCGCCTGCTGTGGTTCGTGGGCGTCTACGCCCTCAGCCTGACGACCTTCGCCGCCCTGGTCTACCTGCTGCGGGCGATCGTGCGCGGCTGAGTCCCGCCTCCGGGCCGGCTCAAGAGGTCTTGCGCAGCCGGACCGGCAGGGCCGGACGGGCGCCGGCGCGTTCCGCGCCCGCGTTTCGGAGCTTGGCCGCCTCCGGGGCGTGGTGCGGCTGGTGCGCCTCGGCGGTTCCGGTGCGCGCCAGAACGGGCCTGTCGAGGATGGCCGAGACCAGGTCGCGGGCGGCCGGACGGCTCACGGTGCGGAACAGGCGGACCAGCGCGAACACCCGCTCGGCCGAGCGCGCCACGCCCTCGTCCAGTGTCAGGAAGACGTAGGCCGCCTCCTCGTGGCGCAGGTCGGCTGCGCGCAGGCCGAGCGTCAGCAGGTCGTAGCGCGCGCCCGCATCCGGCGCGATTCCGAGGAAGCCGCGCGGCAGGCCGAGGGCGTCGGCGAGTGCGGCGATGAAGCCGCCCACGTCGCGGGCGGCCGACAACCCGGTGAGCACCGCGCCGATGTCGCGGGGGCCCGGGGGACAGGGGCGCAGGGCGGCCGTGGCCTCCACCGCCTCGCGGATCGCCTCCCGGCGGATCGGGTCGGCGTGGAGATAGAGCGGCGCGAGGTCGGCGGCCGAGATTTCGGGGCGCGCGAGCAGGAGGCGGGCGACCTCCGGCAACGAGCGGGCCCGGCCGACGAGGCGCGCGAGCACGCCCCCCGGCAGGGCGATGTGCAGGTTGGCGGCCAGGGCGCGGTCGATCTCCGGCCGGCCGCTCCGGGACAGGTCGTCCAGGGCCGTCCGGTCGAGGCCGGGCCGGGCCGCGATCACCGCGGCGATGTCGGCCCCGTCCGAGAGGGCGGAGGCGACAAGGCGCGGGCTCAGGTGCGCGGCGCCCGCCACCACCGTGTCGCGCACCGCGCCGCCGCGGGCTGCCAGGGCCGCGAGCACCGAGTCCGGCGTGCCGGGGAACGCGCCGAGCTTCTCGGCCACGATCAGGGCGGTCTCGTCGTCGACGGTAGGGATCAGGCCGCAGGCGAGCGCCTCGAAGGACTCGCGTCCGGCCCGGTCGCGGATCTCGGCCCGCACGAACAGGTCGGTCTGCACGCGCAGGATCACCGGCTTGAGGTCGAGATGCTCGACGCGCGACAGTTCGATGAGCCCGGACAGGTCCGGCGCAGCGTCGACGGATGAGGTCATGGCCAATCGGTTACGCAGAACTGGAACGACCGCAGGCTAACCGGGTCTGCGTGAATCGACCTTTAAACCGGCCCCGTGGCCGGCGTGTCGTCCTGCGCCAACCAGAAGGCGGGGTCGGGTCCGACCCGGGGCGCGGTGAGGCCCAATCCTGGCCGCACTGCTCACCATCGATGCGGCCGAGTGATGAGGGCGGCCGCTACATCGTGACCCGAAGGGAATGCTGGCACGCGCGCCTTTCCTCTCCCCTCTGCGGGAGAGGGTGGCCCGCGAGCTAAGTCGGGAGAGGG
>NZ_BPRB01000172.1 GCF_022179685.1 Methylobacterium trifolii
GCCGGCTTCTTCGCCTGAACGAGACGCCTCGAGCCTGCGAGCCCCGCCTTCGATCCGAGGGCGGGGCTCCATGCTGGGGCCAGGAGGCATCCGCCTAGCCCGCCGCGGCGGCTACCATCGCCTGCACGGCCTCGACGAAGCGTGCCCGTCCCTCAGGATCGGACCTGCGCAGATGGTCCTGCACGAGAGCGAGCAGGACCGTCTCGACCGTTTGCGCAAGCCGTTCCGTCGAGCCGCGATCGACACCTGGTCCATGGAAGGTCGAGACAGGCACCTCCAGCATTTCTGCAATGCGGGCGAGGGTGTAGACCGACCTCACGGCCGCGCCCGTCCCGGTCAGGTGATCGCACACTCTGAAATCTCGCATGGTGAAGACACGGGCATAGAAGGCTAAGCGGTCTACAACGTCCCATAACGTACGCTTGTTTCAATGCAGGCGCGAGTCCTGAAGAGCTGTTGCAACCTCAGGATGAATGTGTAGTTCTCTACGCAGGGTTCTGGGAGGCCGTGGGGTGCCCGTCCATGCGCATCAAAGCCATCGATGGCTTCAGTGAGAACACCGATCGGCTGCATGCCGCCCTCGAAGCGTCCTGCGTCGTCGGCGTCTGGGAATGGGACCACGTGCGCGCTGTCGTGATCTACGACGAGGGGGCCGCCAAGCTCCTGACCGGCGATCCGGACCTGGGCGAGCAGGAGATCGAAAATCCCATCGCCATGGCCGCCGTCCATCCGGCCGACCAGGACTGGCTGATCGAGCACGTGCGGCAAGCCGTGCGGAGGGGCGGCCTGGTGCTGGCCGAGTACCGCGTCATGACGCGGGACGGCGGTACGCGCTGGCTCCTCAGCCGTGGGCGGACCTATCGGGACGAGACCGGCCAGCCGTTGCGATCGAACGGCATCCTCATCGACATCACCGAACTGCGCGAAGGGGGGGACCGCTACGTGCTCAGCGACTCCGCCACGCGTGGCGATCCGTTGGAGCGCGCAGCCGACCTCGCCATCGCCGTGAAACAGACCCTCGGCCCCGACGCTCCATCCGAGGTTCGCACCGTGGCCGACCTGCTGCTGCTCAGCCTCGGCCGTGCGCTCGCGCGGTCCGACCTTGACTGAAACGCACGAGGCCCGCCGTCTCACGCGGTGAAGACCGAAGGCGTGGAGGAGCATCGGCCGCGCGGAAGCCGGCGGGGTGCACGATACCGGAGGGAAGCGCTGCCCGGCCCGTCACGGCCCGGTGGCGGTCAGACGATGGCCGCCCACCGTTGCCCTCGCGCTCTACCGCCACGCCCTCAACCCATCCCCGGGCGGTGGCCTGATGTTGCCGGCGGGCGACAGGCCGGGTTTTCCGCCTGCCGGCGGCACGCGGGACACTGATTGGACAAGCTTCCACTGACATGTTGGCCGGGCCGACCCTCGCCCCGGACTTGCCATGCTCGCGACCTCCCGCACCCTCGTCCGCGATCATCGTGAGGTCGGCGCCGTGCTCGTGACCTCGCTGGCCTTTCTGACCAGCGTGCTGGCCGTGGCGTGGGCCGTCGTCTGAGCTTCGCGTCGATCGAGCGGACACGGTCTCACCGGATGATCCGAGACGACCGAAGGCGCTCGAACAGGTCGAGGAAGGCATCGTCCGTCGCCTGATAGTCCAGGAAGCCGAGGCGGCGGCTCTTGCCCATGTCGGTCACCACCTCGATGGGACGCCCGAGATCCGCATCCGTGTGCCAGGCCGAGGCGAGGCGCCCGAGGTCGGGCTCGACCAGCCCGTGCCGGGCCGCGATCTCCGCCCAGAGCGGCGCCGCGCCGGCCATCTGCGCCTCCAGAGGATCGATCGCACCGTCGAAGGGGGCGGGCTCCAGGCCGAACCAGTCGGCGATCCGACCCCACATCCAGCTCCAGCGGAAGACGTCGCCGTTGACGACGTTGAACGCTTCGTTGCGCGCCGCCGGCGTGCTGGCGGCCCAGGCGAGATGCCGCGCGAGCAGCCGGGCGTCGGTCATGTCGGTCAGGCCGTTCCACTGCGCGGCCGAGCCGGGGAAGCGGAAGGGACGGCCGGTTTCCCGGCAGAGGGTGGCATAGGCGGCCAGCGTCACGCCCATGTTCATGGCGTTGCCCAGCGCGTAGCCGATGATGGTGTGGGGCCGGTGCACGCTCCAGCCGAAGCCATCGCGTTCGGCGGCCGCGAAGACCGCGTCCTCCTGGGCGTAGTAGAAGTTCTCGACGTCGAGGCGCGGCTGGTCCTCGCGGAAGGGCGTCGCCGGGAGCGTCCCCTTCCCATACGCCTCGAAGGGCCCGAGGTAGTGCTTGAGGCCGGTGACCAGCGCGACGTGGCGGACGCTGCCCGCCGGACGGAGCGCGTCGAGCAGGTTGCGCACCATCGCGGCGTTGACCCGGATGTTCTCGGCCTCGGTCTCCTGGCGCATCCAGGTGGTGATGAAGACGTGGCTGGGCTGCAGTCCGGCCAGGGCGTCCGTCACGCTCGCGGGGTCGAGCAGATCGGCAGCGATCGGATCGACGCCTGCCATGTCGCGGAGCGGACGCCGCGCGAGGCCCTGCACCGACCAGCCGGATTCGACGAGGTGCCGGGCCAGGTTGTTGCCGACGATGCCGCTGACGCCGGCGATCAGTGCGGTTCCGTTCATGATGGTGTCCGCGTCGTGGTCTGGCGCCATTGACCGCTTGGGATCGTCCCCCGGGCCTTCAGGGTCGACGTCCGTTGCGGTATCGGCCCCGCAAGCCGTGTCCGGCGCCGTGCGACCGCGCGCCCGCCGCCTCCACCTGAAGACCATCGAGACGCGGCCGAGGTTCCCCGGCATCGGCACGCAGCGTCCGTGACGCCTTGCGCGAGACGGCGTCCAGAGCCGGCGCCGGGTGACTGCCGGGGCGCCACCACCCCATACGGCGCACAGGGCGTCGACGCTCCCTTCGGTGACTGCGGCGACGACGTGCTACCTTGTCGGCTCGCAAAACGATCGCCTGGGCAGCGCCGGGAGCCAACCATGTTCGTGCATCGTCGATCGGTCCTGGCTCTGACCGCCGCCTGGGCCTCGGCCGGGAGGGCTCTCGCTGCCGATGGGGCCAGGACGGACACGGGAGGGACGCGCATGAAGGCGGCAGTGGTGGGCCCGGAGGGCTTGCGGGTTTCCGAGGTCGAGACCCCGCGTCCGGCGCCCGAGGAGATCCTGGTCAGAGTCCGGGCAGCCTCGCTGAACAGGGCCGACCTCGGCGTCGCCGCCGGGCAGCAGCACGGCACGATCGGGGGCGCCGGCACCATTCCCGGCCTCGAATGGGCCGGCGAGGTCGCGGAGGTCGGCGCGGAGGCCAGAGGGTTCCGTGTCGGCGATCGAGTGATGTGCACGGGCGCGGGCGGCTACGCGGACTATGCGGTCTGCGATGCCGGACGCGCCTGCGTGATCCCCTCAGGCATGTCGTTCGAGACGGCGACGACCCTGCCGATCGCCTTGCAGACGATGCACGACGCGCTCATCACCAACGCCCGCCTCGAGCCGGGCGAGAGCGTACTGGTCCAGGGGGCGAGCTCCGGTGTCGGGATCATGGCCTTGCAGATCGCCCGCTGGCGCGGTGCGCAGGTGGTGATCGGCACATCGACGAATCCGGAACGGCGCGAAAAGCTCAAGGCGTTCGGGGCGACCGTCGCGCTCGACAGCAGAGAGGCGGCCTGGCCCGAGCAAGTCCGGGAGGCGACCGGCGGCAAGGGCGTCGACGTCGTCATCGATCAGGTGTCCGGTGCGCTGATGAACGGCAATCTCCAGGCCGCGGCGGTGCTCGGCCGCATCGTCAACGTCGGCCGGCTCGGCGGCAACCGCGGGGAGATCGACTTCGACCTGCACGCCTCGAAGCGCATCCGCTACATCGGCGTGACCAACCGGACGCGCTCGATCGCGGAACTCCGCGCCATCACCGCCAAGGTGCGGGCCGACCTGTGGGCCGGCGTCGAGGCAAACACCTTCTCACTGCCGATCGACAGCCGGTTCAAGCTCGACGCGGTCATCGATGCGCTCGCGCACATGCGGAAGAACCAGCACATGGGCAAGATCATTCTTCTGATGTGATTTTTTTATTTCTCCTCGGTAGTAATTTTTTATAAAATTGCAGCCGATGAATACTCGATAATTACGCATAGGTAAATAATCGGTGGCATTTGTCTATTTTACAGAACTTTGCGCCGGGACGTGAAAGACTGTCGATGTCCGCCTACGGCATCCGCATCGATGACGACGGCCTGACGCATGTGCATGGCACTGCGCCATCGCTGCTCGCGTTGTTTCTCGAGGATATCGATCAGGAGGAGTGCCAGCGGGTGCTGCGGGCCGTCTCAGAGGTGGGGCAGGGCCAGCGTGAACGATACACCTGTCGTTACGACAACACGCACCTGACCGTACTGCCCGATGGGGCTACGTTCAGGATCGCCGCGAACCTGACGCGCAACGAGGAAATCCCGTTGACGTTGGCCGAACTCGTGGCGGGACTGGAACGGCTGCGGAGCGCCTTCGCTGAAATGAGCGCGACGATGACGGCGGCTGATTCGAGCGAAGGGGACAGCTAGGGCCTCGCCCGACGCAGGCCTCCACCTGGGTCGTCACCCGTCGAACGATCCCATCGCGCACGGCGCGACCTCGGCCTCGGGCGGGGCAGGCTCGGGCGCTTGCGGTTGATCTCGGGTGTTCGCGGCGGGCGTGGCCGGGAGGAGCGCAGCGAGGCGCCCGGCCATGAAGGCCACTTCCATGTCCCAGCGCGTGAACCGCGGCGCATCGATCAGCGATGGGTCGTCGGCCTCCGGGTAGGCGAACCTGATCCAGGCCTGTGGGTCCTGGAGGTCGCACGGTTCGGTCGGGCGCCCATGCGCGCGATGGCTTGGCGCACTGCCACAACCACAGGGCGGCGCCTCGGCAGAAAGCCCGGTGCCGTCCGGCGTGCGTCCACGCGTTCCGACCCCGCTGTCCGGAGCCCTCGGATCAGACATGACGTGCCTCCGGTCCGGTTCGCGGTCACGCAACACGCGACGCAATCATCGCGACATTCATCTTAACCATAAGCTTACCCCAGCCAGCCGATCGACGGCTGCCGAGACGAGGGGATCGACAATGGCCACGCGGATGATGATCAAGGGCATGAGCGTGAGCGACCGCTTCGTGGCCTGGGCGATGACGGCCGGGATGGCGGTGGCTCTGGTGCAGCTCGGCCAGGCCGCAGCGCTGCCGGCACATTTCGTCTGAGACCCTGTCCGCCCGATCGAAGCGGACACGGGTCTCATCAAGCCCGCGCGGCGCCCGAGCGACGCCGAAATCCGCCTCGCGACGCGAGCGAAGGGATGTCGTCTGTGAGGCCGTGACCGCCGCCTTTCGCCGCGGCTCGACGGCGGCGGATTCGGCCAGGACCGAGGGGGCCACGCCGTCTCATTTGACCATGGCGCCGTAGATCATCTGTCGAAGCACCGCATAGTAGTGTCCGCGCAGGCTCGGCGCCTGGAACATCGCCACCACCACGAGGCGCTCGCCCGGATCGATCATGTAGCGCGGGCCCGTGATGCCGCCCCAGTAGGTGTCGCCCGGTGCGCCCGGCGTCGTGTGCGCGCCGGTTGCCAAGCGGACCGGGTTCACGAGGCTCCAGCCGTAGCCCTCGTCGACGTTGTTGCGCGGCCCGCGCACGCCGGCGAGGTGATCCGTGTGCAGCATGAAGCGAACGGTCTTCGGCGAGAGCAGCCGCACGCCGTCGATCTCACCGCCATTGGCGAGCATCTGCAGCAGGCGGCCGACGTCGCCGGCCGTCGAGGCGAGGCCCGCGCCGCCGGAGAAGCGCTTGGGCGCCTTCCGGAGGTCGAGCCAGCCGTAGACCCAGGCCAGCGGGTCCTTCGCCATCGTCGCCTGCGAGGGCTCGGCGAGGCGGCCGGCCTGCGCCTCGTCGACCTGCCAGACCGTGTCGGAGAGCCCGAGCGGCTGCAGCACCTGCTCCGACAGGATGCGGTCGAGGGGCTTCTGCTCGATCCGTTCGAGGAGATGGCCGAGGACGTCGGTGGCGATGGAGTACTCGAAGGTCGAGCCCGGCTGGTAGAGGAGAGGCTGCCGGCCGAGCTTGGCCAGCATCTCCTCACCGGTCGCGCCGTAGAGTCCTTCGAGATCCTGCTCACGCTGGCTCCGCCGAACGGGATTCGGAGGCCCGATCCACCAGTAGGTGAACCCGGCCGTGTGCCGCATCAGGTCCTCGACCGTCGGCCCGCGGCGCGGCGCCTCGGGCGCCGGCACGTCGGCGCTCGTCGAACTCTCGGTGCCGGCGAACACCTTGAGGTCCTTCAACTCCGGCAGGTAGGTCGCCACCGGGTCCGAAAGCTTGAAGCGGCCCTGCTCGTACAGGCGCATGGCCGCCGTGGTGACGAAGATCTTCGTCGTCGAGGCGATGCGGTGCAGGCTGTCCGTGCGCATCGCCGACCCGGGCGCACGCTCGCCGAACGCCTCGAACATCGCCGGCTTGCCGTCGCGCAGGACCAGCAGGACCAGGCCGGGGATCTTGCCGGCCGCGATGTCGCGTTGGACGAAGTCGCCGATGGCCGTGAGCCGCGTGGCATCGAAGCCCGCTTGCCCGGCCGCGCCAACGGTGGGCGTCGGGTCGAACGCCACCGCCGGCGCGACGCCCGCCGTGAGGAACGCGAGCGCGACCAGGCCGGCGCGGAAGCCCTGCTTGACGGAATCTGGCATTTTCGCATCGTCCTCTTTCGGGAGCCGTCATCGACGGGCCGCTTGGACCCGAAGGTTGCCGGCTCCGGCCGGTTTGCAAATTGTCCCCTCTCGATCAAAAGGCCATACCCGAGGGCCGACACCGCGCAACGGGGCCGATCAGTCCGCGGGCTGCGCACGATGCGGCCCGCCGGAAACTCTGCTTGTCTCGCGTCGGCATTCCGCGCACCTTTCAGGGACAATCTCATGGCCTGAGAGGGAGGACCTGATGACGGTCAAATCTTGGAGCCATCCAAGTCCCCTTGCCGTGTTCGCGAAGGGTGGATTTTCCGGCGGCTCCTGGGCCACCGTGATGGGCGACGCGATGAAGATCTTCAATACCTTGATGGCGACCAACGGCGTCAACGTGTCGTTGAGCGATGCGAAGGACGAAGCGAGCGCGCAAATCGTCGTCGATGCCGTCGCAAAGCAGGCGTCTTTCAGTTACCGCGGCGCCACGTACTCCAAGGCATTCTCGGGTGATGGCATGCACGGGCTTACGGTCGCCGTGTCCGATCAAGGCACGGGGCTGATCGACCGCCAGTTCGTTTTCGTGCCCGCGACCCCACGAGCCGACGCATCGAACCAGAAGTCGCGCCAGGTCGGGCCTGAAGTGCGCCGCTTCATCCTGGTGCACGAATTCATCCATGCGGCCGGGTTGAGCAACGACGAGCATACCCTCGAAGACGTGTTCTGCTATCCGGGCGAGTTCGTCGAGGGCAGAAGTGCGGGCGCGGATCGGCTGCAACCCTGGGGCGGCCTCGGCAAGCCGATGCCCCCGTACACGATCAATGCGAAAACCGTCGCCAACCTGCAAAAGGCTTGGCCCTGAGGACGTCCGGAGCCATAGGCGTCGGATGGCGGATCGGCCGAGGCGTCCTGTCGTTGCGCGTCGGTTCGGTCGGGCAAGACAAGCCACGGATACCGATGCTTGCGGCCGCCGCAAGTCCCTATGCGAATCCAGTCTTCGAAGCGCTCGCTAAATCAACCTGGCCTCTTGCTCCCCTGCGTGGCGGAGCGCCTGCGGGCGCGAGGGCTTCAACGCGGGCGGGTCTGCGATCCAGGCGTCGAGGGGGACGAGGCCCGCACGATCGATCCGCCCTACGGCTTCACAAGCAGCACGTTCACGGCCTTCGCCAGGACGCGGATGGTATCGCCCTCCTGAAGGCCCATCTCATCGAGCGAATCGACCGTCATCACCGACGACATGTGATAGGCGGTGCCGACCAGTTCGACGTCGACCTGAGCCATCACATCCCCACGCTTGATCGCCACGATCCTCGCGGGGATGTCGTTGCGCGCGCCGTGCTTCATCTCAGATAGCCTTTCGCCTTGCGTTGCGGTGTGTGGCAAGCGATCCAGAGGCAGGTCGCAGGGACGAAAAAGCCTGCCAAGTCCTTGGGCTAGCAGGCGAAATCTTCGGTAACCGGAGCCCGCTACCGCGCATCAGCCACTCAACCACGCCTGACGTTCGCGAGTGGCGTGATGGACATCGCGCAGTTCCATCAGCAGGGCAAGGGGCCCCGCCGCATCCATGAGGCCGGCGCGGTCGTTACACGCCCTCAGGTTGAGTCAGGCTTTGCGGATGCTTGGACGGCTCGACGGGACATGGAATTTCGCACCGACTTCTTCGTCCTTGCGCCATATGACCTTGCAGACCCGCGGTGCAGCAGACTGCTCCATGGAGAGGACAAACACCTCGGGAACATCCACAGCATTCGGAAGCGTCAATCGCACACCGCCCTCCGAATGATCGTAGATCAAGCAGGATGCAGATCGGTGCTCATCCAGAGCGATGCTGCCGATCTGTTTGATAACAACCCGTTCGGAAGTGCGTCGCTCGAACATTTGGTGTGGCCGTCTGATTTACGTACCACAGCACCATGCACGAGGTCGATCGAACTTGGATTTCGGAATTGCATCAAATTATATCGAGCGATCATTTCCCGTGCCGTTCACCAGCCCAAGCCCAACGAACGGGTGTTGTCGCTCGGCCGTGCCACACGCAGCTGCTCAACCAGGTCGGCCAGAGCCGCGAAGGCATCGACACGGGGTCCGGTCGCATTCGATCCCTTCCTGTCGAGCGCCTGGGCCAGGTTGACGGACGCGGCGACCGTTCTGGCAAGTGCGATCTCCAGGGCCGGCGTCATCGTCACGCGGCGCTTCAGGCTGCCCGTCGAGGCCGCAGCCTCGGCCGTGATCATCTCGCCCATCCCGAGTCCGGCCGAGCCCACCCGGGTCGCCCACTGGCGCATGATCGTTTCGAGCAGAGGCGGCAGGCCCGTCGTGTCCAACGTGTGCGGCATCGAAACCTCGCCTCGGGCCCGAAGCCCGGTCGCGACGGCTGCAGCGCTCGTCGCCTCTCACAACGCGGACGAGCCAAGCTTGGGTACGACGAGGCAGGAATTCATCGGCGTCCCGATGAGGGTCTTGCGATGACCCGACGCGAGC
>NZ_BPRB01000173.1 GCF_022179685.1 Methylobacterium trifolii
GAAGGGGCTGGCGAAGGGGTCGGCCGGCCCGGCGCCGCGCAGGCGGCGGCCGAGTTCGAGATAGAGCAGGTGGTCGGCGATCTCTCGGTCGAGGGCGTCGCGGCGGCGGCGCAGCTCGGCCAGCCGCGCCTCGATCTCGGCCTCCGAGGGGACCATGCCGGGTTCCTTTCTTCCCAAAAATTCCTTCCAGAGAACGAAGGCTAGCAGACCGGGTTTTCGAAGGGAAGACCTGACATCGTCATATTCTATCGACGGAATAACGGCCGTGGTCGGCCGGAACATCCGCCCGGCGGTCCGCGAAACCCCGCCCGGCTCGGCATCGGCCTGGAATAGGGAAATTCCGGGGTAAATTCCCTATGCGCGAGCCTTCGTTCCCTGCTTCGTTCCCTGGCGTGGCGGCACCAGCAGCGCGCCCGCGTCGGCGGGCTGGAGGGTCATGCCGTTGTCGTCCAGCGCCACGGGGAGCTTCGGGAACACCTCGCGCAGGTGGGCGACATCCGCCTTGAAGGCCTGCCGGAAGCTGCGGATGCAGGCGTTCTCGGCCCCGAACTGCCCGTGCAGGTTGTCCCAGGTGAGGCGCAAGGGGCGCTGCAGGGCGCGCAGGCGGTAGCCGACCCAGAACAGCAGGTCGAGCTTGCGCGCCGAGCCGGAGAAGGCGCGGGCGGCCCGTATGTCCACGGGCAGGGCGTGCCGGATCAGGGTCTCGTAGAAATCCTGGTGGAACTGCACGGTCCGGGACCAGGCGACCCCCTTGTCGCCTCCCTTGTCGCCCCCCTGGCCCTCCCTCGGGCGCCACAACTCCAGGCTGCGGAAGGGGGGCACGTTGAGGGTGGTGGCCTGGTCGCGCCCGTCCCAGAGGCCGATCTGCATGGTGCAGGCGGCGAGCCGGTTCAGCTGCTCCTTGAACTGGCGGATGGTGCCGCGCTCGCCCCCGGTGACGGCGAATCCCATCTCCCGCATGAAGCCGGAGAGCGAATCCGCCACCGCGATGGTGGGGCTGCGCTGGCGCACGGCCTCGGTGCAGAGATGCAGCAGCACCAGCCGCGCCTTGGGGCCGTAGGGCAGGCCCTGCGGCTCCATCTCGCCGCTCACGGGGCTCTTCAGGCGCCCGGCGAGCAGGCTCAGGGAGTTGCGGCCGTAGTGCCGGGTGAACTCGCGGGCCTCGCCCGGATCGCGATAGGGCAGGCCGCACAGCGCCAGGACCGAGTGGAGGTGCTGGAGGTTTTCGGGCGCGGTCGGCTCGTTCTCGATCACCTCGCGCACGGCGTCCCGCCGGCGCTGGTCGCGGCCCATGCCGGCCCGGCGTCGGCTGACCGCCCCCTCGGCGGCCTGGGCGGCGTCCCGCTCGCGCTGGCGGTGCAGGATGTGCTCGGCGATCTGGGCGAACAGGAACCCGCCGCGCGCCGCCTCGACCTCGGCCAGGAGGTCGGGATCGCGGATGCCGGCCAGTGTCTGCGCGATCCCCATGTCCTCGGCGTCGTCCGCGTTCCAGGGCCGGGCCCTGCGGGCGCCGGTACTCCATCCGAAATCCTCTTGGCACGATTCGGCTGCCGGGAGTCCCGGCCGGGGTTGGGGTTGTCCCGGATATCCACGGTTCCCCTCCCCGGCGGATGCCGCCCGGTGGAGGTCCCTGGTCGGGCTTGCACGCAGAGTCGGATACGGTACGGGCGGCCCCCGCGCGGCCACGCAGAGTTCGATACGCGCGGTCGCTGCCCGCTTGTCCCCGTTGTTCAGCGGGACGGGCCGGGAATCGCGCCGAATCGCATACGCGGCCACGCCGAATCCCATACGCCACGGCCGGACCGGCCCGCAGACTCCGATGCGCGCTCGCGCAGAGTCGCATGCGGACCCGCGCAGAGTCGGATGCGCGATTGGGTCCTATGCCGTTGCAGGAGCAGGTGATTTCCCGCTCCCCTATAACCTGCTGAACTGACTCTCTGAGAATCCTCTCTGATAGATTTCCTAAGTCCCACGCGAACCGTCCGCTGTGAAGGACGCTCGCGAGGAAGGGAATTATCACATGGAATTAAAAGAATAAGGGGTCTTTATCCCCAGGCAGGGCACGGAATTGCCGCGTGCATGGCTGGTGCAATCGCTCTAAGCGCCGAGCTACCCGCACCCGAGCGAAAGAGGATTTGCGACCATGCCGGAGAGACCGGAGGTAGCCCCGCTACCCACCCTGCTCCGCCTGATGGCGGCGTTGCGCGACCCGATGCGCGGCTGCGCCTGGGACGTGGCGCAGACGTTCTCCAGCGTCGCCCCCTACACCCTGGAAGAGGCCTACGAGGTGGTCGACGCCGTTGCGCGGGGCGACATGGCGGACATGCGGGAGGAGCTCGGCGACCTGCTGCTCCAGGTCGTCTTCCACGCCCGCATGGCCGAGGAGGCCGGCGCCTTCGGCTTCGACGACGTCGCACGCACGATCGCGGACAAGCTGATCCGGCGCCATCCGCACGTGTTCGACGCCTCGGGCGCCCTCCTGCCGGAGGGTGGCGCGGGCCCCAGTTCCATCGCCGTCGAGGCGCAGTGGGCGGCGATCAAGGCGGCCGAGCGCCGCGCCAAGGGCGCGCCGGAGGGAGCCGGCATCGATCCCCTCGGGGGCGTGGCTCTGGCCCTGCCGGCGCTGACGCGGGCGGAGAAGATTTCGCAGCGGGCGGCCTCCTACGGCTTCGATTGGCCGGATGCCGCCGAGGTGATCGGCAAGGTGCGGGAGGAGACCGACGAAGTCGCGCAGGCGCTGGGGCAGGGCGATCCGGGAGCCGTCGCCGAGGAGATCGGGGATCTGCTGTTCTCGGTGGCCAACCTCGCCCGGCACGCGGGCGTCGATCCGGAGGCGGCCCTCAGGGCCGGCACCGCCAAGTTCGAGCGCCGCTTCCGGGCGATGGCGGCCCGGCTGGAGGAGGCCGGCCGGCCGCTCCCGGACTGCGACCTTCCGGCGATGGAGGCTGCCTGGAACGTGGTGAAGCGGAACGAGCGCGGCGGATAGGAGCGGCTTCAGGAAACGGCTTGGGTCTCCTCGCAGCGGCAGGGTCGAGAACTCGTAGACCGGAGATTCCCTGCCGAGACAGAATCTCACGATCCTCCGATCACCGCATCCTGTGATCCACGCTTCCTTGGATACCGTGGCCGAAGGCGGATCGGGGCCGGGAAGCCGCTTGGCCTCCGTCCCATCAGCGCCGCCCCGGCGAAAGCCGTCTCACTGCCGGCGCGATCGGTGCCTGGCGAAAGGCCAGTCGAGGAGCCCTCCCCCGAACAGGGCGGCCCAGACCAGGACCGGCTGAAAGGCCAGCCGCGGCCCGTGATACCACCAGGAATCCGGCAACCCCTCGACGTGGATGCCATTGAGGGCATGCTTGAGGTTGGCCGGGTAGACGCAGACCGCGTAGAGGGCCAGCCCGATGGCGGCCGGACGGCGCAGGCGCGGGATCGCCAGGGCGACGGCGCCCGCGATCTCGCAAAGGCCGGTGGTCAGGATGACGAGGTGGGGCTCTGGCACCCAGTCGGGCATCAGCGGCATCAGCTTCTGGGGGGCTGCCAGGTGGACCGCGCCGATGAAGCCGTAGAGGAGGCCCAGCGCCCGGCGCAGCCACAGGCGGCCGTCGATGGTCCCGGCATTCCCCTCGGCACCCTGCCCCGTCACGCCACGCGATCCTCGCTCACGCCGCAGGATCGGGCGACCTCGGCCCGCAGGGCGGCCGTGAGGCGGATCACGGCTGGGTGGGTGGCGCTGGCGAAGTCGGTCTTGCCCACCGCCTGGACGGGGGCGAGCAGGCGCAGGGAGTTGGTCAGGAAGACGGCGTCGGCGTCCGACACGGCGGCTGACGTCAGAGAGACCTCCTCGGCCCGCAGGCCGCAGGCGGGAGCGAGGCGCAGGATTTCGGCCCGGACGATGCCGGGCAGCACACCGTCCCGGAGGGGCGGCGTCGCCAGCCGGTCGCCGAAGAGGCAGAACACGTTGCCGGTTCCGGCGCAGGCGAGCGCCCCGCGTGTGTTGCGGAACAGGGCCTCGTCGAAGCCCGCCGCGGCGGCCTCGCGGGCGCCGAGCACGGCGTCGAGATAGCCCAGCGTCTTCAGCCGGGAGGCGGGCGATGTCTCGTTGCGGGCGATCCCCGTCGGGTGGAGGCGCAGGGGCTGGAAGGCGGCCTGCGGCGAGGCCACGGCCGCGCTCGCGAAGACCGTGGGAGTCGGGTCGTCCGGGGGCCTGAGGCCGCGGGGGCCGCGCCCGCGCGTCACCGTGGTGCGGATCGCGAGCCGCGGGCCCTGGCCGGCCAGGGCCTGCATGGCCTCCGCGATCCGTTCGGGCGCCACGCGGAAGCCCAGCGCCTCGGTGGCCGTGGAGAGCCGTGCGACGTGCGCCTCCCCGAAGGCGATCCGCCCGTCCAGCGCCAGGGCCGTGTCGAAGACGCCGTCGCCCAGCGTCAGGCCGCGGTCGGTCAGGTCGAAAGGGGCGGTGCTGCCCGCGATCAGGCGGCCGTCAGCCCACAGCATCGGGGGCCTTCGCGTGGGCCGCGCGCCAGTCGCGGGCGAGGCCGAGGAAATTCGAAAACAGGGCGTGGCCGTTCTCGGTCAGGACCGATTCCGGGTGGAACTGGATGCCGTAGGTCGGGTCCGTCCGGTGGGACAGGGCCATCACCTCGCCCTCCGCCGAGACGGCATCGATGGACAACTGCTCCGCCATGCCGGGTTGCGGGGCGACCACGAGGGAATGGTAGCGCCCGACCTGCATCGGGCTGGGCAGCCCCGCGAACAGCCGCGTGCCGGCATGGTCGACGGGGGTCGCCTGCCCGTGCAGCGGGCGGCCCGCCCGCTCGACCCGGCCGCCGAAGGCCGCACCGATCGCCTGGTGGCCGAGGCAGACCCCCAGGATCGGCACATGGCCCGACAGGGCGCGGATCGCGGGCAGCGACACCCCCGCCTCGGCCGGCGTGCGGGGCCCCGGCGAGACCACCAGGGCTTCGGGGGCGAGCGCCCGGATGCCCGCCACGTCGAGGGCGTCGTTGCGCGCCACGCGCACGTCCGCGCCCAGCTCCTCCAGGTAGCGGACCACGTTGAAGACGAACGAGTCGTAATTGTCGATGACGAGGATCATGGGGTCAGGTCGGCGGCCCGGCTCCGCAGCCGGCCGGTGGCGCAGGTGCCGCTGTTGGCCGCTGTCGGTATCACGGCGCGCGGTATCATGGTGCGAAGGCCTCGAACACGCGGGCGGCCTTGGTCAGGGTCTCCTCGTATTCGGGGCCGGGCTCGGACAGCAGCGTGACGCCCCCGCCCGCCTGGAGCACGGCGGTCCTGCCGTCCATGAACACGGTGCGGATCGCGATCGAGGTGTCCAGGGAGCCGTCGAAGCCGATCCGGCCGATGGCCCCGCAATAGAGCTCGCGCGCGTCGCCCTCGATCTCGGTGATGATGTCCATGGCCCGGATCTTCGGGGCGCCGGTGATCGAACCGCCGGGGAAGGTCTTGGCGATCAGGTCGAGGGCGTCGTAGCCGGCGCGCAGGGTGCCCGTGACCACCGAGACGAGGTGGTGGATGCCGGCGTAGGATTCCAGCCCGCACAGGACCGGGACCGTCACGCTGTGCGGCTCGCAGATGCGCGAGAGGTCGTTGCGCAGCAGGTCGACGATCATGATGTTCTCGGCCCGCTCCTTGGGCGAGGCCTGGAGGGCCTCGGCCACGGCGCGGTCGGCCTGCGGGTCGGCGACGCGGCGGGCCGTCCCCTTGATCGGCCGGGTCTCGACGCTGCGCCCGTCGAGCTTGAGGAAGCGCTCGGGCGAACTCGACGCGACGGTCAGGCCCTCGAAGGCGAGATAGGCGCAGAACGTCGCCGGGTTGGTCTCGCGCAGGGCGCGGTAGAAGGCGAAGCCGTCGAAGCCCTCGGGGAGGTCCGCGCTGAAGCGCTGGGCGATGTTGGCCTGGTAGATGTCGCCAGCCCGGATGTAGTCCCGGACGGTTTCGACGGCCTTCTCATAGGCTTGCCGGGAAAAGTTGGAGCGCCACGCGAGCCGGGTGTCCGGCTGGTGACGGTTTGGCGCCGGCTCCCGGTCCGCGCCCAGGAGGTCGGCGAAGCGGGCGAGCCGCTCGGCCGCGCGGGCCTCACGGGCCGATGGGTCGAGCTCCGGGAATCCGGTGGCGACCAGGGTGCAGGTGCCAGCCGCGTGGTCGACCGCGAGCACCGTGTCGTAGAGGTTAACGGCGACGTCGTCCGTGAGCCCGGCCCGGCGGGCGGGTGCCGCGACGGTCTCCAGGCACTGCCCGAGGTCGTAGGCGAAGTAGCCGATGGCCCCGCCGGGGAAGGGCTGGGCGCCTGCCGGCAGGCGGTAGGGTGCGAGGCAGGCGCGCAGGGCTTCCATCGGCCCGCCTTCGACCGCGTGGCCGTCGAGGGTGGCGCTTCCGTCACGGAACCGGAAGCGGGCGAAGGGCTCCGCGGCCAGGATCGAGGTCCGGCCCAGCGTCTCGTGCTGCATCGCGCTGTCGAGAAAGGCGAGACCCGGCCGGTGCCGGAGTCGCCCCGCCGCCACGACGGGATCGATGAACGGGATCTCTCGGGTCCACATGACCAATCAGCAAACCGGGTTTTTGGGTCGCTGCAGCCGTCGCACAGACGCCGTCGTGGTGGAAGCGGCACCGGAGTCGCGTGGCGCGGACAAGACCCGCCGGCAACGCATCCCTTCCCTGGCAGGCTTGATGCGATGCATGCGCGGATCGGTGCAAAGCACTGTTCGAGACGACGAAACACCTCACCGCAGTCCAAGATTTCCGCGTCCTGGACGGGAGGCCGGCACCGCCGGGATGCGATGGGGCGCCATGCGCCGCCCGGCCTCGCAAGCGCAGAGCGATGCGTCTATACCGGTTCCGATTCCAGAACACGTCGCTCGATTCCCGCGGACCGCTCACGCATCGGCCCGCAGGGCGCGCGCCGCACGGGCCATCATGACCGCATCCGCTTCGCTCAGAGACGCATCGAAGGGGGCCGCACCGCGGATCTCCTTCGTCTCCCTCGGTTGTCCCAAGGCGCTGGTCGATTCCGAGCGCATCCTCACGCACCTGCGCGCCGAGGGCTACGAACTGTCCCGCCGCCACGACGGGGCGGACGTGGTCATCGTCAACACCTGCGGCTTCCTGGATTCCGCCAAGGCGGAATCGCTCCAGGCGATCGGGGAGGCGATGGCCGAGAACGGCCGGGTCATCGTCACCGGCTGCATGGGCGCCCAGCCCGAGGAGGTCCGCGAGAAGTATCCCAACCTTCTGGCGGTGACGGGTCCGCAGGCCTACGAGTCGGTGGTGGCCGCCGTGCACGAGGCGGTGCCCCCGGCCCACGACCCGTTCCTCGACCTCGTGCCTCCCCAGGGCGTGAAGCTGACGCCGCGGCACTACGCCTACCTGAAGATCTCCGAGGGCTGCAACAACCGCTGCACCTTCTGCATCATCCCCTCCCTGCGGGGCGACCTCGTCAGCCGGCCGGCCGGCGACGTGCTGCGGGAGGCCGAGAAACTCGTGAAGGCGGGCGTGAAGGAACTGCTCGTCGTCTCGCAGGACACCAGCGCCTACGGAATCGACACCCGCTACGCCGAGAGCCCGTGGCGGGACCGCTCGGTGCGGGCGCGCTTCTACGACCTGACCAAGGAACTGGGCGGCCTCGGGGCCTGGGTGAGGCTGCACTACGTCTACCCCTACCCCCATGTCGACGAGGTGATCCCGTTGATGGCGGACGGATTGGTACTGCCCTACCTCGACATGCCGCTCCAGCACGCCAGCCCCTCCGTGCTCAAGCGGATGCGCCGCCCCGGCAACCAGGAGCGGCAGCTGGAGCGCATCCGGCGCTGGCGCGAGACCTGCCCGGATCTCGCCATCCGCTCCACTTTCATCGTCGGGTTTCCCGGCGAGACGGAGGCCGAGTTCGAGGAGCTGCTGGCCTGGATCGGCGAGGCCAGGCTCGACCGTGTCGGCTGCTTCGAATACGAGCCGGTCCGCGGGGCGCCGGCCAACGACCTCGGCGTCCTGATCCCGCCTGAGGTCAAGGCCGAGCGCAAGCGCCGCTTCATGGCGACGCAGAACGCCGTCTCCCTGCGGCTGCAGCGGGCCAAGGTGGGCAGGCGCATCCCGGTCATCATCGACGAGGCCGGCCCGGCCGGCGCCAGGGGCCGCTCCAAGGCCGACGCCCCGGAGATCGACGGCAGCGTCCACGTCAGCTTCCGCCGCCCGGTCCGGGTCGGCGACATCGTCACCGTGAAGGTCGAGCGGGCGGATGCCTACGATCTCTACGGCAGCGTGGTGTGACCGGTTGCGGCACCGTTGCCGGGTTGGATTGATCCCATGATCCTGTCATGCCGTGATCACGGCATCACAGGCTCCCGTTCCAGGTCTTCTTGAACCATGTCCGGCACCACCCGTACCAGCGCGGACCTCGATCCCCGCCGCCGCCGCATCCTGTTCCGGGCCTGGCACCGGGGCATCCGCGAGATGGACCTGATCATGGGCCGCTTCGCGGACGCCGAGATCGGCACCCTGTCGGAGGCCGAACTCGACCAGTTCGAGGCCCTGATCGA
>NZ_BPRB01000174.1 GCF_022179685.1 Methylobacterium trifolii
ACCTCGACCTGGTTCGGGCTGACGAAGCGGCCCGAACCAGGTCGAGGTCGAACACGAGGGCAAGAAGACGGTGATCGGCTTCGACCAAGCGATCATCGCGGCCGGCTCCGAGCCGATCAAGATGCCGTTCATCCCGCACGACGACCCGCGGGTCATCGACTCCACGGGCGCGCTCGAGCTCGACGGCATCCCCGGCCGCATGCTGGTGATCGGCGGCGGCATCATCGGACTGGAGATGGCGACCGTCTACCACGCGCTCGGCGCCAAGGTGACGATCGTCGAGCTGATGGACCAGATCATCCCCGGCGCGGACAAGGACATGGTCACGCCGCTGATGAAGCGGATCTCCAAGCAGTACGAGGCGATCCACCTCAAGGCCAAGGTCACCAACGTCGAGGCGACGCCCGAGGGCCTGAAGGTGAGCTTCGAGGGCGGCTCGGCGCCGGCCACCGACACCTTCGATAAGATCCTGGTCTCGGTCGGGCGCCGCCCGAACGGCAAGCTGGTCGGTGCGGAGGCGGCGGGCGTGGTCGTGGACGAGCGGGGCTTCATCCCGGTCGACCGGCAGATGCGCACCAACGTCGCCCACATCTTCGCCATCGGCGACGTGGTCGGCCAGCCGATGCTGGCCCACAAGGCGACGCACGAAGCCAAGGTCGCGGCCGAGACGGCGTCCGGCAAGAACAGCTTCTTCGACGCCAAGGTGATCCCCTCGGTGGCCTATACCGATCCGGAGGTCGCCTGGGTCGGGCTCACCGAGAACGAGGCCAAGGCTAAGGGCATCAAGGTCGGCAAGGGCGTGTTCCCCTGGGCCGCCTCCGGGCGCTCCCTGGCGCTCGGGCGCGACGAGGGTCTGACCAAGGTGCTGTTCGACGAGGCCACCGACCGCATCCTCGGCTGCGGCATCGTCGGCCCCTCGGCGGGCGACCTGATCGCGGAGGCAGCACTCGCCATCGAGATGGGCGCGGATGCCGAGGACATCGGGCTGACCATCCACCCGCACCCGACCCTGTCGGAGACGGTGGGTCTGGCGGCCGAGGCGTTCGAGGGCACGATCACCGACCTGTACATGCCCAAGAAGCCGCACCGTCCGCCGGCCTGAGCCGGCCTCCGCCGCCACACCGGGGCGGCACGGCGATGCAGGAGACCGGAGCGGGGAACCGCCCCGGTCGTCCGCGGGACGTATGCGTCGCGTAAAAAAGCACAAAAAATCAGGAGGTTGCCCGTGGACGAACAGCTCGAGAAGGCTGCCCTCGACTATCACCGCCTTCCGAAGCCCGGAAAGATCGCGGTGCTGCCGACGAAGGCCATGGCCACGCAGCGCGACCTCGCCCTGGCCTACTCACCGGGCGTCGCCGCCGCCTGCCTCGCGATCAAGCGCGATCCGCTCCAGGCGGCCGAGATGACCTCGCGCCAGAACCTCGTGGGCGTCATCACCAACGGCACGGCGGTGCTGGGGCTCGGCAACATCGGCGCGCTCGCCGGCAAGCCGGTTATGGAGGGCAAGGGCTGCCTGTTCCAGAAGTTCGCCGGCATCGACGTATTCGACATCGAGATCGACGAGACCGATCCCGACAAGCTGATCGAGATCATCGCCAGCCTGGAGCCGACCTTCGGCGGGATCAACCTGGAGGACATCAAGGCGCCGGAATGCTTCGAGATCGAGGCGCGCCTGCGCGAGCGGATGAAGATCCCGGTCTTCCACGACGACCAGCACGGCACCGCGATCATCGTCGCGGCGGCGATCCTCAACGGGCTCAAGGTCGCGGGCAAGCGCATCGAGGACGTCACCCTCGTCTGCTCGGGGGCGGGCTCGGCGGCCATCGCCTGCCTGAACCTCCTGGTCTTCCTCGGCCTGCCGCGGGAGCACATCACGGTCAGCGACATCGAGGGCGTGGTCTACCAGGGCCGCACCAGCCTGATGGACCCGCAGAAGGCGGCCTATGCCCGCGACACAGCGGCGCGCAAGCTCGGCGAGGTCATGCCCGGCGCCGACATCTTCCTCGGCGTCTCGGCCGCCAACGTCGTAACCCAGGACATGGTGCGCGGCATGGCCGAGCGGCCGCTGATCCTGGCGCTCGCCAACCCCGATCCGGAGATCAGCCCGGACGCCGCCCGCGCCGTGCGCCCCGACGCGATCATCGCCACCGGCCGTTCGGACTACCCGAACCAGGTCAACAACGTCCTGTGCTTCCCGTTCATCTTCCGCGGCGCCCTCGACGTCGGCGCCACGACGATCAACGAGGCGATGAAGCTCGCCGCCGTCCACGCCATCGCCGACCTCGCCCAGGCCGAGCAGTCGGACGTGGTCACGGCCGCCTACGGCACGCAGGAGGTCAGCTTCGGCCCCGACTACCTGATCCCGCGGCCGTTCGACCCGCGGCTGATCACCAAGATCGCCCCCGCCGTGGCGCTGGCCGCGATGGAGAGCGGCGTCGCCACGCGGCCGCTCGCCGACCTCGACGCCTATCGCCGCTCCCTGGAGCGGGTGGTCTACACCTCCGGCACGGTGATGCAGCCGGTCTTCGCGGCCGCCGTCGAGGCCGCGCAGCGCCGGATCGCCTTCTCGGAAGGGGAGAACGATCGGGTGCTGCGCGCGGCGCAGGTGATCGTGGACGAGGGGCTCGCGCGCCCCGTCCTGATCGGGCGGCCGGACACGATTGCTCACAAGATGCGCGACCTCGGCCTGCGCATCGAGGTCGGCCGCGACGTGGAGGTGGTCTCCATCGGCGACGACCAGTTCCAGGCGGAGGCCGCCGAGGGCTACTACGCCCTGCGCAACCGCAACGGCCTGTCGCGCGAGATGGCGCGGGCGGAGGCGCGGCGCAATCCGACGCTCGTCGGGGCGATGCTGTTGCGCTTCGGGCGCGTGGATGGCCTGCTCTGCGGCGGCTTCGGCTCGTATCACAGCCACTTACGCCATATCCGTCAGGTGATCGGCACCGGCCCCGGCGTCGATGCGCTGGCCGCGATGAGCCTGCTGCAGCTGCCGCAGCACACCCTGTTCATCTGCGACCCCTACATCCACCTCGACCCCTCGGCGTCCGAGATCGCGGGGATGACCCTGCTGGCGGCCGAGGAGATGCGCCGCTTCGGCCAGACGCCGCGGGTGGCGCTGGTCTCCCATTCGAGCTTCGGCACGGCCACCAACGCGTCGGCCCAGAAGATGCGCGACGCCCTGGCCCTGATCCTGGAGCGGGCGCCCGACCTCGAGGTCGACGGCGAGATGCAGGCGGATGCGGCGCTCAGCCATCCGCTGCTTGACGGCGTGTTCCCCGAATCCCGGCTCAAGGGCGAGGCCAACCTCCTGGTGATGCCCAACCTCGACGCGGCCAACATTACCCTCAACGCCCTCAAGGTGGTGGCAGGCCACGGCATCAGCGTCGGCCCGATGCTGCTGGGCGCGGCCCAGCCCGTGCACATCCTCAGCCACACCACGACCGTGCGCGGGATCGTCAACATGACGGCCCTCACCGCCACCGCCGCCGCAGCCCGGCTCAAGCCCGGCGCGGTCTGACCGGCCGGCACGGGCGGTGGAAGGCGGCGCGACACGCGGGTGACGAACGGCACCCGCGCGAGGCTCGCACTGCCGGTCCGTCCGCGCTAAGGGCTCATGGCCGCACGGATCACGGGTCCGTGCGGTCATCCGTCCGTCGGCGCGACGCCGTCCCCGCGACGAGGCCCCCATGGCGAGCCCGAGCGAACACGCGAGCTTCCTGCCACCGGTCCTGACCTTCCTGTCGGCGGCCGTGATCGGCGTGCCGATCTTCCGGCTGATCGGCCAGAGCGCCGTACTGGGCTACCTCGTGGCCGGCGTGCTGATCGGGCCGGCCTGCTTCTCGCTGATCCACGAGCCCGAGACCGCCGCAAGCGTCGCCGAGATCGGCGTGGTGCTGCTGCTGTTCATCGTCGGGCTGGAACTGCACCTGTCGCAGCTCGTCTCCATGCGGCGCGACATCTTCGGCCTCGGCACGGCCCAGCTCCTGCTCTGCTCGCTCCTGCTCGGGGGGGCGGGCGTGCTGTTCGGCCTGCCCATGGCCGCCGCCACGGTGATCGGCATCGCGCTCGCGCTCTCGGCCACCGCGGTGGCGCTCCAGCTGCTGGAGGAGCGCGGCGACCTCGGCACCCCCTACGGCGCGCGCGCCTTCGCGGTGCTGCTGTTCCAGGACCTCTCGGTGGTCGGCATCCTCGCGCTGATGCCGCTGCTCGCCTCGGCGGGCGGGGGCGGCAACGCCCCGTGGCTCGGCGAGGCGGCCCTCTCTACGGCCAAGGTGCTCGGCGCCATCGCCGCGGTGGTGCTGGTCGGGCGCTACGGCCTCAACCCGTTCTTCCGGCTGCTGGCCGCCAGCGGCGCCCGCGAGGTGATGACGGCCGCCGCCCTCCTCGTCGTGCTCGGCACCGCCATGCTGATGCAGGTGGTCGGCCTGTCGATGGCGATGGGGGCGTTCCTGGCCGGCATCCTGCTCGCGGAATCGAACTTCCGCCACCAGCTGGAGGCCGACATCGAGCCGTTCCGCGGCATGCTGCTCGGCCTGTTCTTCATGAGCGTCGGCATGTCGATCGACGGTGGGCTCGTGCGCGCGGTCTGGCCGGCCCTGTTCGGGGCGACCTTCGCCGCGATCCTGGTGAAGGTCGCACTGGTGGCCGGCCTGTTCCGCCTGTTCGGGTCGCCCTGGCTCGATGCGCTCCGCGGCGCGGCGGTGCTGGCCCCGGCCGGCGAGTTCGCCTTCGTGTTGCTGCCGCAGGCGGAAGGGCTCGGGCTCACCGACGCCACCGCGACGCGCTTTGCCGTGGCACTGGCGGCGCTGACCATGCTGATCGGCCCCGTGGCTGCCAAGGGACTCGACCTGGTGCTGGCCCGCGCCCGCCCGGACCTGCCGGAGCCGGCCACCGACGTGATCGAGAGCGCCGAGGCCCGCGTCCTGGTGATCGGCTTCGGCCGCTTCGGCCAGATCCTGACCCAGGTCCTCCTGGCCGAGGGCATCAACGTCACGGTGATCGACAAGGACGTGGAGCAGATCCGCTCGGCCTCCCGCTTCGGTTTCCGGATCTATTACGGCGACGGCACGCGACTGGACGTGCTGCGCGCGGCCGGCATCGGCCGGGTGGAACTGGTCTGCGTCTGCGTCGACGACCCGGACGCCGCGCTCAAGATCGTCGACATCGTGCACGAGGAATTCTCGGCCGTGCGCACCTACGTACGGGCCTACGACCGCATGCACGCCGTCGAGCTGATGAACCGGGACGTGGACTACCAGTTGCGCGAGACCTCGGAATCGGCCCTCGCCTTCGGCCGCGCCACCCTGGAAGGCCTCGGGCTCCAGCCCGAGGCCGCGGCGGCGCGGGCCGAGGACGTGCGCAAGCGCGACGTCGCCCGCCTCGTGCTCCAGCAGGCGGGCGCGCTGCCCGAAGGCACCGGCTGGCTGCGCGGCGTGGCGGCCCCGGAGATCAAGCCCGAGCCGCTGACCGTGCCGCAGCGTCCGTCCCGTGCCCTCAGCGCCGAGACCCGCGACATCATCGGCCACGACCGGCGCGAGGCGGCCGAGCGGATGCTGGAGAAGCCCGCCCCCGAGCGACAGGCGGAGCCCGACGAGGAGGAGCCGGCCCTGGAGACGGAAGGCGCCCGCCGGGATGGCTGAGGCCCCGGTGAAGGCGGCGGAGGCGGCGACGGGAGAGGCGGGCCGCTTCGTCACCGGCTCGATCCTGCGCCACGTCGTGGTGATGAGCGCCACCGGCTCGGTCGGGCTGATGGCGATCTTCGTCGTGGACCTGCTCTCGCTGCTCTACGTCTCGAAGCTCGGAGACCCGCAGCTCACCGCGGCGGTGGGCTTCGCCTCGATCATCCAGTTCTTCGCCATCGCCATCAACATCGGCCTGATGATCGCGGCCGGCGCCCTGGTCTCGCGGGCGATCGGATCGGGGGATTCGGTCGGCGCACGCCGGCTGGCGACCTCGGCCACGCTCCTCGGGACGCTCGTCTCAGGTGCGCTCGTCGCGGTGATGCTGCCCGTGGCCGACCCGATGCTGCGGGCGATCGGCGCCGAGGGCGAGGCCCTGCGCGTGGCCGAACGCTTCCTCTGGGTCGCCCTGCCCTCGAACGTGCTGATGGGGCCCGGAATGATGTTCTCCGGCCTGCTGCGGGCCGTCGGCGCGGCCCGACAGGCCATGTTCGTGACGCTGGGCGGCGCCATCGTCACCGCCGGCCTCGACCCGCTGCTGATCTTCGGGGCCGGCCTCGGGGTCGACGGGGCGGCGATCACGGTATGCGTCGCGCGGGCGACCTTCGCCCTGATCGGCTGGTACGGGGTCTCGGTGCGCGGGATGCTGGCCCGGCCGCGGTTCGACCACGTGCTAGCGGACGCGCCCGTCCTGTTCCGGATCGCCCTGCCGGCGGTGCTCACCAACCTCGCCCCTTCCGTGGCGAGCGCCTTCCTCGCCCACGTGCTCGCCCGGTTCGGCGCGGAGGCCGTGGCGGCCAACGCCGTCACCGACCGGCTCACGCCGGTGGCCTTCGGCGGCCTGTTCGCCCTGTCCGGCGCGATCGGGCCGATCCTCGGCCAGAACTGGGGCGCGGGCCGCTTCGACCGGATGCGGGGGGTGCTGCGGGACGGCATCCTCGTCACCCTCGCCTACGTCGCGGTCGTCTGGCTCGCCCTGGTGCTGACCCGTGAGCCGCTGATGCGCCTGTTCGAACTGCAGGGCGTGGCGGCCGACCTGTTCGGCTTCTTCTGCCTCGTGGCCGGCGGGATCTGGTTCTTCAACGGGCTCCTGTTCCTCGGCAACGCCTCGTTCAACAACCTCGGCTTCCCGGTCCGCTCGACCCTGCTGAACTGGGGCCGGGCGACGTTCGGCACCATGCCGCCGGCGCTGCTGGGCGCGGCCTATTACGGGCCGCGCGGCGTCATCGCCGGTGTCGGTGCGGGCTCGCTCCTGTTCGGCACGCTGGGCATCGTGCTCGCCTTGCGCACGATTACGCTGCTGGAGGGCCGCGCGGGCCCGGACCGTCCCGACGCGCGGCCCGTCGCGGCCGACCAGGCCGCCGAGACCCCGCAGACGGGGGCGATGGTCTGAAAACCTGTGCGGTCCGCAGGCCTTCGTCGCCAAACAGCGACCACAACTGGTCATTTGCCGCTGGAAAGGTCTAGACTTCGGCCGATCAAGGGCTCTGCGGGCGACACGTCCGCCGGGGTCGCGAGAAGCTCAGGTCCGAGTGCCATGTTCAACCCGATCGACATGCTCCAGATGCCGGGCGGCGCCGGGATGCAGACCATGGGCCAGCAGTTCGGGATCACGCCCGAACAGACCCGCAAGGCCATGGAGGCCCTGCTCCCGGTCTTCGCCATCGGCCTGCAGCGCAAGGCCCCCGACGATCCGACGGGTCTCGCCAACCTGTTCGGCTCGCCGATGCTGACACAGGCCATCCTGCATCAGGCATCGAGCGCGAGCGGCGTGGGTTCGCAGGTGCTGCGCCAGATGCTGCCGATGATGGCAGGCGCCGTGGTGGCGAGCGTGGTCCACATGCTGCTCAACCAGCCGGAGGCCGCGCGCGCGCCGGCGCCGGCACCGGCCGCCAGCCCGTTCCCGGTCAATCCGGTCTGGGCCGACATGCTCAAGGCGTTCATGCCGCCGAACGAGGCCGCGCCCCAGCGCCCGAAGCCCGCGCCCGCCCCCCAGGTCCGGGCCGGGACGAAGCCTGCGGAGAAGGATTCGGCGGATGCCGGACGCGACATGCTCCAGCAGATGCTCAAGACCGGAGCCGAGGTCCAGGAGCAGAACGTCAAGGCGATCCAGGGCCTGTTCGACGCCTTCTGGTCGGAGGCGTCCAAGCCGTCCGCCCCGCCCCCGGTCGCACCGTCCGCCGCGGGGAGTCCGGAGGAGCCGGCGCCGAAGCCCAGGCGCGGACGCGCGCCGCCTGATTCCTCCGGGGGCCGGTAGGCAGGCCCGTCAGTTGATCTGCGCGGCGGCGTTGCCGATGCGGGCGTAGACGTCGTTCACCTTCGAGCCGTAGAGGCGGATGCTGCCGGCCGCCACGGCGAAGATGAGGGCGCCGATCATCGCGTATTCCATGGCCGTTCCGCCGCGCGCGTCGCGCAGGAACCGGCCGAATCGGGATGCGTCCCGGCAGGGGCACGCGGGGTCCCGATGACGGTCCGAATCGTCCTGAACGGCCGGCCCCTCCTCACCGATGATCGGCTTTCCCATGAACGACCGCCTCACTGGCCCACGAGGCCGAGTCGGACGGTAGGGGGATTCCATTGCGGATCGTTTAAGGGGATCGCCGAATCCCGACACGCATACGGCGCGGACCTGCTTGGTCCGCGCCGCCGGGGATCACGGAGGCGGCAGGACGGCTGCCACAGAGGTCAGCCGTGCCCGGCTTCCTTGCGCAGGGCGTCGATGCGCTTGGAGGCCTCGGCCTTGTCGAGGTCGGGATCGAAGGCCTTGGGCTCCTTGGTCTCCTCGGACAGGGTCTTGAGATAGGAGGCCTGCGCGCCGGTCATCGGTTCGCCGCCCGTGGTCCACTGGTCCGGGTCCTTGATCTGGTTGGAGGTGTCCTTCGGATCGGTCTTCGGGTTGTCCGCGCTCGATGCGGTCTTCTCGGCGGCCTTCGCCATGACGGAACCTTTCGTTCTACAAATGTTCCGACCAACGCCGGGGTGTCCGGCCGGTTCCCTGCCGGGTCGAGACTCCCTCCCGCCCCTCCGGCGTCAGGACGGGGAAACGGCCTTGTCCCGGCCGCATACGAACCGAACGGCGCGGCGGTCGACGATCTCCCGCGCCGCGGCGTTCGCACCGGGTGCGGTGGCCTTCACGACGCCCATCACGCAGGAGGCCCGGCGGGGCGTCAGCCGGTAGAGGACGAGCCGGCTCGCCCCGAGGCGGCCGATGGACGGACCCGTATCGTAGCGCACGATGGCGGCGATCGGCCTGATCCGGCCGCCGAGCCGTGGGCCGCGCCATTCCACCAGGCCGCGCACCTCATGGAACGTGTCGAGGCCGGGAATCGGCGCGTCCACGGCCTCGGCCGTCCCGAAGCCGAGGGAACTCGCATCGGGCTCGCCCGTCCAGACCACGGCTATGCCGTCCAGTCCCGCACAGGCGCGGACCTCCACGACGTCGGGATGCGGCGAGGGCCGCACTGCGCAGCGGCTGAAATCGTGACGGGTATAGGTGCTGGCAGGCCCCCGATTGCCGGCAGGCCCGGCCGCGGACGCCGCGACGGGTCCGAGGACGAGCGCCATGGCGCAGGCGCGGACCGCAAGGCGGGCGGAGAACGGAACGGCCACGGCAGGCCCCATCGACAGCGCGCCTCATGCGCCGCCCGAACGATAGGGCCGCCGCGTTGCAGGCGGATGTCGTCGGGCCGACCGACGCGGCGCGCCGGCCGGCCCGCGTGGCCTCAGGCGGCCTGCGCCTTGGGCTGCACCTCGGCGAGGTAATCGTCCATCAGCGTCTTGGTGACGGCGCCCGGCGTGAAGCGGTAGGGGCCGATCTCGGAGACCGGCGTCACCTCGGCGGCAGAACCGGTGATGAAGCACTCGGAGAAGCCCGTCATCTCCTCGGGGCGGATGCGGCGCTCCACCACCTCGATGCCGCGCCGCCGCGCGAGGTCGATCACGGTCTGGCGGGTGATGCCGTCGAGGAAGCGGTCGGCCCGGGGGGTGTGGAGCACGCCGTCCTCGAGGAAGAACACGTTGGCGCCGGTGCACTCGGCGACGTTGTCCTCGAAGTCGAGCATGAGGGCGTCGGCGTAGCCCTTGTTCTCGGCCCGGTGCTTCGAGATCGTGCAGATCATGTACAGGCCCGCCGCCTTGGAGGCGCAGGGGGCCGTGCGCGGGTCCGGCCGGCGATAGTCGGCGATGTCGAGGCGGATGCCCTTCATCTTGGTGGCGGCGTCGAAGTAGCTCGGCCATTCCCAGGCGGCGATGGCGAGGTGGATGGTGTTACCCTGCGCGGACACGCCCATCATCTCCGAGCCGCGCCAGGCCACGGGGCGCAGGTAGGCGTCCTGGAGACCGCTGGTCTTCAGAACCAGGGCCTTGGCCGCCTCGATCTCCTCCACCGCGTAGGGGACCTGGAAATCGAGGAGTTCGGCCGAGCGGCGCAGCCGCCGGGAATGCTCCAGGCTCTTGAAGATGCGGCCGCCATAGGCACGCTCGCCCTCGAACACCGACGATCCGTAGTGGAGACCGTGGCTCAGCACGTGGATCTTGGCCTCCCGCCACGGCACCATGGCGCCGTCGAACCAGATGGTGCCCTCGCGCTCGTCGAACGGGATCACGGACATGGGACGGGTCTTCCTCGGATCGCCGCGGTTCGGGGCTGCGCGAACGAAAGCGGACGGAATAACGAAGCCGGAGCGCGCGCTCAAGCGGGGGCCGGACGGGGTTGACGGGTACCAACCGGACTGAAATATGTCAACGACACTGACTTATCTCGGGCGCGGCATCGGGCATGGCATCGGGCACGGAATGGGATCAGCAGACGACGTGACGCGCCCCGGCCCGAGCCCGGTCCCCGCCTCCCCCCGCGGGGCCGAGGCCGCCCGCCCGCCCTGCTCCAGCGACGACCTGATCGAACTCCTGTTCTTCGCCTACCGCGACTTCGTCGGCGACCCGGACCGCATCCTGGCCGAGTACGGCTTCGGCCGGGCCCACCACCGGGTGCTGCACTTCGTCGACCGCTATCCCGGCCTGACCATCGCCGAGCTGCTCGACATCCTGCGCATCACCAAGCAGAGCCTCAACCGGGTGCTCAAGGACCTGATCGGCCAGGGCTACGTCGCGCAGCAGCCCGGCACCAGCGACCGGCGCCAGCGCCTGCTTTTCTGCACCGGGCGGGGGGCGGAGCTTGCGGCCGACCTCACGCGGGTGCAGGCAAGGCGGCTCGCCCGCGCGCTGACCTCCCCCGGCGACGCGGCCACTCCGGAAGGGTTCCTGATGGCGATGATCGAGCCCGACGAGCGCGCCGCTGTCCGCCGCCTGATGGACCGCCGCGGCCAGGGTCACGGGCAAGGGGCCGCCTGATGGCCGTCGCCGCCCGCGCGGAGTTGCCCGACGAGGCGCCGCACGTCCTCGTGGTGGACGACGACCGGCGCCTGCGCGAACTGCTCTCCCGCTACCTCGCCGAGCAGGGGTTCCGCGTCACCGCCGCCGCGAGCGCTGCCGAGGCGCGGGCCAAGGCCCACAGCCTCGTCTTCGACGCGATGGTGCTCGACGTGATGATGCCGGGCGAGGACGGGTTCAGCTACGCCCGCAGCGTGCGCGAGACCTCGCGGGTGCCGATCCTGATGCTCACCGCCCGCTCCAACACCAACGACCGGGTGATGGGGCTGGAGATCGGCGCCGACGACTACCTGCCCAAGCCCTTCGAGCCGCGCGAGCTCACGCTCCGGCTCAACAACATCATCAACCGGGCCTCCGGCCCCCGTCGGGAGACCAGCGGCGAGACCGTGACCTTCGGCCCCTTCTCCTACCGGATCGACCGGGGCGAACTGCGCCGCGAGGACGAGATGATCCGCATCACCGAGCGCGAGCGCGAAATCCTGACGATCCTGGCAACCGCCGGCGGCGCCAACGTCGAGCGCGAACTGCTCGCCGGCAGCGGGGGAGCCGCGGCCGAGCGGACGGTGGACGTGCAGATCAACCGCCTGCGCCGCAAGACCGAGGTGGACCCGGCCAATCCCACCTTCCTCCAGACGGTGCGCGGCGTCGGCTACCGGCTGGCGGTGGACTGATCCGGCGAGCCGGATCGATGCCTACCGGGTCAGGTACCGGAGCGTGTTGATCTGCCAGACGAAGGCGCGGGCCAGCAGGGCGGGGCTCCAGTTGAGCTGGTAATGCGTCGGGAAGATCCAGCCCTTGTCGATGTCCTGAAGGCTCCACTGGTTCTCGACGTTGTGGGTCGCCACGTAGTGCAGCAGGGCGAGCTGGACCTGATAGGCCGAGGCCGGGCTCAAGCCAGCGGCATCCGCGAGGCCTCGCGCGTGCATCGCCTTGCGGGCGGACTCCCTGGGCCGGTCGAAGGGCTCGTCGGTGAGCTTCTGCAAAAACCCGCCGATGTAGAAGGAAAACAGGTTGGCCCGGGCGCGGGCCACCCGCGCGGTGTCGTTGGCGATGGCGATCGACAGGAACGAGCCGAGGATGACGGAGGCGAGGCCGGTGACCGGGTTCTTGGTCGCTGCCATCAGCGCCACGTCCATGCCGTCGGCCGCGAGCTTGAAGCCGTCGCGCGCCTGCGCGTTCTCGAAGGCCTTGCCCCCCAGGTCCACGACGGTTGCGACGGTCTCCAGCCGGTCCTTGGCCATGCCGGCAACCGGCCCCAGGACGGCCTTCGTGGCCTCCGAGGCGAGCGATAGGTCCGTCTCCCCGTCCCAGCCGATGGGATTCTTCATCGTCGGCTCGAGGGACTTGGCCAGTTCGTGGGCGCTGTCGATCAGGGATTGCACCTGCGTTTGGCCGAGCTTCGCGTCGAGGGCGAAGTCGCCGCTGCCGTCGCTGGCGTCGAAGTAGAGCTTCCACCGCGCCGGCCGCGCCTGCGCCTGGCGCCGCTCGGCGGCCTCCAGGAGCCGGTCGCGGGTCATGCTCTGCTGCGCGCCGGCCTTGTGCGCCGCGCTCTCGCTCATCCCGAAGCTGATCGCGCGCACCCACCAGGCGCCGCCCGAGGTCATGCCG
Organism: Methylobacterium trifolii; assembly: GCF_022179685.1. GTDB lineage: Bacteria > Pseudomonadota > Alphaproteobacteria > Rhizobiales > Beijerinckiaceae > Methylobacterium > Methylobacterium trifolii. The sequence continues at coordinate 12,675 of NZ_BPRB01000174.1, forward strand.
AAATAGAGGTGGAGGTAGACCTGGTAGCGCGGGCCCCCACCGTCCGCCGGCAGCGCCATCGGCAGGGGCGCATGCAGGATGTAACTGATGACGTCGTCGACGCTGGCGCGGGCATCGGCCATCAGCTGCGCCCGCCGTCCCCGGCTGACGTAGCGGCCGGCCCAGGCCGCCATCTCCGCTTCCATGCCGTCGCGGTTCGTGCGGGGGATGTCGCGTTGGTAGGTGACGATGTCGCCGCGCGCCTCCCCGCCGTCGAGGACGGGCGGATGACGATGTGCGACCCGCGCTGTTCCCACGGTCCACTCCTGCCGACACCGCCCACGCCGCGAGGGTGGGGCCGCATCGTGGCGGATGCCGGGGAGGCCCGCGATCGACCGACCCGTCGGCACCGGGATGAGGATGGCGCGAAAGCCGCACGGATGCAATGATGGCCACCGCATCCCAAGATTTCGGAGGCCGCCCGACAGTCTTCGCCGGGCAGAAATCAAGGTCTGTCGGATATGCTCGGCCCGAGCCCCCTCACTCGAACGGCCCGAGCCGGCGCTCCAGCCGCATCCGCGTGATCAGGCCGACCTGCTCGATGTCCGCCTCCATCTCGACGGCGGGCGGGTTGGCGAGGCGGCGCTCGAACTCGGAGACGATCTCGGCCCGGCTGCGCCCCCGCACCGCGATGATGAACGGGAACCCGAATTTTTCGCGATAGGCCGCGTTCAGCCGGTCGAACCGGGCGAAGTCGGCCTCACTCATGCGGTCGAGGCCGGCGCTGCCCTGCTCGGCTACCGAGTGGTCCGTCATCGCCTTGGCCCGCGCCTCCTTGCCGGCCAGTTCCGGATGGGCGTTGAGGAGCCGCAGCCGGTCGGCCTCGGGGGCGGCCCGCACCACCCCCATCATCGCCGCGTGCAGCGCGCTCGGACTGGCGAAGGGCGCGGACGGGAACGCCCCCGCGGCGACCCAGGGGGAGTTCTCGAACACGCCCCCGAAGGTCGCGACGAAGGCGGTCCGGTCCATCGCGTTCACGCGGGCCATCTCGAGGGCCGTCTCGGCGGCGGGGGCGACGATGCCGAGGATCATGGCGGAGCCGTAGAGCAGGGGTGCGGGCAAAGGATCAGCTTCCCCGATAGGTGGAGTAGCTCCACGGGGTGGTCAGCAGCGGCACATGGTAATGCGCCTTGGCGTCGAAGATCGAGAACTGCACCGGGACCGTGTCGAGGAAAGGCGGGTCGGAGAGCTTGGTGCCGATCCTGGCGTAGTACTCCGCCACGTGGAAGACGATCTGGTACTGGCCGACCTTGACCGCGTCGCCGACCAGCAGCGGCTTGTCGGTGCGCCCGTCCGGATTGGTCTTGGTCGTCGCGACCAGGCGGTAGCCGTCACCCTCCTTGGCGTAGAAGTCGATCGTCATGCCGCCGGCGGGCTTTCCGTTGGCGGTGTCCAAGACGTGGGTGGTCAGGCGGCCCGTGTCGTCGGCCACGGCCCGCGCGGACGGCAGGGCGAGGGCAGCGGCCATGAGCCCGGCGGCAATCGTGCGGCGCGAGACGGTGTTCCAGGTCATCGATGCTTCCCCCGGGGCGTGCCCGCGGCTGCGGACAGGGCCGGCCCCAGTAGTCCCCCATGCAGCATGCGTGCCCCGGCCGGGGCCGGCTCCGCGAATAGTGCGCTCCCGCCCGGACATTGGCTCCGGACTTGCTAATCCCCGATGCCCGGCAGACCATCGGCGGGCGAGAGGATCACCGGTCCGCGCAGAGCCGACCGCCCGAGCCGAGGGAGCCGAACCATGTCCGGACACGCGAGCCCGCCCGTCCTCGTCGTCACCGGCGCGCATCCCAAGCTCTACAACCACGACCTCGCACCGACCGCGCCGGAGGGCCGGACCTGGGGGGCGTTCAGCATCTTCGCCATGTGGATGTCGGACGTGCACTCGGTCGGCGGCTACACCTTCGCCGCGAGCCTGTTCTTCCTCGGGCTGACCGGCTGGGAGGTGCTGGCCGCGATGGTGATCGGCATCACCATCGTCTACTTCCTGATGAACCTGATCGGCCGCCCGTCCCTGAAGTACGGCACGCCGTTTCCCGTCGTCGCCCGCATGTCCTTCGGGGTGATGGGCGCCAACCTCGCCGCCTGCCTGCGGGGCATCGTCGGCATCGTCTGGTACGGGGTGCAGACCTACTTCGCCTCGAAGGCCGTGCAGGTCCTGGTCCTGACCTTCTGGCCGGCGGCGGAGGCCTACACCCACAACAGCCTCCTCGGGCTCTCGACGCTGGGCTGGGTCAGCTTCCTGTTCATGTGGTTCTTCCAGCTCGTGATCTTCCTCAACGGCATGGAGACCATCCGCAAGTTCATCGATTTCTGCGGGCCGGTCGTCTACCTGGTGATGTTCGCCCTGGCGATCTGGATCGTGGCGCAGACCGGCCTGTCGAGCCTGTCCCTGCAGCTGGGCCCGCCCGCCGAGGGCTCGACCCTCAAGCACATCGCCAACGCCTCGATGCTGATCGTGGCCTACTTCGCGGCCCTCCTCCTGAACTTCGGTGACTTCTCGCGCTTCGCCCGCGACGAGAAGGCGATGAAGGTCGGTAACTTCCTGGGCCTTCCGGTCAACTTCATCGTGTTCGCGATCATCACGGTCGTCGTCACCGCCGGCACGGTGAAGGTGTTCGGCGAGGCGATCATGGACCCGGTGGCGATCGTCGAGCGCATCGGCAACCCGTGGGTCGTGGCGCTGGGCTCCATCACCTTCATCGTGGCGACGATGGGCATCAACATCGTCGCCAACTTCGTCTCGCCGGCCTACGACATCTCCAACCTGCACCCGGAGAAGATCGACTTCCGGCTGGGCGGCCTGATCACCTCGATCCTCTCAGTGCTGGTCTGCCCGTGGCTGTTCGTACAGAGCCCCCAGGCGATCACGGTCTTCGTCAGCATCTTCGGCGCGATCCTCGGGCCGATGTTCGGGATCATGGTGGCCGACTACTACATCGTGAAGCGCCAGCAGGTGGTGCTGGAGGACCTCTACACGATGGCGCCCAACGGCTCCCTCTACTTCGAGGGCGGCTGGAACCGCAAAGCGCTCATCGCGCTCGCGCTCGCGGGCACGGTCTCGATCGGCCTGTCCCTGCTCGGCGCCTACGGCGTCGTCCCCAACGTCGGCGACTGGGGCTGGCTGATCGGGGCGAGCCTGGGCGCCCTGCTACAGGTGCTGCTGATGGGCCGGGCCCCTGCGATCGCGGCTCCGCGGGCGGGCGCCGTCGCCTGATCGTCCGACCCGGCCCGATCGTCGGAGCCGGACGGCGCTACCAGACCAGCCGCTCGATGATCGCGTCGGGGTGCAACGCCTGCCCGCCCAGCCAGGCGGCGATGTCGCCCAGCCGCCGGTCCTCGTCCGAGAGGCCGAGTTCCTCGGCGTGGATGCCGCGGGCGACCATGAGGTTGGGGATGCCGAAGGCCCGCGCCCCGGCGATGTCGGTGCGCAGGGCGTCGCCTACGGCGAGCACGCGCGACAGCGGCGGCGGCTCGCGCCCGTCGAGCGCCCCGGCCTTGGCGAGCGCCGCCTCGTAGACCGGCCGGTGCGGCTTGCCGGCATAGG
>NZ_BPRB01000175.1 GCF_022179685.1 Methylobacterium trifolii
GGGCCACCCTCCCCCGCAGTTGGGGGAGGGAGCCGCGCAGGCCGGGATTACCTTCGGATCGCCGTTGATCGAAACCCGTGTACCCCGAGCCCGCAGAGGGGGGAGGGGACGCGCGCCGGACGCGATTCCTCTGGCGATGTCGCGATTGCCGCCGTTCGGCGAACCGCGACGGCCTTTCGAAAGCCGGCGCTGCAACGCCGCGTGTTCGAACCTCGCCCATGGCCGTCAGGCCTTCGCGTCCAGGCTGGCGACGAGGTGGTCCAGCTGCACGAACTGCTCGCCCCAACCGCTGGTGCTTCCGGAGGCCATGGCCTCGTCGAGCGCTTCCTTCGAGGGATAGAGCTCGCTCACGACGACCCGTGTCGCGCCATCCGTCTCCGCGAAGGTCACCGTGGTGATGGCCCCAGCGTCACCGCCCTCCTCGTTGGTCCAGACGAGACGGGAATGTGGCGTCACGTCGATGTATCGACCGAAGAACGCCATGGGCTGCTCCGAGGACGCGTGGCCCATCACCAACCGGTACGTGCCGCCCGTGCGAACGTCGGCCTCGAACGAGATCAAGGTGACGCCGAACGATTTGGGCACCCACCATCGCTGGAACAGGTCCGGCTTGGTCCACGCTTCGAACACGAGGCGCGCCGGGCCATCGACGATGCGGACGACGACGAGCTCCCGGTCCGATGTCCGCTCCACCGTCGTGCGGGCCGTCCCGGCGGCGGGATCACTCGGTCTGCCTGCGTCCATCGAACGTCTCCCTCTGCTTCAGTTCCTCGACGATCCGATCCAGCGCGTCGAAGCGCGAGGCCCAGAGCCCGCGATACGCCTCGATCCAGGCCGTCTCGTCCGCCAGCCGGCTGCGGCCGAGCGTGCAGGTCCGCACGCGCCCGACCTTCTGCGTCGTGACCAGCCCCGCCTGCTCCAGGACGCCGACGTGCTTCTTCATGCCCGTGAGGGTCATGTGGAACGTGTCCGCAAGCTCCGAGATCGACGCATCCGCCCGTCCGAGCCGCTCCAGGACGCCCCGACGCGTGGCGTCCGAGAGGGCGGCGAAGGAAGCATCGAGGCGATCTGCCGGAAACTGAACCATGTGGTTCAGTGTTTAGCCGAGCGGTCGCCGCCCTGCAAGAGGCCGGAGACTGGACAATCGGTGATCGGCCGGAAGCGGCTTTCCTCGCGTCCGTCGAGGCTCGTGAGCGGCCGGTCGAGCCAGGTCCGATATCGAACCGCGACCCGGCTCCCGGTCGTCCGCGCCACGTCCCGGCAGGGCCGCCCCGGGCGCATGCGGCCCGTCACAGAGCCGCCGCGAACCGGGCGGATGAGGCCGGCGAGGCGGGCCGCCCGCCCGCTTGCGCGAAGGCGATCCGTGACAGCACCGCTCCGGTCCGATCCATCCCAGGGCGCCATGCCCCCGGGGCAGCGCCCGTGGGCCGGCCCGGGCTTCACCGAGTTCGTGGCCATCGTCGCCCTGATGATGGCGGTGACGGCGATCTCGATCGACAACCTGCTGCCGGCCTTCCCGGCGATCCAGGCCCGCTTCGGCGTGCCCGATCCGAACCGGCTCCAGTTCCTGATCTACGTCTACATGATCGGGTTCGGGCTGGCCCAGATCGTCTACGGGCCCGTCTCGGACGCCTTCGGGCGCCGGCCGGTGCTGCTGGTCAGCCTCGGCATCTACGTCGCAGGCTGCGGGCTGGCGATGGTGGCGCCGTCCTTCGGCTGGCTTCTCGCCGCCCGCGTGGTCCAGGGGGTCGGGGCGGCCGGCGGGCGCGTGCTCTCCACCGCGATCGTGCGGGACCGCTTCAGCGGGCGCGAGATGGCGAGCGTGATGTCGCTCATCATGATGGTGTTCCTGATCGTGCCGATGATCGCGCCGGCCATCGGCGGGATGATGCTGGCGCTCGGCTCCTGGGTCTACGTCTTCGTCTCGATGCTGGTGCTGGCGGGCTGGCTCGCGATCTGGTTCACGGCGCGGATGCCCGAGACCCTGCACCCGGAGTTCCGGCGCCCGCTCTCGTTCCGGGCTGTCGGGCGGGCGGTCGCCGTCACGGTCCGCACCCGCGTCGCGATCGGCTACGCCACGGCGCTCGGCCTGCTCACCGGCTGCATCATGGGCTATGTCGGCTCGGCCCAGCAGCTGTTCGACACCGGGCTCTATCGCCTCGGCCCCCTGTTCCCCCTGGCCTTCGGGCTGGTGGCGGGCGCCATGGGGGCGGCCACGCTGGTCAACGCCCGCGTCGTGCGCCGCCTCGGGATGCGCCCGCTCTCGCATGCGGGCCTGTGTGCGTTCACGGTCGTGGGACTGGCGCAGGTCGGGCTGGGCCTTGCCTATGGCGGTCGACCGCCACTGGCTATGTTCCTGACATTGCTCGCCCTGAACCAGTTCCTGCTCAGCTTCGCCATGCCCAACTTCAACGCCCTCGCCCTCGAGCCCCTGGGGGCCATCGCCGGCACGGCCTCGTCGTTCCTGGGCTTCTACACCACCTTCCTCGGGGCCCTCTGCGGCTTCCTGATCGGGCAGGCCTTCGACGGCACCACCCTGCCGATCGGCATCGGCTATGCCGGCCTCGGCGCCGTGGCGCTGGCGGTCGTGGCCTGGACCGAGCGGGGCCGCCTGTTTCGCGGCGGCGTTTCCGGTTGACGCGTCCGCGGGGTTAACGCGGTCTTCAGCCGGGAGCGCGAGGGTCGGTCCGTCTTTGCCCCTGCCGGAGCCCTGCCGTGATCGCCCGAGCCCAGGACGGATTGCTTCTCGCCGCGCGCCTGCTGATGGCCGCGGCCCTCCTGCCCACGGGCATCGCCCGCGCGCTCAACGTCTCAGGCTTCGCCCTGACGCTGGCCGGTGCCGGCATGCCCGCGCCGAACGCAGTCGCTACGATCGCGGTCGTGGTCCAGGTGTTCGGGCCGCTGGCCCTGATCCTCGGCGTGCTGCCGCGCCTCACCGGCGTCGCTCTGGCGGGTTTCGCCGCCGTGATGGCGGTGCTGATCCACCCGTTCTGGCAGTACACCGGCCCGGCGGCGGTCGCCGAGCGCACACTGTGGCTCGCCGACCTTGGGCTCGCCGGCGGCTTCCTGATCTACGCCGTCGCCGGCCCCGGCGCCTGGAGCTGGCAGGGCTGGCGCTCAGGCCCCGTCGCCCGGCCGGCAGCGAAGGGCGCGAAGGCGGGCGCGGCGAAATCGGGGGCCGGCCGGTCCGGCGCCAACTCCAACACGCGCGCCAAGCGCGCGGCCTAGAGCGTGTTATG
>NZ_BPRB01000176.1 GCF_022179685.1 Methylobacterium trifolii
GACGCCCGAGCGCGGCCGTTTGTTCCGGGGGAATGGCCGAGCTTACGCGATTTTGCCGTATTCCCGCCTCAATTTTTCGTGGCCGCGGGGCGCCGCGCCCCGATCGAGCCGGTGCGGCCGGCGGGCTCGGCCATCGCGGCGGGGCGCGCGGCGACGCAGGCCGGGTCGCGGCGCCCCTGCGCGGCGCGGAAGGCGGCCGCCGTGCCCGCATCGCCCCCCTCCTCCAGCCGCAGGGCGTCGAGGGCGCAGGCGACCGCCCGCGGCTCCGGCGGCTGGCCCAACGGGGCGCAGAGCCAGCCGTCGATCCGTGCCGGCGCGGCCTCCAGGGTGACGAACCCGGTGCAGATCCGGCGCAGGGGGCCGGCCAGCGTCGCCTCCAGGGTCTCGACCGCGCCGAACTTGGTCGCGATCCGCCCGCGGGTGCCGGTGCGGATCACGGCCAGTGCCGGCCCGTCGGCGGCCCGGCGTGCCAGGGTGACGAACAGGCCGGGCGGGGGCGCGGTGCCGGCGTCGCGGGTCAGGGTGAGGCGCAGGTGTGCGTCCTCGATCGCTGCGAACGCCCCGCGGCTCAGGGATTCCTCGCGCAGGCCCGTCGCCGGGTTCAGGCGGGCGGGCTCGATGCGGACCGGATCGAGGGCGTCGGGATCGTCGAGGCGCAGGCGCCCGCCCTCCGGCAGGGCGGCGAGCGCCGGCCTGGCGGGCCGCGCCATCGACGGCACGAACGGTTTTTCGGACTCGGCCGTGAGCGGCGCGGCCGGCGGCGGGGGGCTGCGGGCCGGGCCACGGGCGTAGAGGCTCAAGCCCGCGATCACCGCGGAGGCGGCGGCCAGCCGCAGGGTCAGGCCGATGACCGGCAGGCCGCGCGGGGCGGCAACGTCGGGCGGATGTTCGAGGGGCGGATGTGCGACCTGCATGAGACGCCGGGCTCCGGTGCGGAGGCCCCTGCCCCCGCGCATCGGGGCAGCGTCACACCCCGGCTGCCAGCGCCGGGTTTCCAGAGGCGCGTCTCCAAGACCTTTCCCGGTTCTCGGTGAATCGCGGGTTTCCGGGCAGCCCCGCGTTCACCGTGAGGCTGTCTCGTGGGGTCGAGGCCCGATCTTGACAGGGGCGGGCGTTGCGCGTCTTGCTCGGCGCGGTCGCCGGCCCCATCTGCGTCGCAGCCTGGGACGGTGTGCGCATGCCCGCATTCGGGCATCGATCCGGCCCCCCGCCGTCATCCGCGCGGGACGAGCGCCGCGCCGGCGGCCGGATCGCCAGGCTTCAAGCGGAGTGGGTCAGATGGGTTACAAGGTCGCCGTCGTCGGCGCCACGGGCAACGTGGGCCGCGAGATGCTGGATATCCTGGCCGAGCGGGCGTTCCCCGCCGACGAGGTCGTGGCTTTGGCCTCGCGCCGCAGCCAGGGCCAGGAGGTCTCCTTCGGCGACAAGATCCTGAAGGTCAAAGCGCTCGATGCCTACGACTTCTCCGACACGGACATCTGCCTGATGTCGGCCGGGGGCGAGACCTCCAAGGAATGGTCGCCGCGCATCGGCGCGATGGGCTGCGTCGTGATCGATAACTCGTCCGCCTTCCGCTACGATTCGGACGTGCCGCTGATCGTGCCCGAGGTGAACGCCGACGCGATCGTGGGATTTACCAAGCGCAACATCATCGCCAACCCGAACTGCTCCACGGCCCAGCTCGTGGTGGCCCTCAAGCCCCTGCACGATGCGGCCACGATCAAGCGCGTTGTGATCTCGACCTACCAGTCCGTCTCCGGGGCCGGCAAGGAGGCCATGGACGAGCTGTTCAACCAGACCCGTGCGGTGTTCACGGCCGGCGAGATCCGCCAGGGCAAGTTCACCAAGCGCATCGCCTTCAACGTCATCCCGCACATCGACGTGTTCATGGAGGACGGCTACACCAAGGAAGAGTGGAAGCTGGTCGCCGAGACCAAGAAGATGCTCGACCCCAAGATCAAGCTCACGGCCACCGCCGTGCGCGTGCCGGTGTTCATCGGCCACGCGGAGGCGGTGAACGTCGAGTTCGAGCGCCCGCTCAGCCCTGAGAAGGCCACCGAGATCCTGCGCGCGGCCCCGGGCATCCTGGTGATCGATAAGCGCGAGGACGGCGGCTACATGACCCCGCACGAGGCGGCCGGCGAGGACGCGACCTACATCTCGCGCATCCGCGAGGACGCCACGGTCGAGAACGGCCTGAACTTCTGGTGCGTCTCGGACAACCTGCGCAAGGGCGCGGCGCTCAACACCGTTCAGATCGCCGAGGTGCTGATCAACCGCAAGCTGTTGAACCGGGCCAGGCAGGCCGCCTGAGGCCCCTGCCCCGCGGCCCGGCTTCCTTGCCGGACCTGCGGATCGGACTTTTCGACGAGGCGTCGTCTTCCCACGGGGACGGCGCCTTTTCCATGTCGGCAGGACGCCCCGGAACAGGCGCAAAGGCGATAAGAACAAACCAAGAAATAAGAATAATAGCTGATAGAAGGACTATTTTATGATACCGACTCTCAGTTCCGTAACCGACGAGGTTTGGCTGCGATGCGGGGAAGGCGGTTTTCGAGGCGTGCGGTTGCCGAACGGCGCGGGCTGCTCGCCGGCCTGACGCTGGAGACGAAACTGCTCGGGCTCGAACGGGAGCTCCTCCGCAAGGACTGGTCCGGCCAGCCGCGGGCGCCGGCCGGGCAGCCGGACGGAGGCCGAGGGGTCTCCGGCGGCGGCGGGCACTGGGCGTCGCGGCCGGGCGGCCCGGCCGCCGGGAGCGAGGGGACGAGCACCGAACGCACCGAGACCGAGGACGGCACGCGCGTCGTCTCGATCCGCATCCATGCCGGGCCCCGGCCCTTCGACGAGCAGCACACGGTCGTCGCCCCGGACGGCGAGAGCCGGGTCTTCGAGACCTCCGGCGCGACCCAGACGATCCGCGACGGGCAGAGCGGCGAGGTGCTGGCGCGCAGCACCTTCACGGCCGAGGGCGTGGAGCCGGAGGCGGTGGTCCAGCCTGCCTTCCTCGCGACGGTCCCCGCCGTCGTCGCGCGCACGATCGAACTCGCCGGCGCGCTCTTCGCGGTGCTTTCCGCCCGCAGGGACGGCTTCGGCACCGTTCTCGGGATGTCGGCGCAGGAATACAGACCTGCGGAGGGTTTCGATGAGAATCCCGCACTTTGGGTCGGCCAACTCGATCAGGCCGGACTCGATGCGGCCTGCCCGCGCAACGGCGAGGTTCAGGCTTTGACCGATAGCGTCGCCGCGAGCGTGAGAGCAAGCGGGCTCTATCGATCGGCGTTGGATTTTGGGAATCAAGTTCATAGCGTGATCGCCAACATTGTGAACGATCGGAACGACCCCGACCTCAAGGCTGAGGTTTCGATGGCTCCCACCGGTCCCACTGGCAGAATCGGTCAGATCGGGACTGTGCGCCTCGATCTTTATGAGCGATCAATGCCGGGGACGACCTGCATCTACGATTACAAGACAGGCCAGAGAGGGCTTGGCCCCTTGCGTGCGCTCAATCTCGCGACGATCGCCAAGCGGTATTTCCCAGATACCCAGCGGATTATCGTGATCCAAGTGAGGCCAAGCCGATGACCACCGCCCGTCAGGTCCGGCAACTCGCAAAGCCCCTCCTCGCCCGTCATCCGGATCTCGTCCTGACCGGGCGCACGCTCACCCTATTGCCGGTCCGGCATATCGTGCGGCGGATCGAGTTCCTGTCCAGCCCGAGAGCCGACGATTTCTATCCGACCTGGATCCTGACGGAGATGTTCCTGCCGTGGTTCGATCGCAGCGAAGCCATCGGACGTTGCAACGAGCGCCTCGCCCATCCGGTCCGCGGCTGGAACTGGAGCTGGTCCGATCCGGCGATGGCAGACGACCTCGTCCATCATATCGAGACGAAAATCCTGCCGATGCTGCGGTCCCTCGACACGTTCCGGACCTGCCTGTCCTTCATCCGTCGGCACCCGGAAACCATACCGCGCCTGGACCAGTCCTGGTCCATGGTCACGGACATTGCCTGCGGGGATCTGGATGCGGCGCGTAGCGTGTGGGGACAGATCGGACATCGGTACAGGGACGGTAGACGATCGTCCGATCCACAACTTCGGTATCGCCCGGAGCGTTATGCCGCGATTGGCGAGCCGCTTCTGGCTGGAGATCGTACGAAGCTCGCAAGCCTCCTGCACGCTTGGGAGGCCGAGAACATCTGTGGGGGGAACATGGAGCCCTACTGGCAGTGGACGCCTTTCCCACTGGAGGACCACCTCTGACGCTGAATCCGTGCACGGGACATCATCGTCATCGAGGATGGCCGCGCCGATGACCACGGCCAAACAGATCAAGGGGCTGTTTCAGCGCGTCCTCGAACGCAATCCCGATCTCGTGCAGATCGGTGCATTCACCCTCCGGGTCAGGCCAGTGCATCACATCGCGCTGCGCATCACGGTTGATCGCACCTCCGATCCAGACCGATTCGAGGCGAAGTGGAACCTGACGCCGATCTACAGCGCATGGCCTGGTTTTCATAAAGGTATGGAGAATCATCACGGGGCCTTTCATCCGGAACGATACGATCCGCTGCCGCACGCGTACTGGAAAGATCCAGAGTTGATGAGGCAGGTTCATGAACTCTGCCGTAAGCGCCGCTCATGGCGTTGGTCGGACGCTCGGATTCCGGCCGATTTCGTGAGGGTCGTCGAGACCGAGGTGCTGCCGTTCCTCCGCTCGATGCGGGCTCACGAGCCATTTGCAGCGTATCATCGCTCTCATATCGTCCCAGGCGGGACCGTTCATCCGGAAACACGGCTCGCCATCAACATTGCTCAAGGCGACCTCGACGCCTCTGCCGAGACGTGGCTCGGTCTCGTGCGCAGATATGAGCAGGACACATGCGCGGGCGTTCCCCCACCCGTCCCTCCGACGCCCGGACACCGGCTGCGGCGCGATTCGGACGCCTACCAAGCGCACGTACGTGCGGTGCTGTGCGCGAACTATCGATGGCAGCGCGCGCGGTTTCTGGAAGTCGGCGAACCATTGCGCGCCGGTGATCGCGCCGCGCTCGCCGTCATCCTCCACCGCTGGGAAGCCGAAACCGTCAGGGGCACACCCTACGATCCCTCTGGCAGCCGACGCCGTTCCCGGTGGAGGCCAGCATGTGAGACATGTGGGCATTTTTCCCACATAAATCCGAAACAATCGGCTGCGAGAAGGCGGACATGCCCATCCAGCCGGTCTGCCGCCCCGTGCCCCTGCCGAACCCGCCTCCGCCCCGCCTCTCGCTTCGCGAAATCCTGTTCCTCGCGGTCTGCGCGACCTGGGTCCTCGTCGTGGTGCTCACCGACCGCGCGGCGCCGCTGACGCCGCCGGTCGTGCCCTATGCGATCGCTGCCTCACGCTGAGGCGGCCCGCTCCAGGGCGTCCACGTCGCCGTCCGCGATCGCCGGCAGGGCCCGCGTGATCCGCGCGATCTCCCAGTCCCACCAGGCAATGCGCAGCAGGCGGGCCACCTCCGCGTCCGGGAACCGCATCCGCACCACCTGCGCCGGGTTGCCGGCCACGATCGCGTAGGGCGGCACGTCCCGCGTGACGACGGATTTCGCCGCGACTACCGCCCCGTCGCCGATGCCGACGCCCGGCAGGATCGTCGCCTCGAAGCCGAGCCAGACGTCGTTGCCGATCACCGTGTCGCCCCGGTTCGGGAACTTTTCCACCGCCGCGCCGGCCGCCCAGGCGCCCCCGAAGATCGCGAACGGGTAGGTCGAGGGCGCGTCCAGCCGATGGTTGCCGCCGTTCATCAGGAAGCGCGTGCCGGCCGCGATCGCGCAGAAGCGGCCGATGCGCAGACGGTCGCCGAGGAAGGCGAAGTGGTAGAGGATGTTGGCGAGGAAGGCCTCCGGCCCGGCCGGGTCGTCGTAATAGCTGTAGGCGCCGGCCTCGACGTTCTCGGGCAAGTCGAGGTTGCTCAGGAAGACCACCCGCGGATGCTGCGGCAGCGGGTGCAGGCGGGACGGGTCGGGACCGTGGTTCTGGTCGTGCGTCATGGACGTGTCTGACCTTGGGCATCCCTGATTGGCTGAGTGCTTGTACACCATCCCCGTGCTCCCTATCCTCATCTCATGTCCGTCGAAGTCCTGTATCTGCTGCGCAAGGACGAGCCCGGAGCCGCCATCCGGGACCTCGACGACGTCGTGCTGCTCGCGGATGCGGTGACGGACGACGGTGATGTGATTCCGGCCGGCACAGAGGGAACCGTCGTCGGCATCTGGCCCGGCGGGGCCGCCTGCGAGGTCGAGTTCGCCGAGCCGGAAAGCGCCCTGGCGACGGTGCCCGCATCCGGCCTCAGGCGTGTCGGGCGCCACGCCCCTTGAACGGATCGAGGCCGGACCCGGCAGGGTTCGCGATCCCCGCCAGCAAGATCGTCGACTACCTCCTGAACCTGTCGCATCCCCGTGGCGGCGCGAAGGCCCGCTTCTTCCTCGGTTTCAGCTTCAGCCCCGACGATCCGGCAGGATTCGCAGATGCGCTGCTCGACCACGTCCGGATGACGCCGCCGCAGGCAGCGCAGGATGGGTCCCCGAAACTGGTCTTCGAAGGCGTCATCCGCACCCCGGACGGACGCGCCCCATGGATACGCTCGATCTGGCTGGTGGAACCCGACGGCACGGCGCGCCTCGTCTCGGCCGTGCCGATGCGCAGGCGGTCTGGCGGCGGAGGCGCGTCAGCCTGAGGCCGGCCGCGAGGTGATCGTGCGGTCCCCGCCGATGCGAACTTGAACTCGCCGCAATCCGCGTCTATGTCTCACACCATCAGTTCTGGTTGCAGTCGAAAGGCTGCGGTTCGGGAGTGGGCCCCACCGGGTCCGCTCTTTTTTATTGCCGCAGCCCTGCCATTTCCGGGACCTCACCGCATCGAGGCTGCGTTCCGAAAGCATGTCGGACCTATCCGAAAAGCGTCTCGTCCGGGAGACCGGTGTCGCCGCCCGCGTGGTGCAGGTGATCGAAGGCCCGATCGAGGGGCTCGGCTTCCGGCTGGTCCGGGTCAAGGTCTCGAACGCCAACGGCTGCACCGTGCAGATCATGGTGGAACGGCCGGACGGGACCTGCGCCATCGACGATTGCGAGACCGTGAGCCGGACGATCTCGCCGATCCTCGACCTCGACGATCCGGTCGGCGGGGCCTACTACCTGGAAATCTCCTCGCCGGGCATCGACCGGCCCCTGGTGCGGGTCTCCGACTTCGCCCGCTGGGCCGGCTACGAGGCCAAGATCGAGCTGGCCGTGCCGCTGGACGGCCGCAAGCGGTTTCGCGGGATCATCGGCGCGCCGGATGCGGCGGCCCTGACCGTCCCGGTCGACCTGCCCGACGTGAAGGAGGGCCTGCCCGGCCGGGTCGCCGTGCCCCTGCGCGACCTGTCCGAGGCGCATCTCGTCCTCACCGACGAACTGGTGCGGGAATCCCTGCGCCGCGGCGGCGGGCCGCCCCAGGACGCGGACGATGTCGAGGACGCGGACGACGGCGACGAGGCGGAGGACGAGGCACCCGTGCAGGTGCGCGTCATCCCGCAGCCGAACCGGCCCAAGCCCCAGGGGGCAACCAAGGGCAAGCCGCTGAAGCCCAAGCCGTCGAACAGCAAGGCGTCCCGGGAGAAGGCGGCCGAGGCCGTCCGTGCCGCGGGCCCGAAGAAGCCGGTGACCACCAAGGCGGCCCGCCTCAAGGGCCGCGATTCGTTCCACTGAGGGCCGGGAGCCCGCGCCGTCCGTGACGGCGGCGCGCCCGGAACCACCCAAGACCGATCCAAGTACGACCGACCAAGAGAAGGACCGGAACCGATGGCCGTCGTCAGCGCCAACAGGCTCGAACTCCTCCAGATCGCCGACGCGGTCGCCCGCGAGAAGGTGATCGACCGCTCCATCGTCATCGACGCGATGGAGGAGGCGATCGCCAAGGCGGCCCGCTCGCGCTACGGCGCCGAGACCGACGTGCATGCCGAGATCGACGCCAAGACCGGGGCGCTGCGCCTCTCCCGCCACCTCCTCGTGGTGGACCTCGTGGAGAACGACGCCCGCGAGATCACCCTCGACCAGGCCCGGCGCTACAACCCCGGCGCGCTCGTCGGCGACGTGATCTCCGACACCCTGCCCCCCTTCGATTTCGGGCGCGTGGCGGCCCAGTCGGCCAAGCAGGTCATCG
Source organism: Methylobacterium trifolii (assembly GCF_022179685.1). Lineage (GTDB taxonomy): Bacteria > Pseudomonadota > Alphaproteobacteria > Rhizobiales > Beijerinckiaceae > Methylobacterium > Methylobacterium trifolii. The sequence goes on from NZ_BPRB01000176.1 coordinate 8,182, forward strand.
TCCAGAAGGTGCGCGACGCCGAGCGCGCCCGCCAGTTCGACGAGTACAAGGACCGTATCGGCGAGATCCTCAACGGCATCGTCAAGCGCGTCGAGTACGGCAACGTCATCGTCGACCTCGGCCGCGGCGAGGGCATCGTGCGCCGCGACGAGATGATCCCGCGCGAGACCTTCCGGCCGGGCGACCGCATCCGCTCCTACCTGTTCGACGTGCGCTCGGAAGTGCGGGGCCCGCAGATCTTCCTGTCGCGCTCGCACCCGCAGTTCATGGCCAAGCTCTTCGGCCAGGAGGTGCCCGAGATCTACGACGGCATCGTCGAGGTGAAGGCGGTGGCCCGGGACCCGGGCTCGCGCGCCAAGATCGCCGTGATCTCCCGCGACGGCAGCATCGATCCGGTCGGCGCCTGCGTCGGCATGCGGGGCTCGCGCGTCCAGGCGGTGGTCGGCGAGCTTCAGGGTGAGAAGATCGACATCATCCCCTGGTCGGAGGACCAGGCCACCTTCATCGTCAACGCCCTCCAGCCGGCCGAGGTGGTCAAGGTGGTGCTGGACGAGGAGGCCGACCGCATCGAGGTGGTGGTGCCCGACGACCAGCTCTCCCTCGCCATCGGCCGGCGCGGCCAGAACGTGCGGCTCGCCTCCCAGCTCACCGGCTGGGACATCGACATCCTGACGGAGGCCGAGGAATCCGAGCGCCGCCAGAAGGAGTTCGCCGAGCGCACGCAGGTGTTCATGGAGGCCCTCGACGTGGACGAGACGGTGGGCCAGCTGCTCGCGGCGGAAGGCTTCCGCAACGTCGAGGAGATCGCCTTCGTCGACATCCAGGAGCTGGCCTCGATCCAGGGGCTGGACGAGGAGACCGGCGCCGAGATCCAGGCCCGCGCCCAGGACCACCTCGCCCGCATCGAGCAGGAGCTCGACGCCCGCCGCACCGAACTGGGCGTGGCCGACGAGCTGCGCGAGATCGAGGGCGTCACCACGCCGATGCTGGTGGCCTTGGGCGAGAACGAGGTGAAGACCATCGAGGATCTGGCCGGCTGCGCCACCGACGACCTCGTCGGCTACACCGAGGGGCGCGGCCCCGAGGCCGTGCGCCACGCCGGCTACCTCGACGGGTTCGAACTCTCCCGCACGGAGGCCGAGGCCCTGATCATGGCCGCCCGCCTGCACGCGGGCTGGATCGAGGCCCTGCCCGAGCCGGAGGCCGAGGAAGGAACCGATGAGGGCGCCGAGGCCGAGCCCGCCGAGGCGCAGGCCTGATCGGCACAGGTCCGATTCGGGCCGCCCCCGCGATGGTCGACGCGACGGAGACGCCGCCGGACGAGGGGCCGCCCCTCGATGCCGGCCCCGGCCGTCGCGGCCAGGGCCAGGGCCGCGGCCCCGAGCGCACCTGCATCGTCACCCGTCAGGCGCAGGCGCCGGACGGCATGATCCGCTTCGTCCTGGGGCCGGACGGCGCGGTGGTGCCGGACCTGCGGGCCCGGCTCCCCGGCCGCGGCGCCTGGGTCACGGCGGAGCGGACGGTGGTGGCCGAGGCCGTGCGCAAGCGCGCCTTCCTGCGGGCGTTCAAGACCAAGGACGCCGCCGTGCCGGCCGACCTGCCGGACCGGATCGCGGCGGCCCTGCGGGACGACCTGCGCCAGGCGCTGGCCCTGGCCAACAAGGCGGGCTGCGTCGTGGCCGGCTTCTCCAAGGTCGAGGCGGCGGTGGCCGCGCCTCCGGGCGTGGCGGCCGTGATTCACGCGGCCGAAGCCAGCCCGGACGGGCGCCGCAAGCTCGCCGCCGCATTGCACCGGCGGCATGGGGATACCATGTTGCGTATCCCGATCGTCGATGACCTGTCCGAAGACGAATTGGACATGGCCTTGGGTCGGGATCATGTGATACACGCTGCCCTCGTCGCAGGAGTCGGGGCCGCCGGCTGCCTGGCGCGTTGGCGTCGGCTGCGCTCCTTCGAGGGCGCCGCCGCGGCGATCGAGGAGCCCGGTTCTGCCCGCCACGGCCGGATCGACTCGCCTCTGCAAGACGACGCTGAAACGCATCGAACCGGCCCCTTTCGGGT
>NZ_BPRB01000177.1 GCF_022179685.1 Methylobacterium trifolii
CTACTGGATCGATCCGTGGCGTCGCGGCCTGAGCGCGTCCTCGTAACGGGGGCGGCCGGCTTCGTCGGCGCGTGGCTGTGCCGGCGGCTTCTCGCGGAGAGATGCGCCGTCGCCGGCCTCGTCCGCTCCCCTCCGGCCGGGAACGGCCTCTTCGCCCGCCTCTGCCTCGCGGACGGAGTCGACCTCTGGATCGCAGAGGAGACCGATCTCTCCGCTCGTATCCGCGCCTTTGCACCGACCGCCGTCGTCAATCTGGCGGGCTGCTCGCAGGTGAGCGTCGCACGGGCCGATCCCGCCGCAGCGTTCCGTGCGAACACGGCCTTCCTCTGGGAACTGCTCGACGCCCTGAGACTCCTCGCGAAGCCGCCCGCCTTCATCCATGCCTCGACGGAAGCGGTCTACGGGACAGGGACGGGCGGCGGTTTCCGGGAGGGCGACCCGACCGCGCCGCTCGGGCCTTACGCCGCCTCGAAGGCGGCCGGCGAGATCGTGGTGCGTAGCTACGCGGCGACCTATGGCCTCCCGACGGTGATCGTGCGCTTCGGCAACATCTATGGGCCGGGCGATCCGAACCACGCGCGCCTGGTTCCGGACCTGACGCGTTCCTTCGCGACCGATCGGCCGGTCCGATTGCGAGACGGCCGCTCGGTGCGCAGCTACCTCCATGTAGACGACGCCGTCGACGCACTCCTTCGCCTCGTGGCGCAGGCCGGACGGCCGGACATACGGGGCGAGGTGTTCAACGTGGCCGGTGAGCGCGCCTACACGAATCTCGACGTGGCTCAGCTCGCCCGTGCGGCGAGCGGGCGCCTTTCGGCAGATATCATCGTCGACGAGGCGCTGGACAGCACCGTGCAATTCGCCTCGACGGAGAAGATCAGGCGAGTCTTGGACTGGCAGCCGCGCATCAGCCTCGCCGATGGCCTGAGCGGGATCGCGCAAGAGGAGGCGACACGGTGAGATCGACGCGCGCATTGGGTGCCTTCAAGGGACGCCGCATCCTCGTCACCGGACATACCGGCTTCAAGGGCGCATGGCTCTGCACCTGGCTCTCGGAGCTCGGAGCCACGGTGATCGGCGTCAGCGACGCAGTGCCGACGGAGCCGAGCCTCTTCATGTTAGCCGGCGTCGGCGCACATCTGCGCGACCGGCGCGCCGACATCCGCGACGGCGAGGCGGTCCGGGCCGTCGTGGCCGAGGAGCGGCCCGATCTGATCTTCCACCTCGCCGCACAGCCGATCGTGCGCCGGGCGCTGGTCGACCCCTACGAGACGGTGACGACCAACGTGATCGGCACGCTGACCGTGCTCGAGGCGGCCCGCTCCGTGCCTGGCGTGCTCGGCGTCGTCGTCGTCACCAGCGACAAGGTCTACCGCGACCGCGCGATCGGGCCGCCCTATGCCGAGGACGACGCCCTCGGCGGCCACGAGCCCTACGGGGCGAGCAAGGCCGCAGCCGAGATCATCACCGAGGTCTACACCCATGCGAGCTTCCACCGCGGCGCGGCCTCGCTGAACGTCCCGCGGGTCCTGGCGGCACGAGCCGGCAACGTGATCGGCGGCGGCGACTGGGCGGCCAACCGCCTCATACCGGACATCGTGCGCGCGATCGCGAACGGCGAGAACGTGACCCTGCGCTACCCGCGATCGGTGCGGCCTTGGCAGCACGTGCTGGAGCCGCTCGGCGGCTACCTGGCGCTCGGCCTCGGCCTTCTCGACGGCTCGCCGCTGCCCCGCTGCATCAATTTCGGGCCGACCGATCGCCGGCCGCTGCCCGTGATCGAGCTCGTCTCGCTCTTCCTCTCCGCCTGGGGGCCGAGCGGGACGCAGGTTTTGGTCGAGGAGGACAGCTCCGGCGTGGAGGCGGCCCTGCTGCAGGTCGATTCCGGCCTCGCGGAGGCGACGATCGGCTGGCGGGCTTTGTGGGACGCGCCCCGTGCCATCACGCAGAGCGCGCGCTGGTACCGCGCCTGGGCGGCCGGCGAAGACATGGAAGCGGCGACCCGGTCGCAGATCGCCGCGTATATGCAGGAATGGGATGCGCGCGGTGTGATGGCCGAGAGCGCGGCGTGAGCAGGTCGTCCCCGTCTCGGATGACGCCGCGGCCGGCGCGTCACGGAACAGGGCCCAACACCGAGACTTGAACGCCGCCGCGGTGACCCCGGCAGTTCGGCGGCGCTCGGACGCGAGGACAGCCATGAGCAAGATCGCCAACCTGCATATCCTGCGCGCCCTGGCGACGATGGTCGTCGTCTTTGCGCATGCGATCCTCCGCACCGACCGGTGGGCCCAATTTCCGACGACCGCCCTGACCGTGGTCGAGAGCTTGGGATGGATGGCCGTGGACACGTTCTTCGTGATCAGCGGATTCATCATGATCTACACGTCCTCCAGCCTCTTCGGAAGTCGTGCGGGCGCGGCAGAGTTCGCCCGCAGGCGATTGATCCGGATCGTGCCGCTGTACTGGTTGGCCACCGCCGTCGAAGTCGCCCTGAGGGCGCGCCATTCCGGGGCCCCGTCTTTGTCGAAACTCGTCCATTCGCTGCTCTTCCTGCCTCAGGTCACGGAGCCGGGTCAGGCGTTGCGGCCGATCGTCGGCGTCGGTTGGACCCTCAACTACGAAGCGCTGTTCTATGTGATGTTCGGTCTGGCGGTGTTCCTGCCCCGGCGGATTGGCATCGGCGGACTGTTCGTCGCCCTGGTCGCCCTGGTCGCAGCAGGCTGGTTCGTGAGGCCGCCGACCGACGTCGCGGTGCCGACCACGGTGGCAGCTTTCCTCACAGATCGGATCATCCTGATGTTCGGCGTCGGCGTCGTCATCGGCTTGATCTACGGCCCGAACGGGCCGCCCATCGCCAACCGGCTGCGGCACCCCTTTGCCGTCGTCCTGGCCCTAACGCTGGCGAGCATCACGATCGTGCTCACCAGCAGTGACGGCCCGCATCCGTCGCTGATCTGGGAAATCCCACTGCGCGTCGCCGTCACCGCGGTGGTGGTAGTCTGCCTGTTCGGCACGCCGAGCACACGCGCCGGGTCTACGCAAACGTTGTCCCTACTGGGGGATGCCTCCTACAGCATCTATCTCTTCCACTTCATCCTCATCGTCGCCGTCGAGAAGATTTGGCTCACGGCGATCGGGGCACACGGGGCGGCAACCTGCGTCTTGGTCCTGGTCGTGGCGGCACATGTCGGCGGCATTGCGATCTACCTCGCCATCGAGAGGCCAGTGACGCGCTATCTCCAAGCCCTGACGAAAACCCGGCGCGCGAGCCGCGGTTCGGCTGTCCCCGTCGCGCCAGAGGCGGCATCCTGATAGCTACGTCGAATATTGAGAGAGCGAAAGTGCATCGTTTTATCCGAACAACGCGCTGGGCTTATATGGAGAAGATGAGATTTACGGCGGTCGAGGCGCAGCTTGTGCTGGCATCATTGTAGGTCCCCAGACCGATCGCCGCGTCTTTGGTCTATGGACATCGGCGCTCGACGACCCGACGGGAAACAGTAGCGAGCACGTTGTCGCGCTCCGCGCTTCTGCCGTCTGTATTGAAAGTAATATCGGCCACTACGCAGAAGTCGACCTCACCGTGGGAGATCGTGGACCGCGACCGAGCCGAATCTTAATGGGTGCCGAGCCTACGAAGGAGGGGGCGCCGGCATATCGGCAGACAAAGCCGTGCGCCATTGGAAGGCAAATAATATTCTTATTCATATACTATTTATACTGGACGAAATTTGGCTCGCGCGGCAAAATTCGGGCATGAATCCAAGAAAATTCTTGAGTATCAAGGTGCTCGGTTTTTGGTTCCAAGATTCGACCTTGAAAATTGATCACAGTCGCGACGTGTCAGCCACTGATTATCATATAGCGCATGTTAATAAGATCACAAAAATTAAAACTATCATTATAATACTAAGTATAATTTGGTTAGTAAGAAATACAAAATAATTTTATAACGAGAAACTTTATATGTGTACTTCAATCGGACAGTCGAACCCCGACCTTAATTAATTCTTTCCTTGGATCCGTCTGCCAAAGCTGCTTATCTGGATTTTTATCAATCTCCGATGCGATCTCACGTCCAAGACCATTGATAATTGAAGTGCATGTTACGATACTATGACTAATGTCCGCTAGATCGAGCCAGTGATCAGCTTTTTCCTGAACAACACGATCTCTCAGTAAGCTATGTATAATATGCTCAAGTGCGCGAACGCGCGACTCAAGAAGTGTCATTCGAAATTCTCCAAAGTCATCATCATCCGTATCTGATAAAAATTTTCTAGTTTCTTCCATAACCCTGGCCTCCATGGAGAAAACCGGCTGTTTGTGAATGTTACAGCCATAATCTATTCTTCCTCCATTTGCTTAAACTTTTTTAACTTATTAAGATATTACCATGTATACATGTTCAATTAGATCTTTATTTTCGATTTTCTAATACATTTTTCATCCGTCTATCTCTGCATCATATGAACAATGAATTCAGTAGTATACTGTTACTCAAATAGGCTTCCGCGCTTCAAAGATTTCGAATCTCGAATTGAGATCTTTCAGGTATTCTGATCTAGCAAATTGCGTACCATATCGAACATAACTCTGTCAATTTTTGCACTTCGGTGATAATTTGGCGAAACGAAAACTTCCCTATAGTGGATGCGCTTATGGAATAAAATCCGATTGTTAGACGTGTTTGTTGCGCTAACACCTGACACGGGCTTGCGCGATCAAGGAGTAACCACCCACCCCTATGTCGCCTGAGTGCATGCGCCGACGGTCGTGAGGCTGATGCTGAAGGGAGTGCCGCCTGTGCGGGGTGCGGTATCAACAACGGTGCGGATGGCGGCCGCTCCCTTGGCGGCCCACATCGCGTGATAGCCGTTGGTTCTTTTTCTCTGGATCACAGCCAGCTGTAGCAACCGCTCGGAGCCGTTGTCGGTTGGCTCGACCTGACTGGGATGGGCGACGAAGGTGAGGAACTGATCGCGAGCCCGGCCGATCCAGGCTCCGGCGCTAGGTCGCCAGGGTCGCGGTGGCCAAATCGCTGATGTGCTCAGCTAGGGCAAACACGAATCGCAGCCAAAGCTGCGGGCTCCAGAGTACGGCATCATCGCTGGCCTCGACGACGTCGGCGATATCGTGAGCGAGATGAGCGAGATGAGCGAGATGAGCGAGATGAGCGAGTGAAGTCTGATGCGTGGCCGCATGGCACTGGTGGGCAGTGTAGGAGTCCGAGCTCAACACTTCGGGTCAGTGGCCGTCCACCATCTCCCGCAATACAACGACGCCCCATGTCGGCGAGGCCGTGTGCAAAACGACTTGCGCCGACTGGAAGACCCGGCGGTAGGCTTTCGAAACTTCGATCTGCAGTCAAGGCAGCACGACCCAAGCATGGTCTCGTTCCGCCGCCATAGCAATGGATCGTCCATCAATTTTTTGATTCGGCGATGCGCTGTCAGCTGAAATTCAATTATTACAAGTGCTATGCGACAATGTTTTTAAGAACCTATCTCATTGTTGGCATGCCCTTACTGCTCAGATTGGGCATATTAATCATGACGCGAACGTAATACGTCCGAATTTTGCGTTAAAAAATCGAAATTACTTATTATATCGCTCTAAAGAACAATCCGCCCGATCTGCTAAGCTCAAAGATGGCTTAGTACAGTGCCAATTCATTGATATGCTTAAAAGACTAATTTGCGATTCATGACTTTTCATTTTCTCCACGAAATATTTTTAAGATCTCAATAGCAATCGACCACGGAACGGTTTGATTGATTTGAACAAATGCTTGCCCGTCTCCCGCATCCGACACACTTAATGCTGAGAGATTCCCCAAAGAATCTGTCTCCTCGGAGTAACTTATACGGCTTAGTTTGCGTTCCATAAGCGTGTATTCTTGTAAGCCAACATCGAGCATTTGCGAAATTACATTGAGCACTTGCGTCCGAGGAATACTCCGACCCGCAAGATAATGTGAAATATTGCCTGGGCTAAAGGCTGGAATTTCTTTTTGTATCGCGCGCGAAAGGTCAGCTGCGCTCAATCCCTTATTACGCATCGCCGCACGAAGTACGGAGGCAAAACTATTATCGAATCCTTCCGACGCGGCTATTACGGGTGCTGGAGTCTCCGCAGGCGAGCGAGCAGGTCGGGTCATCCGCTTACTCATAATTGCCTTCTTGTTGTATGTGACGCGACGCCTCACAAGAGAACATTTAGACTCCGGCGCGGGAACACCATGAGCCTGATTGATAAAGCCATGCAATGCAAAAATTCACCGCTCACGAACAAATTGAACTACATTGCTTGCTTCGCGGCGGGCTCCAGTACCCGCCTTTGTCAAAGACGTCAAGCAAACAGATCGTCACCTGAAGTCGGTCACTCTGCGTCGCGTGGCGAGGAGCCAACCATGCCTAAGACCGCAACTCGGCCACCGGTCACCGTGCCTGATCGGTCCCCACGAGTTGGTCCAAGGGTAGAGTTGGGGTCTGCACTCGATTAGAGCCGTTCCCGCTCATGTAGCCACGGCCAAGTCGTCTTCGTAGCCGGAGGCGGCGATGGAGTTTCGGCATTCTTGTGGCGTGAAGCGGGCGAACGCCTTGCAGATTTCTGCCTGAAGGTCGGGGACGGTGCGGGCCGCCGCGCTGCGCAGCAGGGCCTTGAGCTTGGCCAACGTCTGCTCGATCGGATTGAGGTCCGGGCTGTAGGCGGGCAGGTAGCCGAGCCGTGCGCCGGCGGCCTCGATGGCCTCACGCACGCCGACTACCTTGTGGACGTTTAGCTTGTCGAGGATGACGGTATCGCCCGGCTTCAGCATCGGGACCAGCGTGTCGGTGACATAAGCGCGGAAGCGCGCGCCGTTGGTGGCCCCATCGAACAGGGCGATGGCTGTGGGACCGCTGGTGCGCAAAGCGGCCGTGACGGTGGTAGTTTTGTAGTGCCCGTGCGGTACGGCCATCCGGCAGCGTGCCCCGCGCGGGGCCCGGCCGTAGCGGCGAGCCATCTTCGTGTCGGTTGCGGTCTCGTCGAGGAACACCATGGTGTCGGGATCGAAGTCGGGCTGCGCCTCGAACCAGTCCTGGCGGGCAGCCCTCACGTCCGGTCGTTCCTGCTCAGCTGCGTGGACCGCCCCTTTTTACGGGTGATCCGATGCCGTCGGAAGAACCGCCACAGACTGCTCGTGCTGGCCCCCACCCCATGCGCGGCCAAGCGGTCACGCAGTTCGCGGAGGAAGATCTCCGGCTGATCCTCGTAGGTAGACAGGATCAGGTCGGCATGCGCCTCGATGCGGTGTGAGGCGTGGTCGCCGCCCGACGGCTTGGCCCCGACCTGACCCTTCTGGCGGAACCGTTCCGACCAGCGGCTGGCACTCGACACGCTGACCCCGAAGCGAGCCGCTGCCCGATGGCAGGAGGCACCCTCAGCCACAGCCGCCACCACACGCTCGCGGAGATCAACGGACAACGGTGACGGCATCGGACAGTCCTCCGCCCGTCAACGCATCACCCGCAAAACCGTCGCAAAACGCGCAGGAACGGCTCTAGCTTGCTGTAGGGAGGCTGGATGCCTTGCATCGAGACGGTCACTATCGGCTTCCTTCGATGGCGGTATGTCGATCTCGTCGATATTCGTCGGATGGGAGCACGCCGCCCGATTGGATTGGCGCGTTCTATTCATCGGCCTCGTCTCATCGCCGTTCGATGATAGGGCGTTCCTGTGGCGGCCGATCCCCGGCCTCGATGAGCGGGCGTCGACGGCCCCCGCCCTGGGCTACACACTCAAGAGCTTTTCCTTGGCGAGCGGCAGGCTGCGCACGCGGCTGCCGGTCAGGACGGCGACCGCGTTGACGACGGCGGGGGGCACGCCGGGAAGACCCGGCTCGCCGATGCCTCCCATAGGCGCGCCGCTCTCGATGATCGTCACGTGCACGCGCGGCATCCGGTCTCGGTCGAGGATCGGGTAGGTGTCGTAGTTGCGGGCCTGACGCGTCCCGCCCTCGTAGACGATCTGTTCCAGCAGCGTGGCGGAGAGCCCCAGTGCCGCGGCGCCCTCGACTTGCCGCTTGACGATGGCCGGGTTGACCACGCTGCCCGGATCGATGGCGATCCAGAGATCGTGGACCCGTGCCTCGCCGTCCTTCAGCGAGACTTCCGCGATGGTCGCTGTCTCTGATCCGAACGGCGAGGCCATGGAGACGCCGCGCGCACGCTTGGTCCCGTCCTCGGCCTGGAACGGGCCGCGCTTCCAACCGCCGGAGAGATCCGCCACCGCCTGCAGCAGGGTCTTGTGGCGCAAGCTGTCCTTGAGCAGCGCCATGCGCAGGGCAAAGGGGTCCTTGGCCCCCGCATCAGCCAGTTCGTCGAGGAAGCTCTCGTAGAAGAAGTCGTTCATGGAGTGCCCGACCGAGCGCCAGAAGGCGATCGTGACGGGATGCGCCACCTTCACGTAGTCGAGGCGCCGGTTCGGGATCGCGTAGGGCTTCTTGTCGAGACCCTCGACCACGGAGGAATCGACCGGCGCCTTGAAGATCGAGCCGAACCAGCGGCCGATCGGTCCCTCGCCGACGGCGGTCGTGTGGATCGCCAGAGGCATCCCGTCGGGTCCGAGCGCGGCCCGGAACCGGGCGAAGCCGAGGGGCCGGACCGCATCCATGCCGAACTCCTCCTCGCGCGACCACAGCACCCGCACCGGGCGGCCCGTCGCCTTGGCGAGCAGGATCGCCTGCGGAAACGGATTGGATGAGCCGTAGTAGAAGTGGCGTCCGAAGAACCCGCCGAGCATCGGCGAGTGAATGCGCACCGCGTCGGGCTGGAGCCCGGCGACCTTCGCGGCCACGGACTGGAACAGCTCCGGCATCTGGTTCGGCAGCCAGACGTCGAGGGTCCCGTCCCCATTGAAGCGTGCAATGGACGAGGGTGGCTCCAACTGCGCATGGGCGAGGTAGGGCGCGTCGTATTCCGCCTCGACCACGCGACCTGCCTTGGCGAACGCTCCGGCGACGTCCCCCTCCGCCTCGGCCGACAATCCGGGCTCGCGCGTGGCCTTGAGGGCCGCCAGCATGGCGGCCGACGAGAACGTGCCAGAGACGGTGGCGAGGCCGTCGGCGGCGGGCTTCGCCCAGGTGACGTCGAGGGCCTCGACCGCCTTGCGGGCCCGCCACCAGCTGTCGGCGACCACCGCCACGGCGCCGGGCAGGCGGTGGACGGAGTCGACCCCCGGCATCGCCTTAACCGCCGCCTCGTTGGCCAGGGCCTCCGGTTCGGTCCCGAGATGCGGCGCGTGCCGCACGGCGGCGTGGAGCATGCCTTCGACCTTGAGGTCGATGGCGTAGGTGGCCTTGCCCGTCGACTTGTCGCGCATGTCGAGGCGGGCCATCGGCTTGCCGATGTAGCGGAAGTCCTTGGGGTCCTTGAGCGGCAGGTCCTCGCGCGGCAGCAGGGCGAGAGCGGCCTGGGCCAGTTCGCCGTAGCCGAGACTGCGGTTCGAGGCCTTGTGCACCACCCGGCCGTCATTGGTGGCGAGCGTCTCCTGCTTCACGTCGAGGCGGGCGGCGGCCGCGCGCAGCAGCATCTCCCGGGCCGTAGCGCCGAGGCGGCGCATGACAGCGTAGCTCGAGCGGGTCGAGAAGCTGCCACCGGTCAGACGCAGGCCGTTGACGACGGCGTAATCGGGGCCCGGCGGCGCGCACTCAACCACGAACCGGCTCGGGTCGATGTCGAGTTCCTCGCCGATGGTCTGGGCGAGACCGGTGTTGATGCCCTGGCCACCCTCGACGAAGGGACTCAGGAGCTTGACCGTGCCGTCCGATCGGATTTCGAGGAACGCGGCGACCCGCGTGCCGGGCTTCGGGGCGATGGCCGCAGCACCTTCCGCCTGGGCGAGGGCGGGGTCCACGGGCAGGCCGATGCCGAGGATCAGGGCGCCGCTCGCCGCGCCGAGGAAGCCGCGGCGGGAGAGGTTGCGTACCGGCTCCTGGCTCGCGGCGGACGTTGCGTGGGCGCGACGAAGGGGGGTGAGATCGTTCATGGCGCGTCGCTCCTCAAGCCGCAGCCTGCCGCACGGCGGCGGCGATGGCGTTGTAGGTCCCGCACCGGCACAGGTTCGTCATCGCCTGTCCGATGTCGTCGTCGCTGGGCCTCGGGTTTTGCTGCAGGAGGGCGGTGGCGGCCATGACCTGGCCGGACTGGCAGTAACCGCATTGCGGCACCTGCACGCCGACCCAGGCCTCGACCACCCGCTTGCCGACCGCGTCCTGCCCGATCGCCTCGATCGTCGTGATCTTGGCATCGCCGATGCTCTCGGCCGGGATCTGGCACGAGCGCGTCGCCTGCCCGTCGAGGATCACGGTGCAGGCCCCGCACTGCCCGATGCCGCACCCGTACTTCGTGCCGGTGAGGCCCAGTGTGTCGCGCAGGACGAAGAGCAGGGGGGTGTCGCCCTCGACATCCACGTCGTGCCGCGAGCCGTTGATCGTAAGCGTCTGCATGGTGCGCCTCCTAGGATTTCGCCGTGGCTGGGTAGTCGTCGGCCCGGACAATGACGGGCCGCGGGGCAGGATGCGGAGGCAGCCAGGCGCCGAAGGCCAGCGACGCGGCGTTGCCCAGGCCCATCGCCGCCAAACCGAGCCCGAGGGCGAGGAAGAGGCCTTCCGTCCCCCAGCCCAGGCGAAGCGCGAGGATGCCGCCGCCGAGAGAAACGAGGACGCGAAGGATGCCGGCGGCAAGAGGCCAGCCGACGCGGCCGGCGCCCTGCGCGGCAAAGTACAGGGCCAGCCCGAAGCCGAAGAAGCCGTAGAAGGGGCCGACGATGCGCAGGTACGCCTCCCCCGTCGCCAGCATCGCGGCATCGTCGCCGAACAGGCGCAGCCACGCATCCGGTGCCAGGGCTGCGGCGATGCCCAGCACCTCCGTGACGCATCCCGAGATGATCGCCCCGATCCAGGCCGCGCGTCGCGCGCGATCGACGTCGCCGGCACCCGCCGCCGTGCCGACCATGGCTGAAAGCGGAGCGCCGAAGCCGAACACGATCGGGACCAGGAGATATTCGAGGCGCACGCCGGTGCCGTAGCCGGCGACCGCTCCCGGTCCCTGCAATCCGACGAGACCGGTCGCCGTCGCGATCGTGACATTGGTTGTAACGGTGACCAGCGCCGAGACCACGCCGACCTTGAGGATTGCGCCGAGCGCTGCACCGGACAGCACCGATGGGCGCAGGGGCGGCCGAAGCACGCCGCGCCCCGACCAGAGGTAGAGTGCGAAGATCGCCACCCCAACCGCGTAATAGGCCAGCACCGCGACGCCGCCGCCGACGATCCCGAGGTTCGGGATCGGCCCCCAGCCGAAGATCAGGGCCGGCGATAGCGGGACGAGCGCGACCGCTCCCCCGCACGTCACAGTGGCCGGCAAGCTCATGTTGCCGGTCCCCCGGATCACAGCGGCCAGCGCATTGAACAGCCAAACCAGCAACGCGCCCGAGAACACGATTGCGGAATAGGTCGTTGCGGCATCGAGGGAACCACCCGTGCCGCCCATCGCCCGGAACAGGGCCGGTCCGAACGCCAGCGCCGACGCCGTGGTGAGGACGCCGAGGGCCACCGCGATGGCCACCGCATGCCATACCAAGCGGTTCGCTTCGTCCTGGCGACCGCCGCCAAGCGCGCGCGAGATCGCCGAGAGCATCCCGCCGCCGACAGCACCGGCGGAGACCATCTGCACGAACATCAGGATCGGGAAGACCAGGGCCATGCCAGCGAGCGCGTCGGTGCCGAGCTCGGCCACGAAATAGGTCTCGATCAGGCCGACCGAGGCCTGCACCACCGACATCAGCACGTTCGGGGCGGCCAGGCGCAGCAGCGTCGGCAGGACCGGGTCGTGCAGCAGGGCTCGTGTACGCGCGTCCATCGTGTGACCTCGACGGCGATGGGGGCCGGCCACGCGGCAATGCCGCGATGGCATGGCACCGGCACCGGGCTCATATGGATGCATATACAAGCTTACGGAACTTGCATATGCACTTTCTTGGCGAGACGGGTCAATCCGGCCGCCGAGGGTCCGTCGAGTATTTGCAGCGCTCGTTCGGGGCGGCCCGTGTACCCCGCTGCGCGATCGCGATAGGACGCGGCCATGACCAACGACCCGAGCACCTGCAGCAACGCCGTCCTGCGACAGGCCATGCGCCGGATCGGCCAGCTCTACGACGACGCCCTCGCGCCGAGCGGGCTGCGCGCCACGCAGCATGGGTTGCTCGCGACGGTTCGGAAGATGGGCTCGCCGACGATGCGGGAACTCGCCGAACGGGCGGTCATGGACCTGTCCGGCCTCAGTCACACACTGAAGCCGCTGACGCGGGACGGTTATCTTCGACTCGCGCCCGATCCGCGGGATCGTCGCGCCCGACGCATCACGTTGACCGAGAAGGGAGAGGCCAAGCTCGGCGAGACGGCGCAGCTGTGGCGCGGAGCCCAGGATCGTTTCGAAGCGGTCTTCGGCATGGAGCGAGCCGTCGCACTCAAATCCGAGTTGCGAATCCTGACATCGCCGGAATTCCAGGACGCATTCAATGCTGCCGGGGCGGAGATGGGGACCGGCACTCGGTGAGCAAGTGGATCCGTGGCCGTCTGGGATGACGGTGCGGCGGCGATCATCCGCCTCGCTTCCCGGGCGGGATCCAGATTCCCGTCGCTGAACCGCTTCAAAGCTTGGACCCACCGTCGACCCGCACGGTATCCCCGGTAACCCAACGCGCCGCGTCCGAGGCGAGGAACGCGAACACCCCGCCCACGTCGTCGGTCTGGCCGATGCGGTGCAGGGCCTGTATTCTGAAGATGTATGCCTGTCCTTCCTCGGTCCTGGCGAAGTGCGACATGTCGGTGTCGATGATGCCCGGTGCGACTGCGTTGACACGGATGCCGCGCCCGCCGAGCGCGGCGGCGAGGTGTTTCACCAAGGTGTCGATGGCGCCCCTCGTGGCCGCGTAGGCCGCGAGGTTCGGCACGACGGTGTTCGCGACGACGGAGCTCGTAAAGACGATGCTGCAGCCGCTGCCAAGGAGGTGGGCGTCCCCGCTAAATTTGGATCGTTCCCTCACCCGGGGCGGAGGCGCTGGAATGTTCCGGCAACGCCTGACGTGAGGGCGAGGCGCGCGGCGGGCGCGTGCAGTCCGGGTGGTCGATCTGGGAATGGCCAAGCATCTTCGTCGAGGCGAAGCACCGCGCGGTCTATGCGCCGCCGGGCGACGCGGCCTGGATCGATGTCACGCCCGCGCCGGACGGCGAGACGAGGCGGGTGTTTCTGCCGGACGACACGACGACGTACGACTTCGACGCTGAGACAGTGGGGCGCGAGCCACCGCATGCCGCTGGTGACCGCTCCGCTCGTGGGTCAGCTGTTTTCGCGCTGGCCGCTCCGGAGAACCGGATCCGGGCGGCGATCCCGGGTATCGGCGAGGTCAGCGTGCCGGTACGCGTCGCGGTGGAGCTACAGTGCCTCTCGGATGCGAAGGCGTTGGTCATCCGTAAGATCGGGCTGAAGTGCATGCACCAACACCAGCCATGCTTCTGGGGAAGCGACGAGAAGTTCAAGCGGTGCTGCGGACGGTGATCCGACTCAGGCCGAAGCTTGTTCAGATACCCCCCCCCTTATGGTCTTTTGCCACAAAGAATTTCTTCAGCGCACCCCGCTTGGCATAGCGGAGTAGCCCAATCGTTCCGACGATCTTGCCGTCGAGTGTCGCTACCCAAAAGCCTCCCCGGTCATACGATGCCTTGATATCGAGGAGGTCGGGTTGCTCGTCTACCGTGAGCGTCAAGCCGGCTTCGCCGTTCTGGATTGACAAGACGAGATCAGCCACCTCGCCGTCTCGGCCTCCAAAATACCGTTCGATCGCATAGCGCATATTGATCACTTGTATTTTTACTCGCCAAAGCGTAAAAACAAGAAATTCATTTACTGAATATTTATTTCTATGATAAGCTGACGTCGCCGATAAGAGGGAGCCGTTCGATGGCAATGAAGCATCCATGCGCAGCAATAGCAGCGTGCGCGCTTTTTCTGCTCCCGGCTGCCGCTGGAGGTGTCGATGACGACGGTTCTCCAATCTTCGGTGTCAAGCTCCCTCCCGGGTACCGCGACTGGCGTTTGATCAGCATGGCTCACGAAGCTGGCAGCCTCAACGACATCCGCGCCGTGCTCGGCAACGACATCGCCGTCCAGTCCTACCGGGACGGGACGCGTCCCTTTCCGGACGGCGCAGTGATCGCGCGTCTTGCCTACAAGTACGTGCCGTCGGAGGAAAACAACGCGATCTTTGGTCAAGCCCAGTCCTTCGTCCCGGGCGCGCCTACGAACGCCCAGTTCAGTGTCAAGGACGCGCAGCGGTACGCCGACACGGGCGGTTGGGGGTTCGGCCAGTTCGAGGACGGCAAGCCCAACCGAAGCGCGGCACTGATGGAAACTTGCTACCCTTGCCACGCCCGGGCGCCGACAAAGGATGACTTCGTCTTCACGCATTACACGCCCTGAGCGGGCGCAGGCTGGATGACGCCGCTTGGTCGGGCCGCCTTTGGACCCCGAGATCAGGCTATTGAGGCGATGTTGGACACTGGCTCCAAATGGAGGCGCGATGGACCGGTTCGACGCCATGGCCACGCTACTTGCCGTTGTCGAGGAGGGCAGCCTCTCGGCCGGCGCGCGCCGGCTGCGCTTGCCGCTAACGACGGTCAGTCGCCGAGTTGCAGACCTTGAGCAGCATCTGCGCACGCGCCTGCTGACACGCACGAGCCGTGGCATCGATCTCACTGAAGCCGGGCAGGCCTACATTGCAGCCGCTCGGCGCATCCTCGAGCAGGTGCAAGAGGCCGAGCGTGCCGCCGCAGGCGAGTACAGCGCGCCACGGGGCGATCTGGCTGTCACCGCGCCCGCGGTCTTCGGTCGGCGCCACATGACGCCGATCGTCACCGCATTCCTTGCGGCTCAGCCGGAGATCGCGGTCCGGCTGCTCCTGGCCGATCGCAACATGAACCTCGTCGAGGACCACATCGACGTCGCGCTACGTATCGGCCCGCTTGATGATAGCGCGCTCGTGGCGACCCGGGTCGGCTCTGTCCGCCGCGTCGTCTGCGCCGCGCCCGAGTACCTCGCGCGGCGTGGGACGCCGCACGAGCCGGATGACCTCGCCGGCCACGACCTCGTCACCTTCGAGGGCTTTCCCGCGAAACCAGACTGGCGCTTTCGGCACGGCGCCG
>NZ_BPRB01000178.1 GCF_022179685.1 Methylobacterium trifolii
GGGAGGGTGGCCCTCGCGTGAGCGAGGGTCGGAAGAGGGGAAACGCCCCTCACACCGCCACGGCCTCGATCCGGACCGCGTCCCGCAGGGCCTCGACCTCGGCCCGGTCCGGCAGGTTGGCGCCGGCTTTCGTGAGCTTGCCGGCGGCGAAGGCCAGCGCCAGGCGGGCGGTGTCGGGCAGGCCTAAGCCGGCATGCAGCCCCGCCGTCAGCCCCGCGACCAGGGCGTCGCCCGCGCCCACCGTGCTCGCCACCTGCATCGCCGGCGGGCGGGCGTGGATGGCGCCGTCGCCGGAGACGAACAGGGCGCCGTCCGCCCCGAGGGACACCGCCACCACCGGGATGCCGCGCCGGTGCAGCGCCCAGGCCGCCTCGACCACGTCCGTCATCGTCGGCAGCGGCCGGCCGGACCATTCCTCCAGCTCCTGCCGGTTCGGCTTGATCGCGAAGGGCAGCGCCTCGGTGCGGGCGGAGAGCGCCGCCTCCAGCGCCGCCCCGGAGGCGTCGAGCACCACGCGGGCCCCCCTGGCCTTCAGCGCCTGCGTCATCCGGGCGTAGACGTCGGGGGCGAGCGTCCGGGGCAGGCTGCCGGCCAGCACCACGAGGCCGTCCGGGGTCACGAGGTCGGCCAGCGTGCCCCGCACCGCGTCGAGCGTGCCGGAGCTCACGTCGAGGCCCGGCAGGTTCACGTCCGTGGTCTCGCCGGTGCGGGAATCCAGCAGCTTGAGGTTGGTCCGGGTCTCGCCGGGAATCCAGACGAAGCGGTCGTCGATGCCCTTGGCCGCGAGCAGCTGCTCGAAGGGCGCGGCGTTGGCCGAGCCGAGCACGCCGGTGGCTGCCGTGGGCACGCCCCAGTCGGCCAGGCAGCAGGCGACGTTGACGCCCTTGCCGCCGGCATCGGCGTGGACCGCCCGCGCCCGGTGGACCTGGCCCGGCCGCAGGCTGTCCAGGGTCACGGTCTGGTCGATGGCCGGGTTGAGGGTGACGGTGACGACGGTGGTCATGTTCGTGGCCCTCGCTGATGGCGCCGCGCGGGCGCGCCTGCCGCCCGGATGTGCCGCGGCCCGCGTGCGGGCCGCGCCACGCCCTCGCGCCGCAGCATGCCGGCGCCGTGGGCCGGTGCGATGCAGCCGGCCGCCGTGAGCGACTGGTCCGCCTCGCGGATGGCAGCCTCCTTGCCGGCCGGCGCGGCCCCGGTGCGGATCGGCAGGCGGGGGCCCGGATCGGACGCGGGCGGGTTGTGGGCAGGCGGATTGGGAACAGGTGCGAGCATGGCGGGCTCTCCTCCCGGACTCGAGGCCGGCCGATTTGCCGGGCTCTTCCTTGCGATCCTTGAAAACGTTTTCAGTAATCGTGTCAACGCGTTTCACCCGAGGGTCGGTCGAAGCGGCTTGTCGCGTGGCGCGTCCGATGCGAGATGTTTGCGATGGCACTGCAAACGTTTCCCGCCCCATGAGCGTCGGCATCCGCGACGTGGCCCGCGCGGCGGGCGTCTCCACCGCCACCGTGTCGCGGGCGCTCGGCCGCGGCCCGGTGAGCGAGGCCCTGCGCGCGCAGGTCGAGGCGGCGGTGCGCGCCACCGGCTACCGGCCGAACCTCTCGGCCCGGCGCCTGCGCTCGCAGGCGACGCGCACCATCGGCCTGATCGTGGCCGACATCCGCAACCCGTTCTTCACCGCGGTGAGCCGGGCGGTGGAGGATGCGGCCTACGCGGCCGGGATGCGGGTGATCCTGTGCAACACCGACGAGGACCCGGACCGCGAGGCGATGTACCTGCGCCTGATGGAGGAGGAGCGCGTCACCGGCGTGATCTTCGCCCCGACGCGCGCCACCGCCGAGGCCCTGCACGCGGGCGACCTCGCCTTCCCCACCGTGCTGATCGACCGCTGCGGCCCCCCCGGCGCGCACGACAGCGTGGTGCTCGACAACGCGGCCGCGGGCGCGGCCCTCGTCGACCATCTCGTGGCGCAGGGCTTCTCCCGCATCGGCGGCCTGTTCGGCGCCACGAGTTCCACCGCCCAGGAGCGCCGGGCCGGCTATGCGGGCGCGCTCGCTCGCCACGGCCTCGCGCCGGAGGCCCGCGCCTGCGCCCCGAACGCGGCGGCCGCCGAGGCCGAGGCCGCCCGCTGGCTCGCCGAGCCCGGCCGGCCCGAGGCCCTGGTGCTCTCCAACGGCCGGATCCTGATGGGGGCGTTTCGCGCGGCCCGCGCCCTCTCGCTCGCGGTGCCGGGCGACCTGGCGCTCGCCGGCTTCGACAACGAGCCCTGGACGGACCTCGTCGAGCCCGGCCTCACCGTGGTGGAGCAGCCGGTGGCCGAGATCGGCGCCCAGGCGATGCGCCTGCTGTTCGAGCGGATCGCCGCCCCGGACCAGCCGGTGCGCAAGGTCGTGCTCAGCGGGCGCACGGTGCTGCGCGGCTCGACCGGGCCGCGCTGACCGGCCCCGCGCGGTCCGTCCGCCCGCCCGTCCGGGGCGCGGGCGTCACCCGGCGGCGGCGTGACCGGGCCGCCACACCCGCCGCAAACCGCGGGAACGGGCCTTGTGCGGCGCGTGGCCCCGCCGTACCCGTGGACTCGAAAAGACGAATAATAACATCAGTTTAGCATCATTCCAAACAACGCCGGAGTTGCGCCGCACCGCAACCCGGCGAACGCGGGCGGCTGCGTCCGGGTCAAGGGTCTGGGGCCTTCAGAATTCGATGAGACAGCATCACGTCCGTCCGGCCGCCCTGCGCGGCGTCTCCCCGAAGAGCCTGGCGCTGGCCGGCGCCTCGCTGATGGTGCTCGCCCACGCGGCCACCGCCCAGGAGGCGACCGCGCCCCGGCGCGGCCTCCGCAACCCGCCGGCCGAGGCGAGCGTGCAGCTCGAGACCCTCACCGTGGAGGGCCGCGGCGGCCCCGAGGCGGCCTCCCGCGCGATCGAGAGCCCGACCGGCCCCGTGGCCGGCTACGTGGCGACGCGCTCGGCCACGGCCACCAAGACCAACACGCCGCTGATCGAGACGCCGCAATCGATCACCGTGGTCGGCCGCGAGCAGATCGACGCGCAGAAGGCCCAGACCCTGACCCAGGCGACGCAATACGCGGCCGGCGTCTATTCCGGCCTGTACGGCGCGGATTCGCGGGTCGACTACTTCATCATCCGCGGGTTCCGCGCGAGCGACTACGGCATCTACCGCGACGGGCTGCAGCTCCTGAACTACGGCTTCGGCACCTTCAAGGCCGAGACCTTCGGCATGGAGCGGATCGAGATCCTGCGTGGGCCGGCCGCGGTGCTGTTCGGTGCGGGCTCGCCCGGCGGCATCATCAACCAGATCACCAAGCGCCCGACCCTCGATCCGTTCGGCTACGTCGAGGTCGGCGGCGGCTCGTTCGACCAGAAATACGCGGCCTTCGATTTCGGCGGCCCGGCCGACGGGTCCGGGCAGTGGTTCTACCGCCTGACCGGCTTCGGCCGCACCGGCGGCACGCAGGTCGAGGGGGCGCCGGAGGACCGGGCCTACATCGCCCCCTCCTTCACCTACAAGCCGGACGGGGCGACCCGGCTCACGGTGCTGACGAGCTACCAGCACGACAACACCGCCGTGACCTCGAACTTCCTGCCCTATCTCGGCACCGTGCGCCCCAACATCAGCGGCCTGCGCATCCCGCGCTCCCTCAACCTGGGCGATGCCGGCTTCAACACCTTCCGCCGCGACCAGGTGATGGCCGGCTACGAGTTCGAGCACGCCTTCAACGAGACCTGGACCTTCCGGCAGAACCTGCGCTACTCGTTCAGCGACAGCTTCCAGAACTCGGATATCGGCCAGCTCGGCTACAGCGACGCCGCCCAGACGCGGCTCGCCCGCTACCAGTTCCTGACGAGCAGCAAGATCGGGCTGTTCCAGGTCGACAACCAGGCCGAGGCCCGCTTCTTCGACGGCCTCTTCCGCCACGACCTGCTGCTCGGGCTCGACTACAAGAACTTCCAGCTGCACGACAACCAGGGCACGAACTTCTCCAAGTTCTACGCCGTGCCCGACATCAGCATCCTCAACCCGGTCTACGGCCCCGCCACCGGGCGGCCCTCGCCCTACCTCGTCAACGCGATCAGCTTCGAGCAGGTCGGCCTGTACTTCCAAGACCAGATCAAGCTCACCGACCGCCTGACCCTGGTGGTCGGCGGCCGGCAGGACTTCGCCGACAACCGCGTGGTGGACAAGCTCTTCGCCGGCGCCGGCAGCACCAGCCGCACCGACAGCGCCTTCACCTACCGCACGGCGCTGATCTACAACTACGATTTCGGCTTGGCGCCCTACGTCAGCTACTCGACCTCGTTCCAGCCGCTCATCGGCACCAGCCGCACCGGCCAGACCTTCACCCCCGAGACGGGCGACCAGATCGAGGGCGGCATCAAGTTCGAGCCGCCGGGGGCGGGCTACTTCCTGACGCTCGCCGGCTTCGACATCCACCGCTCCAACGTGCTCACCGCCGATCCCGTCAACGTGCAGTTCCAGACGCCGATCGGGCAGGTGCGCTCCACCGGCTTCGAGGCGCAGCTCACCGCCAACCTCGCCGAGGGCCTCAACGCCGTGGCCGCCTACACGGTCTACGGCCTGACCACGGAGAAGGGCTCGGCCGCCGAGATCGGCAAGGTGCCGGTCAACGTCCCCGAGAACTTCGCCTCGCTGTTCCTCGACTACACGATCCCCGTGGGCGAGTGGCGCGGCTTCGGCTTCGGCGGCGGCGTGCGCTACGTCGGCCGCTCCTTCGCGGACGTGGACAACACCCTGCGGGTGCCGGACTACGTGCTGTTCGACGCCCAGGTGCACTACAACTGGGAGAACTGGCGCCTGGCCGTCAACGCAACGAACATCGCCGACAAGCGCTTCGTCTCCTCCTGCCAGTCGGCGTTCTCGTGCTTCTACGGCGATGCGCGCCGCGTCGTGGCGAGCCTGAGCTACAAGTGGTGAGGTGAGGGCGGCCTGCCCG
Source organism: Methylobacterium trifolii (assembly GCF_022179685.1). Taxonomy (GTDB): domain Bacteria; phylum Pseudomonadota; class Alphaproteobacteria; order Rhizobiales; family Beijerinckiaceae; genus Methylobacterium; species Methylobacterium trifolii. Next base: position 4,970 of record NZ_BPRB01000178.1, read on the forward strand.
GCATGATCCGTGACGGAGCCGACATCGTCCTGTAACCTGTGACGGACAGGAAGAACGATGCCCCGTCCGAACGAGAAGATGCAGGCTCCCTCCCGCCGCATGGCGACCTACCGGCAGCGCATGCGCGCTGCCGGCCTGCGGCCGGTGCAGATCTGGGTGCCGGACACGCGGGCACCGGGCTTTGCCGAGGCATGCCGCGCCCAGGCCGCCGCGATCGCGGCCGACGATCCGGGCGGCGAGGAGGCCCTGCGCTTCATCGAGGCGGCCATCGAATGGCCGGAGCCCTGATCCGGCGCGGCGCCCTCGTGACCGTGGTTCTTCCGGGCGAGTACGGCAAACCCCGGCCCGCGCTCGTCGTCCAGGCCGACCTGTTCGACGCCCTGCCGTCGGCCACGGTCTGTCCGCTGACGACGACCCTGCGGCAGGATGCCGAATTGCTGCGCCTCACCATCGAGCCGTCACCGGAGAACGGCCTGCGCCACGCCTCGCAGATCGTCATCGACAAGATCAGCACGGTCGCCCGTGGACGGGTCGGCGGCGTGATCGGTCACGCCGACGACCGGGTCATGCTGCGCGTCAACCGTGCCCTCGCCCTCTATCTTGGGCTGGCCTGAGCATCGTTCCGCGCGTGTTGCACGAGCTAGAGCCGTGCCCGACCACGTTGGGTCGGGTCACGGCTCTAGGTCTTTGTTTTGACGCGCACTTTCACGACGAACCGGTATCCACTTCGTCGGTGTGCGCTCTAACACAAGGACCGAAAGAGACGCGAACGCGCGCTACCCCTCCCGTGCCCGCTCCCGCAAAAGATACTTCTGCACCTTCCCCGTCGAGGTCTTCGGCAATTCCCCGAAGATCACGTGGCGGGGCAGCTTGTAGGAGGCCAGGCGCTCGCGGCACCAGGCGACGAGGTCCTCGGCGCTGGCCTGCCCGCCGGGCCTGAGTTCCACGAAGGCGCAGGGGGTCTCGCCCCACCTTTCGTCGGGCTTGGCCACCACGGCGGCGGCCGCCACCGCCGGGTGCTTGAACAGGGCGTCCTCCACCTCGATGGAGGAGATGTTCTCGCCCCCTGAGATGATGATGTCCTTCGAGCGGTCCTTGAGCTGCACGTAGCCGTCGGCGTGCTTCACCCCGAGGTCGCCGGTGTGGAACCAGCCGCCCGCGAACGCGGCCCGGGTGGCTGTCGGGTTCTTGAGGTAGCCACGCATCACCACGTTGCCGCGCATCATCACCTCGCCCAAGGTGGTGCCGTCGGCGGGCACCGGCTCCATCGTCTCCGGGTCGCGCACGTCGAGGCCCTCCAGCACCGGGTAGCGCACCCCCTGGCGGGCCTTCTTGGCCGCCTGCTCGTCGGGGGGGAGCGCGTCCCAGGCGTCGTGCCAGGCGTTGACCACGGCCGGGCCGTAGCTCTCGGTCAGGCCGTAGAGGTGGGTGACGGCAAAGCCCGCCTCGGCCATCCCCGAGAGCACCGCCTCGGGCGGGGGCGCGGCCGCGGTGAAGAACGCGACCCGGTGGGGCAGGGGGCGGCGCTCGGCCTCCGGGGCGTTGAGCAGGAGCGACATCACGATCGGCGCGCCGCACAGGTGCGTCACCCCGTGCTCGGCCATCAGCCGGTACATCGCGTCCGCCCGGACCTGGCGCAGGCAGACATGGGTGCCGGCCACGATCGACAGCGTCCAGGGGAAGCACCAGCCGTTGCAGTGGAACATCGGCAGGGTCCAGAGATAGACCGGGTGCTGGGCGAGCCCCCCCGTGACCACGTTGCCCAGCGCCAGCAGGGCCGCGCCGCGGTGGTGGTAGACCACGCCCTTCGGGTCCCCCGTGGTGCCCGAGGTGTAGTTGAGCGAGATCGCGTCCCACTCGTCGTCGGGCATCGCCCAGTCGTGCGCGGGGTCGCCCTCGGCAAGCAGCGCCTCGTAGTCGAGGCTCCCCAGGCGCTCGCCGGGCCCTGTATGCTCGGGGTCGTCGTAGTCGATCACCAGGGGGGTGACGCCGGCCTGCTCCAGGGCCGGGCCGGCGATGCGGGAGAACTCCCGGTCGGTGATCAGCACCTTGGCCTCGCCGTGGTCGAGGCAGAAGGCGAGGGCGGCCGAATCCAGCCGGGTGTTGAGGGTGTTGAGCACGGCGCCCGTCATCGGCACGCCGTAGTGGCACTCGATCATCGCCGGCGTGTTGGCCAGCAGCACCGCCACGGTGTCGCCCCGCCCGATGCCGCGGGCGGCCAGCGCCGAGGCGAGGCGCCGGGCGCGGGCGTAGAGCTCGGCGTAGCTGCGCCGCAGGTCCCCGTGGATCACGGCGACGTGGTCCGGGAACACCCGCGCCGCCCGGTCGAGATAGGCCAGCGGCGTCAGCGGCTGGTGGTTGGCCGGCACCCGGTCGAGGTCCCGGTCGTAGATGGTATCGCGGCGCATGACCCCTCCCGGCCCGTCGTTGCCGCGACACTACCCCGCCCCGCGCCGCGATCAATCCGGGCGAACGGGTTCATGACCGACAGGCGACGAGCCCGGCTCGTCGCCTGGGATCGGCGCACACAAGAAATCAATGGTGGCGGTCGTCGCCCGGCTCGCGCAGGTGGCTGGCCAGCTCGAAGCCGATCTCGCTCATCAGGCCGTTGATGCGCTCGCTGAGCGCCGGCCGCTTCAGGGCGTCGGCGAGGCTGCGGAGCGCGATGGTGTGCTCGGCCATGCGGTTCACCAGCCGCTCGGCCTGGCGCAGGTCGGCGGCCCGGTTCTCGGTGAGGTCGATGGCGATGCCGCGGCCCTGGCCGGCGCGGCCCGAGGCGTCCCGCTCGATCCGCCCGCGCATCAGCAGCCGGCGCACGCCGCCGCCGGACTCCGCCGTGCGGAACTCGGCCTCCATCGGCCCGCCGCTCTCGCCCACCGCGTGCAGGTAGCTCTCGATGCGGGTGCGGTCCTCCGGGTGGGTGCCGGCCAGGAAGTCCGCGAGCGGCACGCCGCCGGCCGCCACCGCCGGATCGAGGCCGAGCAGGCCCGCGAAGGGCCCCGAGAGGGAGAGCCGCCCGGCCCAGTGGTCGTGGAACCAGGCGCCCACGACGCCGGACGCATCGAGCACCGCCTGCGGGATCGGGTGGTCCGCCATGCAACTCCTCAAGCGCACCGTTCGCAGCGATCCTACCTGAGGTTTATTTCTCAGGCCGCCGATCGCCGATAGCGTGGCAATCTAGGGGAGAAGTCCCAGCCTGGAAAGGCCAATACTGTCGATTGCCCTCCTTTCAGCCAACCTGAGGTTTTCTATTTCGCGCCCCCGCAGGTCGCCGCGCGGCATACCGGGCCCCGATGCGGGCCCTTAACGTCCCCTTAACCATAATCCCCGACATCTCGGGATCAGGTCATCCTGGCATCACAGGACGACGGGACCGGCGGCCGGGGCGCGAACCCTAAGTTGCCGGCAATCGGATCGCGCAACCCCGGTTGCACGCGCAACGGACGGGACGTCGAAAGGGACGCCGGGATGAAGGCCATCACATTCGTCACGCAGAAGGGCGGCAGCGGCAAGAGCACGCTCTGCATCTCCCTGGCCGTCGCCGCCCAGGAGGCCGGCCGCTCCGTCTGCATCCTGGAGATGGACCGGCAGGCCACGATCTCCGACTGGCTCGACCACCGCACGGCGGAAGGCCCGGAGGTGGCCCAGGTCGACGCCACCCAGATCGACGCGGTGATGGAGCGCCTGCGCGAGTCGGCCTACGACTACGTCTTCATCGACACGCCCGGCGTCGATTCCACCGGCACCCTCTCGGCGATCCGGGCGGCCGACCTCTGCATCATCCCCTGCCGGCCGACGCCCGCGGACCTGCGCGCCTTCAAGCCGACCCTGGCCGCCGTCTACCGCCTGGAGAAGAAGTTCGCCTTCGTGCTCAACCAGACGCCGCCGCGCTCCTACCGCATCCGCGACGCGGCCGACGGCCTGGCCGTCCTCGGCATCCTGCCCGACGTGAACATCGTCGCCCGCACCGACCACCAGGACGCCATCGGCGTCGGCCAGGGCGTCACCGAGTTCAACCCCAAGGGGCAGGCCGCCGGCGAGGTGCGCCGGCTCTGGACCTGGATCGAGAAGCGCACGCAGGCGGTGAAGCATGCCAAGGCCGCCTAAGCTCAACCTCGCCGCCATCGTCGCCTCCGCGAGCCCCCCCGGCCGGGCCGCCCCCGCCCGCCCGCAGACCGCCGAGATCGTCGCCCTCGACCGCGGCGCGCCGCCCCCGCGCCGGGCCGCCCCGACCCTGAAGGAGCGGGCGCGGCAGATGTCGGTCTACCTGGAGCCTCCGGTCTACGACCAGCTGCGCGACCTGGCCTTCGCCGAGCGCTCCAAGATGCACGCCCTGATGCTGGAGGCCCTCGACCTCCTGTTCAAGCAGCGCGGCGCCCGCTCGATCGAGCAGCTCTCCGACGACCCACCCCGCTGATTCTTTTTTTTTCCTGGTGGGTTGCATGGGAATCCCGGAGTCGCGCGCGAGCCGGCTCCGGGATTTTTTTCGTGTTTGGACGCGTGCCTGCGGACGACGGAACCGGGGCGTGGGAGGATCGTGCATAGCACGACGAATCCGTGTTCTCTGTGAGGCATTTGTCCGAAAAAGCTCATGTGACGAGACAGGCGCGAAGCCTGTGGGTTGCCCCTGCGCTACCGGCGCGATGAGCGCATCGTTCAGGCTTCCTTTACGGCGTCGCGACAATTCTACGGGCATCCGGTCGCGGCCCGCTCGTTCAGCGGCGCCTCCGGGCTCGTCCCCGGCCCCGCGCCGGGGCGGCGTGTGGCGTGAAGCGTAGAGTTCAGGTGGATGGTGCGTTCGATGCTCTCGCGGATGCCGTCTCCGCGACTGGCCCGGCGGCTGCTCGCCGTCTCGGCGGTGGCCCTGGCGACGGCCAATTGCAGCACCGCCCCCCAGAAGTTCGCCGGCCCGGCCGCCGGCAACGGCCTCGACCCGAAATACGGGGTCAAGGCGAGCCCGCGCCTCTACAACGAGGGCGACGTGATCCCGAAGGGCGGCGGGCGTCGCTTCTCGGGAAAGCCCTACGTGGTGGCCGGGCGCACCTACGTGCCCCGCGAGGACGCCAAGGGCTACGTCCGCGAGGGCCTGGCCTCCTGGTACGGCGCGGCCTTCCACGGGCGGATGACCGCCAACGGCGAGGTGTTCGACCGCCACTCGATCGCCGCCGCCCACCCGACCCTGCCGCTGCCGAGCTACGTCCGCGTCACCAACACCGCCAACGGCTATTCCATGGTGGTGCGCGTCAACGACCGCGGCCCCTACCACGCCAACCGGGTGATGGACGTCTCCGAGGAGGTCGCCCGCGCCCTCGAATTCCACAACAAGGGCACCGCGCACGTGCGCGTGGCCTATCTCGGCAAGGCGGCCATCGCCGGCAGCGACGACCGCAAGCTCCTGGCCTCCCTGCGCACGGACGGCGGCCCGGCCGGCACCCGCGCCCCGGTGATGATGGCCGACCTCGGCCCCTCCGAGGAGGCTGCCCCCGAGCGCTTCGAGAAGCCCGCCCGCGCCCCCCTGGCCTTCAAGCCGGCGCCTGCCGCCCGGGACGATGCCGACGAGCCCGGCGAGGCCCCGGCCCCGCGCCCCGTCCGCGCCCCTGTGGTGCTGGCCGGCGCCGCCGTCGCGGTCCCGGCCGCCCTCCAGCCGACTGCGCCGCGGGTCTCCGCCTTTCGGCCCGCGCCGACGCTCGCCGGGCTCAATCCGTCCGTGCCCCATGCGCGCCCGGTCCGCGTCGCGGCGTCCATGGCCGCTCCGGGCAAGGCTGCGTCCGGCCGGTTCGATCCGAAGGCCGCACCGGGCCGGGATGGGGCGCCCGTGCGTCTCGCGGCCGGCCCGGCCCGCACCCCTGCATCGGTGCCCGCGCGCCTCGCCGCCGCCCGGCCGGGCGCACCGGCGCCCGCGCTGCCGGCCGACGCCAGGCGTGCCATGGCCCGCCTCGCCGCGGCCTCCGCACCCGCTCCGGGCCTGAAGGGGGCCGTCAAGGCCACGGCCGCCACCGTGAAGGCCGCCCCGGCCGCCCCCGGCCGTCGCGGCGCCCAGCTCGCCGGGATCTACTGACGCCAAAGCCCCGCGGCGTTTTGCATTCGATCCCGCGGGGAAACCGCGTTATGCTCACGCTTGTTGTAGAGATGCGGACGGAATCCCGCGGCGGCGTCGATGGGTGATCGCTCCCTCCATCCATCCCCCTCATCCTGAGGTGCCCGCGCCAGCGGGCCTCGAAGGACGGCTCCAGGGATCGCGAGACCACTGGAGGCCTCCTTCGAGGCGGCTCACGCCGCACCTCAGGTGGAGGGCGGGAGGGACGGGAGTCCATCCGCGTCGCGGTATACATCCGGCCCAGGACGGCGCGTGGAGTTGTGGGATGCGCAAGACCCTTCGGACGATCCTCGCGGCGGCCTGCACGCTGGCCGCCTGCGCGCTGCCCGCCGGCGCCCAGGTGTTCCAGACGGCCGCGCCCCACGCGATCCTGATCGACGCCGAATCCGGCTCGGTGCTGTTCGAGAAGGCGGCCGACGAGCCCTTCGCCCCGGCCAGCATGGCCAAGCTCATGACCACGGACATCGTGTTCGAGGCCCTGAAGTCCGGGCGGCTTTCCATGGACACCGAGTTCACGGTGACCGAGGACGCCTGGCGCCGGGGCGGGGCCGGCGGCGGCGGCTCCTCGATGTTCGCCCAGGTCAACAGCCGCATCAAGATGTCGGACCTGCTGCGCGGCCTGATCGTCCAGTCGGGCAACGACGCCGCCATCACCATCGCCGAGAACATGGCCGGCTCCGAGGAGGCGTTTTCCGGCATCATGAACCAGCGGGCCAAGGAGATCGGCCTGGTCCGCTCGACCTTCCGCAACGCCACCGGCTACTCGGCCCCCGACCAGCGGGTCACGGCCCGCGACATGGCCCGGCTCGCCATCCACATCGTCGAGACCTACCCGGACCTCTACAAGATCTTCTCCGAGCGCGAGTTCACCTGGAACAAGATCAAGCAGCAGAACCGCAACCCCCTGCTCACCCTCGACATCGGCGCCGACGGCCTCAAGACCGGCTACCTCGAGGAATCCGGCTACGCGCTCACGGCCTCGGCCGTGCAGGGCGGCCAGCGCCTGGTCCTGGTGCTGTCGGGCCTCAAGACCGCCCGCGACCGGGCCGCCGAGGCCCGCAAGCTGATGGAATGGGGGTTCCGCGCCTTCGAGACGCGCCAGGTCTTCACCCCCACCGAGACCGTAGCCGAGGCCGCGGTCTTCGGCGGCGAGAAGGGGTCGGTGCCGCTGGTGGCCAGGAAGCCCGTGCGGGTGCTGCTGCCGCGGGGCTCCTCCGACCGGATCACGGCCCGGGCCGTCTACCAGGGCCCGCTGGTCGCCCCCGTTGAGGAGGGCCGGATGGTCGGACGCCTGCGCATCACCCGCGGCGAGGCCGTCGCCCTCGATCAGCCCCTCTACGCCGGCGAGGCGGTGGCCGCCGGCACCCTGCCGCAGCGGGCCATGGACGCGGCGATGGAGTTCGGCACCGGCCTCGTCCGCCGCGCCTTCGACAAGGCCGGCAGCAAGGCCGACAAGGCCGCCAACCCGTCGTGATTTTTTTGGGATTCCGCGCAGCGCCTCTCCCTCCCCCCTCTGC
>NZ_BPRB01000179.1 GCF_022179685.1 Methylobacterium trifolii
GGACCTCGCCGGTCACGCCGCCGGAGAGGTCCGAGAGCAGGTAGAGGGCCGAGCCGCCGACATCCTCCAGCGTCACCGTGCGCCGCAGCGGGGCGTGGGCCTTCTGGTGGTTGAACATCAGCCGCGCATCGGCGATGCCGGCGCCCGCCAGCGTCCGCATGGGGCCGGCGGAGAGGGCGTTCACGCGGATGCCGTCCGGCCCGAGGTCGGTGGCGAGGTAGCGCACCGAGGCTTCCAGGGCGGCCTTGGCCACGCCCATCACGTTGTAGTTGGGCATCACCCGCGTCGAGCCGCCGTAGGTCAGCGTCAGCAGGGAGCCCCCCTGCCGCATCCGCCTAGCCGCGCGCTGGGCGATCTCGGTGAAGGAGAAGCAGGAGATCGTCATGGTCCGCGAAAAATTCTCGCGGGTGGTCACGTCGACGTAGCGGCCCTTGAGCTGGGCCTTGTCGGAGAAGCCGATGGCGTGGACGACGAAGTCGAGTTCTCCTTCGAACTCAGTGTCCAGGCGCGCGAAGGCCGCGTCCACCGAGGCGAGGTCCTCCACGTCGCAGGGGATGACGATGTCGGAGCCGAGCCGGGCGGCCAGCGGCGTGACCCGACGGCCCAGCGCGTCGCCCTGATAGGTGAAGGCGAGCCGCGCGCCGTGCTGGTGGAGGGCCTTGGCGATGCCCCAGCCGATGGAGTGGTCGTTGGCGACCCCCATGATCAGGCCGCGCTTGCCCGCCATCAATCCCGTCATGCGATCCCTCATCCCGCTCTCGGCCGGACCCTCGGGCAGGCTCGGTCAAGAGGGGAGCCTTAGCCCGCAGGCCGCGGCGCTGTCCAATCCGGAGCCCATGCGCCGGCGCCGTCTCCGGGCCGGCCACGCTCCTCAGGCGCTGCGGACGTCGAGCGTGGCGGTCTCCGCGGAGAGCATGCGCAGCGCCTTCTCCGCCTCGGCTCGTGCATCCGCCAGGCTGCATCCGAACGGGACCGGCAGCGCCACGGTCTTCTCCGGCTCGTCGGTCCAGACCAAGCTCACGATCGACCGCTTGCGCACGAGGTCGTGGGTCAGGGCGGCGACGGTCACGCTCGGATGCGATGGTTCGGTCATGGCATGCTCCCCGTGGTGGAGGACCCGTCTTCGACCTCCGCCGTCGGCGGACGCGCGTCAGGCGTCGACGTGCTTGAGCACCAGGGTCGCGTTCGTCCCGCCGAAGCCGAAGGAGTTCGAGAGGACGTGGCCGAGCTGGACGCCGTCGCGGCGCTGCCGCAGGATCGGCATGTCGGCGAAGGCGGGGTCGATCTCGTCGATATGCGCGCTCTCGCAGATGAAGCCGTTGTTCATCATCAAGAGCGAATAGATCGCCTCCTGCACCCCCGTGGCGCCCAGCGAATGGCCGGTGAGCGACTTGGTGGCGGCGATCGGCGGGCAGGCGTCGCCCCGGCCGAAGACTTCGCGGATCGCCTCGATCTCCTTCTCGTCGCCCACCGGCGTCGAGGTGGCGTGCGGGTTGATGTAGTCGATCCGCGCGCCCTTCAGACCTTCGATGGCCTGGCGCATGCAGCGCACCGCGCCCTCGCCGGAGGGGGCGACCATGTCGTGCCCATCGGAGGTCGCGCCGTAGCCGGCGATCTCGCCGTAGATGCGCGCGCCGCGCGCCTTGGCGTGCTCCAGTTCCTCCAGCACCAGCACGCCGGCCCCGCCGGCGATGACGAAGCCGTCGCGGTTGGCGTCGTAGGCGCGGGAGGCGCGGGCCGGGGTGTCGTTGTACTTGGCCGACATGGCGCCCATGGCGTCGAACAGCACCGACAGGGTCCAGTCGAGGTCCTCGCAGCCGCCGGCGAAGATGATGTCCTGGCGCCCGCCCTGGATCACCTCGGCGGCGTTGCCGATGCAGTGGTTCGAGGTCGCGCATGCCGAGGAGATCGAGTAGTTGACGCCCTTGATCTTGAACCAGGTGGCGAGCGTGGCGGACGCCGTCGAGGACATGGCCTTGGGCACCGCGAACGGGCCGACGCGCTTGGGCCCCTTCTCGCGGGCGATGGCGGCGGATTCGACGATCACCTTCGTCGAGGGGCCGCCCGAGCCCATGATGATGCCGGTGCGGTCGTTGGAGACATCGCCGGCCTCCAGCCCCGCGTCGCGGATCGCCTGATCCATCGCCACGTGGTTCCAGGCCGTGCCGCCGCCGTGGAAGCGCATCGCCCGCCGGTCGACCACGCCTTCGGCTTCGAGGGTCGGCGCCCCGGAGACCTGGCTGCGGAAGCCGTGCTCGACGTAGCTCGCGTCCCGCGTGATGCCGGAGCGTGCCTCGCGCAGGGACGCGAGCACTTCCTGCGTGTTGTTGCCGATGGACGAGACGATGCCCATCCCGGTGATGACGACACGGCGCATGAAACAACTCGTCTCCGGCGCGAAGCGGGATCTCGCCGCGCGCTTCCGTTCAGCTAGGATGCCGCAGGCACAATCTCAACTGCCGGGCACGCATCCCGATGCCGGGCGTCCCGCGTCGGTTCCAAAAAATCAGCTCTGGAACAGGGCGACGCGCAGGTCCTTCGCCTCGTAGATGCGCTTGCCGTCCGCCTCGAGCCAGCCGTCGGCGATGCCGAGCACGAGCTTGCCCTGGCGCACCCGCTTGAGGTCGACGCCGTAGACCACCTGCTTGACGGAGGGCAGAACCTGATCCGAGAACTTCACCTCGCCGACGCCGAGCGCCCGGCCGCGGCCCGGCGCGCCGAGCCAGCCGAGATGGAAGCCGACGAGCTGCCAGAGGGCGTCGAGGCCGAGGCATCCGGGCATGACCGGATCGCCCTTGAAGTGGCAGGGGAAGAACCAGAGGTCGGGGCGGATGTCGAATTCGGCGAGCACGTGCCCCTTGCCGTAGGCGCCGCCCTCGGGCCCGATCGAGGTGATGCGATCGAACATCAGCATCGGCGGCAGGGGCAACTGGGCGTTGCCCGCCCCGAACAGCTCGCCCCGCCCGCAGGCCAGCAGGTCCTCGTAGGAATAGCTCGATGCGCGGGCCAGGCCCTGGGGCGCGGTGTTCTCGGCGTCGGACGACATGAAGGCGGACGAATCCTCGTGAGGTTCTGAAGGGCCGGCTCTGGCGAGGCCGGCGGCGACGCGGGGGATGGGATGTTCGCGCGGCACCGTCCCGGGCGGGGTCCGGCCCCGTGCGGCCTCGTTAGCACAGGGGGTCGGCGCCTTCAAAGCTGCGGGGGGATACGCTGCGGATCGCACCCAGCACGAACACCCGGATCGCCGAGGACAGGTTCTGGCCCCCGCGCTCCGAATCGATCGTGCCGACGAGCCCCTGGACCGACTGCCCGCGCGCCGCCGCGATCTCGCGCAGGGCCTCCCAGAACGGCTCTTCGAGGGAGACGCTGGTGGAATGGCCCGCGATCATCACCGAGCGCTTCGGGACGCCCGCGCTCACGTCTCCGGCTCGTCGGAGGCGAGCCGGTGGCCCTCGTGCCGGGTCTCCTCCAGGCGCTTGCGCTTCTCCTGGAGGGTCTTGGCCTTCTTCGGGCGGCCGAAGGCGATCCGGTTGTCGGCCGCCTTCGCCGCGTCGGCCGCCCGCTCGCGGGCCTTGCGGGCCTGACGCAGGTTGATGATCTCGGCCATGCCCTCGGTCTCCCTCCGGACCGGCCGACGCAGGAACCGCATCGGCCGAATCCCAAAAAGAATCAGTCGGCGCTGGGGGCCAGCATGGTCTCGGGCCGCACCACCCGCTCGAACTCGGCCTCCGTGACGTAGCCGAGGCGCAGGGCCTCCTGCTTCAGGGTGGTGCCGTTCTTGTGTGCGGTCTTGGCGATCTCGGCGGCCTTGTCGTAGCCGATCGAGGGGGCGAGCGCGGTGACCAGCATCAGCGAGCGGCTCATCAGGTCCGCGATCCGGTCCTCGTTGGCCTTGATGCCGACGACGCAATTGTCCGTGAAGCTCACGGCCGCATCCGCCAGGAGGCGGATCGATTGCAGCACCGCGTTGGCGATCACCGGCTTGAACACGTTCAGCTCGAAATGGCCCTGCGAACCGGCAAAGCTCACGGTGGTGCCGTTGCCGATCACCTGGGCGCAGACCATCGTCAGGGCCTCGCACTGGGTCGGGTTAACCTTGCCCGGCATGATCGAGGAGCCCGGCTCGTTCTCCGGCAGGGAGAGTTCGCCGAGGCCCGAGCGGGGCCCCGAGGCCAGCAGGCGGATGTCCTGGGCGATCTTGAACAGGCCGGTGGCCAGCGCCGCCAGCGCCCCTTGCGTGAACACCAGGGCGTCGTGGGTGGCCAGCGCCTCGAACTTGTTCGCGGCCGAGGTGAAGGGCAGCCCGGTCAGTTCCGCGACCTTGGCCGCGAACTTCTCCGCGAAGTCGGGATGGGCGTTGAGGCCGGTGCCGACCGCGGTGCCGCCCTGGGCCAGCGCCAGCACGCCGGGCAGGGTCGCGGCGATGCGCGAGCCGCCGAGCGCCACCTGCGCCGCGTAGCCGGAGAATTCCTGGCCGAGGGAGACGGGCGTTGCGTCCTGGAGATGGGTGCGGCCGATCTTGACGATCGATTCGAAGGCCTTGGCCTTGGCGTCGAGCGCCCCGTGCAGGTGGGTGAGCGCCGGCATCAGCCGCTCGTAGATCTCCCGCGACACCGCGATGTGCATCGCGGTGGGGAACACGTCGTTCGAGGACTGGCCGCGGTTGCAGTGGTCGTTGGGGTGCACCGGCGACTTGCCGCCGCGCTTGCCCCCGAGGCGCTCGTTGGCGAGGCTCGCGATCACCTCGTTGGCGTTCATGTTGGATTGCGTACCCGAGCCGGTCTGCCAGACCACGAGGGGGAACTCGTCGTCGTGGCCGCCCGCCACCACCTCGGCGGCCGAGGCGGCGATGGCCTCGGCGACCCGCGGCTCCAGGCCGCCCAGGTCCTGGTTCACCAGGGCGGCGGCCTGCTTCACCAGGCCCAGCGCATGCACCAGGGGCGCCGGCATGTGCTCGGTGCCGATCCTGAAGTTCTGGATCGAACGCTGGGTCTGAGCGCCCCAGTACCGGTGGGCCGGAACCTCGATCGGCCCGAAGGTGTCGGACTCGGTGCGGGTGGCGGTCTCGGTGGTCTGCGGCGACATCGTGGCCTCTACGTCTGCTGCGGTGCGGTGCCTACTTAAGACAGGGACGATCGAAGCGCGATGGCGCGGCACGTGGCGCCTCGACAAACGGGGCGGGCTGTTCTGTCCGTCCTCAGGAGAGAATGCCGCCGATGGCGACGCTGGTCGAGACTCCGCCCCATCCGATTCCGCGCCCGGTCCGGTTCCGGCCGCCCGTGCCGCGCCCGCGGCGCAGGGCCATGGGCCTGTTCGAGTTCCTGAAGGCCGCGCGGCACAACCCGATCACCACCTGGATGGAGGCGCATTTCGAACTGCCCGTGGTGGCGGGCGACGGCGCCATGGGCCGCATCACCGTGGTGAGCGACCCGGCCCTGATCCGCTACCTCTTGGTGGAGAACGCCGCCAACTATCGCAAGGACGACCTCCAGCGCCGGGTCCTGGCGCCGGGCCTCGGCAACGGCCTGCTGAGCGCGGAGGGCGACGAGTGGCGCCTCCAGCGCCGGACGCTCGCCCCGATCTTCTCGGCGCGGACCGTCCAGGGCTTTTCCGATTCGATGAACGCGGCCGGCGCGTTCCTGGCCCGCCGCCTGGCCCGGCGGGACGGCAAGCCCGTGGACGTCGCCCTGGAGATGACCCGCGTCACCCTCGACGTGCTGGAACGGACGATCTTCACGCAAGGGCTGCCGGGGGACCCGGATGCCCTGGGCCGGGCCATCACCCGGTTCCTGGAGGCGGTCGGGCCGATCGATCCCCTGGACGTGTTCGGCGTGCCGGATTTCGTGCCCCGCCTCGGCCGCCTGCGGGCGCGCCCGGCCGGGCGCTTCTTCGCGGAGGTGGTCGACGAACTCATCGCCCGCCGCAAGGCCTTGATGCAGACGGGTGCGGCCCCGCAGGACCTCCTGACCCTGCTGCTCGCCGCCCAGGACCCCGAGACCGGCAACGGCCTCACCGACCTGGCGGTGAAGGCCAACATCGTCACCTTCATCGCCGCCGGCCACGAGACCACGGCCAACGCCTTGACCTGGGCGCTCTACTGCCTGTCGCAGGACGCGGATTCCCTCGCCCGGCTGGAGGAAGAGGTCGATGCGGAGGCCAGCGAGACCTTCGCGGTCGAGCGCCTGCCCTTCGCCAAGGCCGTGATGGAGGAGGCGATGCGGCTGTTCCCGCCGGTCCCGTTCCTGAGCCGGCAGGCGATCCGGGACGACCGCCTCGGGCGGATCAAGGTGCCGCGCGGCTCGATGGTGCTGGTGGCGCCCTACGTGCTCCACCGCCACAGGACCCTGTGGGACGATCCGGACGCCTTCGTGCCCGACCGCTTCCTCGGGACCGCCCGCGAAGACATCCCGCGCTTCGCCTACCTGCCCTTCGGGGCGGGGCCGCGGGTCTGCATCGGCCAGAGCTTTTCCCTGCAGGAAGCGGTAATCGTCCTGGCCCACATCGTCCGCACGGTGCGCTTCCGCCTGCCGGCCGACCACCCTCCCGTCACGCCCCTGCACCGGGTGACGCTGCGGCCCGAGCACGGGCTGCGGATGGACGCGACGCGGCGCGGGTGAGGCTAGAAATCAGCTCTTCTTGCGGAACGCGTCGAGGCTGACGACCTCGGCGCCCGTCTCCTCGCCCTCGCCGTCCTTCTTGGCCGGGCGGGGCGCCTTGGGCTCCTCGGCCTTGGCCCCGTTCTGGGCCGCGGGGGCGGGCAGCACCTTCGGGACGCCGCTGCCGATCGCCGCCAGCCCAGTCCCCTTGGGCTTGATCTCAGTGGGTTCGGAGGCCGCACCGCGCGGGCCGGCCTTGAGGGACACCGGGGCCGCATCGGGCTCGGTCACCTCGCTCGGATCGGTGAGGTCGAACTTCAGGCCGAACTGGACGGAGGGGTCGAAGAAGCCCGAGAGGGCGTCGAAGGGCACGAGCAGCCGCTCCGGCACGCCCGAGAACGACAGGCCGACCTCGAAGCTGTGCTCGGTGACGCCGAGGTCCCAGAACTGGTGCTGGAGCACGATCGTCATGTCCTGCGGGTACTTCTCCCGCAGGGCCTGCGACATCCGCACCCCCGGCGCCTCTGTGCGGAACGAGACGTAGAAATGGTGCTCGCCCGCCAGCCCCTCGCGGGCGGCGTCGGTCAGCACCTTGCGCACGACGCCGCGCAGGGCTTCCTGGACGAGAAGGTCGTAGCGGATCAGATCGTCTGCCATCTGCGGTCGTTCAGCCCGGTCTGCCCGACGAGGGGCCCACGTCGAGGGCGCGGGCCGGATCGAGGAAGGTTGCGTGGATGCTCAGCGGTACAGGGTGCATCCGAACCCAGCCTGAACGATGCGAACCGCCAGGACATCAGCAAGGACTTATTTCGGCAAGGACTTCCGATCACCGGCGACACGATCCGGAAAGGCGCGCGGCCCTTGCCGATCCCGTCACGTCCCCGCCGGAGCCCAGGGCGCTCTGCCGGCCGGTGCGGCCACAGGTCCTGGGTTCGGGTGGAGACGCCGCGTGCGAGACGCATATGTCCGAAAGACGGTTCATCGCCGTAGCCGGCCTCACGACCGGCCCACTGAATATAGAAGGGATCGCCCCGGTTTTGAAGCCCGATGATGGCGCCCCCCGGTCCGATGTCGCGGATGTGTCCGGAAACGCGCGGTCCGGCGCCGGGCCTTGGCG
>NZ_BPRB01000180.1 GCF_022179685.1 Methylobacterium trifolii
CCGCGCGCTCCGGCGGGGTCGGTGTCAAAGGCGAGCGCGGCTACGATCCCGCCCGCCGCGTCGTCGGCCGCAAACGTCATGCGCTGACCGATACGGACGGTCGCCTGCTGGTCGCGGCTGTCTCGCCCGCCAACCTGCACGACGGCCACGGCGGTGTCGCCCTGCTACGAGCCTCGCGTAACCTGTGGCCGTTCCTGGCCCACTGCTTCGCCGACCGCGCTTACAGGGGCGAGAAGGTCGCCTCGGCCTCCACCATCACCGTCGAGATCATCGCACCGGAGGCGGGCCAGCAGGCTTCGCCGTCCAGCCGAGGCGCTGGGTCATCGAGCGCACCTTCGGATGGATCGCCCGCTGCCGCAGGCTCGCCCGCGACCATGAGGCAACGCCGTCCTCCGCACTCGCCTTCTTCGTCCTCGCCGCCGCCATGATCCTCGTCAGACGGCTGGCAAAGGCATTATGAAACGGGGTCTTACGCGCAGCGAGCGCTTCATCGAAGGCGGGGCGTCTGGTCCCGGCCTTGCCGGACTTCTTCTCCTCGAACAAGCGTTCGCAGCCGGCCTTGGTCAGCGCGTCGCGCTGCAAGTCGAGATTCTGGTCCTGGGTCGAGACGCGGGCATATCCGACAAGCATGTCGGGATAGTGCCGCAGGAAGGTTTACTCGGCAATAGAATTGCCGACACGTTTTCCCGACGGAAAAGGTGGAGTTTCAGATAGCTCGACCCGCACGCTTGCGCACCGTTGGGAAAACGATCGGATTGCCGACATGATAGCCAATAGGATAGCCGTCTTATTTCGATATTCTGACACAGAAGGAGGAACCAGATCGATAATCGGGGCGGTATCGAAGCATATTTTTCTATGGCTGCGAACGTCAAGCTTGATGGAGATTGAGTTTTTATATTTCGGATACTGATTGACTTTTCTATGAAATTTGCTCCAGAATTCTTTTCAGTTTGACTTTCCATTGCGACATCATCCCAGTCTATAGCCGTGCAATGCTGACTGTCGCATTTGTAGGAGTGTCCCGTGGCAACTATAATCGACAATAGTGCCTCCAATGCAACCCAAGGTTCAATAGGTGAGCCTACGTCTACATACTTCGCTCAGACTTTTTTGGCTGCTGACTCTACACTAAGCTCAGTCGATCTTACTGGAATTACAAATACTTCTGGCTCAAACTCTAATTTTAGGCTTTTGATTACGACCAATGATTCTTTAGCGGCTGGGCAGTTCAGTCCAGGTGTACTATTGTTCGAAAGCGCTACCATCTCGGTTCAAGCAGGTAGCACGCAGCCAGTAAGTGTTAGTACCAGCAATCTACAGCTTACGCCGGGCGTACAGTATGCCTTTATTCTAGATAGTTTTGTTGCGCGTGATGGTGCATCCGATCGGGCTTCTGTGTCTGCCAATAACTCATATGCGAATGGCAGTTTCTTTTCTTCAAACAACGTTACTTCGCGAGATTCGAGCTTTGGCTCAAATTTTGACACGATTTTTAGTAATATAGATATTGCTTTCAAGCTTACGTTTAATAGTGCTCCGCCCGTCTTTTCGATTGCAAATGCGCCAACGGTCACCGAGGGTGGCAGCCTAGTTTACATGGTGACGCGCACCGGCGATGCGCAGTCCAGCGAGTCTGTGACTGCTTCCGCGGGTATTGGCGGCGACACAGCAATCGTAGGCTCGGACTACACTGCCGCCTCCCAGGTTCTGAGCTTCGCGCCAGGCCAGACCACCGCCACCTTCACCGTCGCCACCATCGATGACGGCTTCTACGAGGGCGCCACCCCGGAGACGGTCACCGCGACCCTGAGCGCCGCCACCGATGGAGCCACGATCTCGACCACGGCCGGCTCGGCCACCGGCACGATCGCCGACAACGAGGCGGCACCGACCTACGCGCTTAGCGGCGGCACGGCGACCGAGGGCCAGGGTCTGGTCTTCACCATCACCCGCAGCGGACCGGCGAGCCAGGCCAGCGAGAGCGTCAGCTTCTCGACCTCCGATGGCACTGCCACCGCCGGGTCGGACTACACCGCCATCACCGGCCAGAGCGTGACCTTCGCTGCCGGCCAGACCCGGGCCTTCGTCACGGTCGCCACGATCGACGACGCGCTGTTCGAGGGGGCGCCGCCTGAGACGGTGATCGGCACGATCAGCGGCCCCAGCGCCGGCACGATCGGCACGGCCACTGCCACCGGCACGATCAGCGACAACGACCCGGCCCCGAGCTTTGCCATCAGCCCGGCCACGCTGGCGCAGGCCGAGGGCAATACCGGCACGACGAGCTTCGTCTACACCGTCACCCGTACGGGCGATGCGCACGCGAGCGAGACGGTCGCCTACGCTGTGACTGGCTCGGGCACGAACCCGGCCTCGACGTCGGATTTCGCTGGCAACGTCCTACCCTCCGGCACGGTCGCCTTCACCCAGGGCGTCACCAGCCAGCAGATCGTCATTCAGGTCGTCGGGGACATGTTTCCAGAGCTGAACGAGGACTTCACCGTCACCCTGTCGGCTCCGAACTTCGGCACGATCACCACGGCGACCGCCACGGGCACCATCATCAGCGACGATATCGGTCCGCCACGGCCGACTGGCCCGACGCCTGGCGACGACAACCTCACCGGCACGGACGGACCGGACAGCATCAGCCTGCTCTCGGGAAACGACACCTACAGCGGCGGCCTGGGCAACGACACGGCCTTCGGCAACGAGGGCGACGACCTGATCCAGGGCAACCAGGGCGACGACCTGCTGCTCGGCAACATGGGCAACGACACCCTCTATGGCGGCCAGGGCGCGGACACCCTCTACGGCGGCCAGAACCGGGACGTGCTGCTGGGCAACCAGGGCAGCGACGTGCTGTTCGGCAACCTCGGGGCCGACACCCTCTACGGCGGGCAAGGCTCCGACACGCTCTTCGGCGGCCAGGGCAACGACGTGGTCTACGGGGATCTCGGCGACGATTTCCTCTATGGGGACCTCGGCGACGACGTGCTCACGGGCGGCCAGGGTGCAGATCGCTACGACTTCAACCCGGCCTCGGGTCACGACGTGATCCTGGGCTTTGCCCAAGGGGAAGGCGATCGCATCGATCTGCGCGGGCAGAGCTACAGCTTCGGCACGGCGGCCGACGGCTCGGGCAGCGCGCTACTGGTGCTCTCGGGCGGCGGCACGATCGAACTCGCCGGCATCACCGAGGGGCAGGTCAACGCCAGCTTCTTCGCTTGATTGGTGCGCCACATCCCCGGTGAGATGTTTGGTTGCCTCGAAAAATCAGAAGGCTGTCAATCACTTCCATAACGCCTAGAGACCGAATGATTGTCAGGGTAGTTCCGCAAGCCGCCGTTATGCGAGCGGTTGCCCACAAATTCGTCCGGAAAACCACCGAATACACGACATTCTAAGACGCTCGTATAGACTCGGAATATGAGCACTGAAGACTACTGCTTGCCCGACCCTGCCGGATCAGCACCAGATAGTCACCGGATCGTTGCGATCAGACGAACAAATGTCGAGTTCAGCATAATCGCCCATCAGCCGCCTTCAAGGTTTTCTATCTATAAATCGGATCACGAACAGACTGCATTTAGACATCTGGACTACAGACTTTCCTGTATCGAGCGTTCTGCGATCGGCTAGACCATGCCTCTCCTCAGTTACCTCCGTCATCCCCGATCGGCGTCGTTCGCCCTCGCCCTGGTCATCGCCGGGGGGGTTGCCGTGCCAGCATGGGCCGCGCTCGCGAGCGCCAGCCGGGTCGTGCTGCAAAAGGGTCGGCACTACGACCCGGGCGATCTGTTCCTGCGCCGGGGGGACAGCCTGGTCCTGGTCAACGGCGACGACACCGCCGTGCACCACGCCTTCATCGAAGCCGACCGGTTCGCGTTCGATGGCGGTGATCAGGAGCCGGGCATGGAGCGGGTGCTGAAGCTCTCCGAACCCGGCGACTTCATCATCCGTTGCGGCATCCACCCCAAGATGAGGCTCACCGTCCATGTGCAGTGACGTGATGCGCTCCCTTCGCGAAGTCGAGCCCGTCGGGACGGGTCCGCATCGCACCCTCGATCGCCGGCGTGACGGCGACCTGTTCGACCCACACTTCCCCCGGCGGAGGTCTGCCGCGCCGGTCGCGTCGCCCTCGACCGCGGCGGCGTTCTACACGCCCCACTTCCCCACACATCAGGCCCGCGCCGAAGAGGTCTGAGGAGCGACCGGCCCCCTGAGGCGCCGGAGCGCCGGACTACTCGGCGATCCGTGCCGGAGCCGATGCGTGAGCCGCGATCGACGTCGCCATGGGCTCAGGCCCAAAGCCGATGCGCGCGAGCTGCGCCGCATGCCAGGCTGCGTCCTGTTTCTCGATCAGGGCACAGTACTTCCCCGGCGGTAGGCCGAAGCGAGCTCGAAACGTCCGGCTCAGCTGCGTCGGCCCCCCGAAGCCGAAGCGGGTCGCCAGGGCGGTCGGGCTCTCACGTGCGACCGGGTTGGTGAGAAGTTCGCGCATGACGTGGTCGAGGCGCCGGCGGAGCAGGACCGCGTGCACGCCGCCGGCATGCTCGAAGGCCCGGTACAGGGTCGGCCGCGACACGCCGACATGCTCGGCGATCTCGTCCGGGCCGAGATCGAGATCGCCATGGTGCCGATCGATGTAGGCGAGGGCCGCCGTGTAGCGGATCATGCCGACGGCCTCCGGCGTCTCGGCCTCGGCCAATCGCGCACTTCGCACCAGCCCGGCAGCCAGGTGCAACACACTCTCGACCGCCGCCTCGGCCTCGCCGAGCGTGAGGTGCTCGGCCGCCGCGAGCAGGGCTGTGAGCGTTGCCCCGAGAAGGCGACCGGCTCCGGTGTTTCGTGGCAGGACATAGCCGTGCAGCGCCGATCCGAGGCCGAGCAGGGGCGCGGGCACCGTATCGCGATCGACCGCGAGCACGAGGTTGGTGAAGGCGCCGACGCGGCTCACGAGGGGCCGGGCGTAGTCGAACAGCACCAGGTCGCCCGGTTCCACCTGGATGCGGCGCCCATCGCAGTCGGCGGCGAGGCTACCGGCGACCTGGAGGTAGAGCAGGATCTGGTCGGTGCCGTTGACGATCTGCTTCGGGCCCCGTCGCAGGATCTGGGCGACGGAGGTGGTCTGCATCAGCGAGGCGCGGGTGGTCTGGTAGGCGAGGCTGGTCACGCAGAACCCGGCTTCCGCACCCTTCTCGGGCAGGCTGACGTCGCAGAGCGGGGCGAGCCGACTCCGGTAGACCTGCCACAGGGTGATGCTGGAGATCCCCTCGGGCTTGGTCTCGTGCCGGCGCAGCCTGGCCTGCTGCGGATCGTACGGTTCGGTCTCGGTCGTCATCGGCCTACCCCTCGACGCTCCTGCGAGCCTGTCCCTACGAAACCGAGCCTCTCCCGCCGGTCGGCTTGGCGTTTGCCGCCGCTCCCGGATGCCGGCCTCGGTTCGGCCCGGCGCTCGGGGAAGAGCCTGCGCCCGCTGACAAACCATCTCAACTTCACCGACCATGTATCTCAATTGGTCTAGAACCGTACACAGGCCTGTATCGGGTCTCGCGTTTCTGTGTCGCTGCAGTCCTCATCAGCCCTGGTGAAAAACGATACGGCCATGTTAGGGGAAATTTAATAGGCGGACGTATGGCGCGCGCGCCGGGCCGCTTGACCGCATCATGAGCAGCGCGGCCTCACGTCGCGAACTCCGCCCTCGATCCGAGGACGGAGCAAAGCCGGTCGTATCCGGAACGGCTGGAGGCCTGCTGTGCGGGCACGTTTGAGGGATGGAGCGCACGATGGCCACGGTTCCTGGAACGCAGACGGCCGACA
>NZ_BPRB01000181.1 GCF_022179685.1 Methylobacterium trifolii
G
Organism: Methylobacterium trifolii; assembly: GCF_022179685.1. GTDB lineage: Bacteria > Pseudomonadota > Alphaproteobacteria > Rhizobiales > Beijerinckiaceae > Methylobacterium > Methylobacterium trifolii. The sequence goes on from NZ_BPRB01000181.1 coordinate 2, forward strand.
ACCAGATCGGTCCGATCGGCGCCGACATCGACATAATCGACGACGAATCCAGCGGGTACGAGGCTCGACGATCGGAAGCGAGGGCGCATGCTGCGGCTCCATCGTGGATGTCCACATCCTCAACGCCGCCGGCATCAGCAAGAGTGAGTCAGAGCCAAAGTTCGACGCCGATCCAGGGTCAATGTTCAACGCTGTTTGACAACCAGTCAATGGTCGCGTGGCATGGATTTTCGTGCTTGTCGCACAACCTCCTCCGGGGTTGGTGGGTTGGCCGGGTGGTAGGTGAGGCAGATCGGCGTGCGCAGTTTGGCCGGACGGCCTGAGCCCTCGGTGGCGAAATAGAACTCGCCGGCGCCCAGCTTGCCGATATCCGCGGCGGTGCCGCCGCTGGCGGCGATGATCTCCTGAGCGGCGGCGATGGTCGCGGGGGCGCTCTGCCGCCCGAAGAACTGTGTCGTGCAGTTCGAGACGACCTGATTGTGGATGCCCCGCGGCACCTGCGTCGCGACGATCATCCCGAGCCCGTATTTGCGGCCCTGCGCCACGAGCTTGATGCCGCTTCCGAGGCTCGGCGATGCCTTCTGGGCGGGAAGAAAGGTCTGGGCCTCGTCGACAACGTAGAGCATGCCGTGCGGCGACGGGTTCTTCTTGATCCAGCCGAACAGCGTCATCTGGAGGCGGTTCACGAAATCCTCGCGGGCTGCCTCCGAGGCGAGCCCCGACAGGTTGATGACGGAGATGCGGGTGCGTGCGGGATCGGAGCCGTAGAACAGGTGGTGCGGATCGAGGACCGTGCCTTCGACCTTAAGGAGCGGATTCGTCGCCACCGCCGCGTGAAGTTGGTCGGCCATGCCGGCCCCGAGCTTGGCGGCATTGCCGATCTGGCTGATGCCGTCGGGCAGATCGGCGAGTAGGGCCGTGAAGTCGGCCAGCTTGCCGCCGCCCCGATTGGCGAAGTGTTGCAGCGCGCCGGCGAGCACGCCGCGCAGAAGGTTCGTCTTGGCGCCGGCGAGGGGTCCGAGGGTCTCGGCCGCCATTTCAATGGCTTGCTGGCGCTCGTCGCGGTCCCCGCTCAGCTCAGTGAAGTCGGGCAGGACGGAAAGGAACAGCGGGTTGCCGGCATGCACGCCCGGCGTCCACACCGCGACCTCGACACGCTTTGCGTAGAGAGCCGCCTTGCGGTCATCCTCCGCGGTGAAGGCTTTCGGCCGGTCGGGCCATAAGTCGCCAAGCCGCGAGAGGTCGTTGTTGGGATCAATCACGATCGCCGGAACGCCTGCCAGGGCGGCTTCTTCGACGAGGCGGCGCAGGAGCACGGTCTTGCCGGAGCCCGAACCGGCGATGATCGCGGTGTGACGGGGCAGCAAGCGCAGCGGCAGGGTGACGGCAGGCGCGTCCGGCGTGAGGCGATGACCGACCGGGATTGCGGCCGCAACTGCCTCTGGCGACGGCGCATCGGGGGCCGGCCGCTCGCTCTGGCCCGCGCCGTCTGGGCCGCTTCTACCTGCGGCCATCGACCTAAGCTCCCGTGCGGCGTCCGCCCGATCCGGTGCTCCCTCGTTGCGCTGGTCTGCCGACGCAGGGGCGTGCACGCGCCCAGCCGTCTCACGGGAAGCCTCGTTGGTCACGACGTGAGCGAGGCCCGCGGCCTGGAAGAAACCGGTGTTCACGACCGGCTGCTGGGCACGCAGCCAACGCTCGAACCGGTCGGACGCGCCTTCGGCCTGAGCCCGCGCATGTAGGTCGCGCAAGGCGACGAAAATCCGCAAGTCCGCATCGGACGGATCAATCAACACCCCACCGGCAGCTGTGAACGCGTCGACGAGTTGCCGGGTCTTCGTGCCGCCCGGCATCGGCCCGCGCCGGACCAGCAGTAACCCTCGGTCTGGAATGCGCGCCGAGATGCCGGAGGCCGTGAGAGCCGCGCGCAGCCGTGCCTGGAACGCGATGGCGTTCTGATGCTGGAGGGCACGGTAGCAGACGTGCCGCTCACGGTCGTTCTCGTCACGATGGATGAAGATCAGCCGGCCGTGGAGGGGAGGAATCTTCTGGTCGGGCTCACCCTTGCTCGCCACTTCGAGGGCGTCGTCCGGATCGTCTTCCAGGGCGTAGAGGTCAAACGCGTCGCGCAGCAACTGGCCGAGCCAAATGTCCTCGTCGCTGCGGATCTGCGTGATGTCGGCATCGCGGCAGGCGGCGTCGAGGTCGAACTCGGAGGGGGGAGGCTCGCTCAACGATGGAACGGCGACTCGGATCAGCGTGTCGCAGACCGTGATCGCATCTGCCGCGAGACATTGTCGGCGGAAGGCATCGCAGCGCATCAGCAGCGTGCGCGGCATCATGCCCGCCGCCGCGGCCTCCGCGATGACCCGCTCATTGAATGGCCAGAGCTCGGTAGGAGGCTCGAAGCCGGCCTCCGCATAGGCTGGCCTCAGACGGTCTGCCACAAGCGCGGCGGCTGCCGCCTTGTCGTTCATGCCGACGAGACCCGTCGGTTCCGCGAAGCGCTCCAGCATCGGTGTCAGGCCGCGTGTGCAGAGACGCTCCCAGGACTCTTCGAGGCAGGTTACCACCGTCATGCTGCGGTCGCAGATGATGTTGACCTCGAGGAGGCCGGCGGCCAGCACCTCGGCGAGGCCCGCCTCTGCATCGAGCCCGTCCTTTGCCGCGAGCCGGCTGCTCTCGATGAGCCCGTCGATCTGATCGATCGCGATAAGCGTCGGTCCGCTGAGCGCCATGATCCAGCACATGCCGCGCACGAGTTCGACGGGTGCCGGCGGGGGCGTCTTGAAGCCGGCGGCTGCGCGCTCGGTAGGGTCGGCGTCGTAGCCCTGCAGCCAAGCGTGGGCGAGCCCGACCACCTCGAAATCCTGGGAGCGCAGGAGACAAAGGGCGCGGAAGACATCGAGGTGCTTGAGCGCGCGGCTCGCATCGACGCTCATCAGCGCCTTGACCAGGACGTCGACGATCCGCCGTGCATCCATGTTCGGCGTGTTGAAAGCGGCCTCGACCTGCGCCTCGACATTGAAACGGCGAGCCACGCCCGCAAGCACGGCATCCGATTGCCGACGACCGTCCGGCATCGATTGCAACAAGGCGGTGACGAAGCTCAGCGCAGCGCTCCGCCAGAAATCCGTCAGGCCGAGGACGTCGAGGGGGACGAACCAGCCACCCGTTCGCCAGGCCTCGCGCCGCAGCTGTCCGACCAGATGGGTCTTGCCGACACCGGACTGGCCAACGAGCACGCGACCCATCGCGCGGTCGGCCGGCGCACGGGCCTTGCGGTGGAGGTCCGCGACCATGTTCGGGACGAGCCGTTCGTTGGGGCCGCCGGTCGGCGGCGTATCAATCCAGATGCTGTCGAGGGTGCGCACCCAATCGAAATCGACCCGGCGCAGGGCGTCGAGGGCATCCGTCATGATTGGATCCGGAGGATGTGGAAGGGTTCGCCGGCCGGGCTGAACGCCGCCGCGCGCTCGGCAGCAGTCAGGGATTTCGGATCGCTGAACTGGCTCAGGCGCGCCGTCGGGTCCCCCCTTAGGATCGCCGCGAGTCCTGCATCGACGGTTGCGCGATCGAGGTCACACAAATGGTCGCGCAAGGCGCTGAGGCGCACGGCCTTGGCCTTCTCTCCGCCCGTCAGGGCGAGGTAGGCGGTCTCGATCCGGGCCCGAAGCTGTATTGGCGTCAGCTTTTTCAATTCCCTGTCCGATCCCTTGGACGCGGCCCGGCGTGCGGGTGGCCGCGGCTGCGGCACCGTTGGTGCCGGCTCTTCGGGGACGCTGCCGACGACGTCGGCAAGCCTCCGGCCCGTCGCGGCGAGATCGGCTTGCACCCGTTCCAGCCAGTCCTGCAGCACGCGGAAGCTCGGCGGCAGAGGCTCGCGCATATGGCCGCCGGCCCAGTCCCAGCCCTTGTCCGTCACGCTGAGCCGCAGCGAGCGGCCCTGTTTCACCGCCTCGATGTAGCGGCCCGCGATCAGCGCTTCCCGGTCCGCCTTGTCGATGCGCGGCACGAGCGCGCTCTGAAGGGCGCTGCCGTGCCGGCCAAGAAGGCACCAGAGGATCAGGGCTTGTTTTGGTGTCAGCGTCCCGCTCATGGCTCACCCTCAGTCGTGCCGCGCCGCAGTCGAACGACAGTGCGAATCTTCTCGATCGCCAGAGGCAGGTCGGCCGCGACCTGATCGTTGGTCAAGCGCAGCACGACGTAGCCCGCCGTCAGCAACTCGTAATCGCGGTGTCGGTCATTGCCGAACTTCGGTTCGGCTCTGTGCTCGGGCCCGTCGAGTTCCACGACGATGCGGTGTGCAGAGCAGAGCAGATCGACTCGTGCCGTCCCGCCCCAGGCGCCGACAAGCACCGGTGCGTTGCAGACGAACAGATCTTTGAGCTCAACGTCCCGAGCCAGCGACTCCGCAACCTGCTGCTCGATGACGCTCGCATGGTGCGCTCCAGCCGGTGCGATGAACCTCTTGGCCACCGCCCGGTCGGTGCGCGCGAACACGCGGGCACCGTAAAGGACACGGTCGTAGGGCGCCGTCTCCGGAGGCTTGGCGGCGAGCGCCGCCACGACGGCGACCCCGTGCCGCCCGCACCATTCCAATGCGTCGATCACAGGGCGCGCATGCGCCGCCGAGACAGGGTCGACCTCCCAGACCAGCACGACACGGGCTTGATCGAGCACATCGAGAAGCCGGCAGAGTTCGCGTTCCTGTCCGAGGCGCCGGAAGCGAGGCGGCAGACCACGCTCGGCCCGCCTGGATGCCGCCTTGAGCCACGGGTCGGCGACGACCGGGTCGGTCGGCTTACCGAGACCGTGCCAGCGCGGCCAGCGGTCGAGTGCCAGTTCGGCGAGGTCGTCGAGGAGCCGGTCGACAACAGCCGTAGCCGTAGGCTCATTGTCGCCGGTCACCAGCAGCACGCTGCGATCGCGGTCGAAATCCTCGGAGACGATCGCGCCGATGCCCTCCCGACCGATGCCCAGGACGACCAGACGCTCGCCACGAGCCAGACCGGCGACCTTCCGGGCAAGATCGCTCCCCGTGATTTGCGGTCTCGTTTCGGCAACCATGTGGGAGGGCGGTCGCAAAATGGGATCGTGTCGCCAGCTTGGGCGCGGACGCCTGTGCACCGCGCACATTCCATTCGCGCCTATTCAGCACAGCTCGCGCAACCATGCTACGGGGCTTTAACCCTCAAGTTGCCGCACCCTGGACGAGGCACACAGCCGGCCATTGCAGGCATCCAGCGCGCTCAGGTTCTACCGAGGGCTTCATCGGCGGCGGAGGGGCGCAAATACGTCCGCATACCGTCCGCACTCAAGGCACAATGCCGGCGCATCCGCGGCCCTTCCGTCGCCTCGGCGCAACCCGACACGATTCGAACGTGTGAGCTTTGCCGGCGGAGGGCCGCGCCCTCGTCCGTTCGAGCCTCAAGCGATCGCCCAGGATCTTGCCACGCCGACCGTTGCACGGAGGACCGCCTTGGGTTACTCAACGGGCACGGTCAGCACCCGTAGCTCAGCTGGATAGAGCGTTGCCCTCCGAAGGCAAAGGTCACACGTTCGAATCGTGTCGGGTGCGCCATCTCTTTTTCACCGGACGAAAAACCCGCTAACACCTTGAACGGCAAAGACAGATTTGCCGTTCTAAAGCCTTCACCGCGCTTGTAGCGCAGGCGGTCGGCAAACGTGAGTTTCAGGACCGCTTGCCGAGCCTCTGTATGACCGGAAGCCCATATTTTCCAGGGGCTTGCGAGGAAATCGAGCGCCGTTCTAAGTCGCTGCTCGAAGGTCCCCTGCGGAAGGGCCGCCGAGGCCATCTTCTCGGCGATCAGCAGCTTCTCGGTCTCACACTTCTCGACCTTGGCTTCGAGCGCCCGCACAACCGACGGCACGCTGGTCGCGACGATCCGCTCGACCGTGTCGTCGATTTTCCTCTCGACGCGGGCTAGTTCATCCTTGAGCGCTTTAACGCGCCCGACTCTGTTCGCGGCACGCCGCGCCCACAGCTCCCTGAACATCGCCGTCGCCAGCGCAAACACGCGCGGGTCCGGCTCGACCGCTTGTAGGAGCGTCTGGAATTCGCCCTCGATCACGTCGCGGCGGATCGACTTGCCGTAAGACGCACAGGCGCGGCGGTGGCAGAGATAGTAGGGATGGCGTGCGTGCGTGCCCTTCGACCAGCAGGCGGTCAGGGGCTCTCCACAATCGTCGCACATCACGTGGCCGCGCAGCACGAAGTCCTCGCTGAGGTTTTTCCGGGACGGCATCCTGACAACGCCGTTGAGGCGGTCTTGGATGCATTGGAACGTCGCGACGCTGATAAGCGGCTCGTGATGCCCTTTGCGGAAGGGAATGCCCCAGCTTTCGGAGCCGACGAGCCCTGCGTAAATCGGATTGCGGAGCATGTCGCTGGCGCGCTGGTGAGGCACCTTGCCCAGACGACTCTTCGGGAAGAGGGGATGCGCTTCGAGAAAGCGATGCATGTCGGCGGCGTTGCCGAACTGGCCGGAGGCAAAACCTTCGAGAGCCTCAATGACGACCGAGGCGACCGGCTCGGCCCGCATCAGCAGCTTGCCGCTGTGACCCTGCACCTTCGCATATCGATATCCCGCACTGGCTGCGAAGACGGCGTAGCCATTCTCAAGCCTCGCCCTCATGCGGACGTTTGTCTGCTCCATGTTGTGCTTGCGCTGATAGTCGGAGACAGCGACGCTCATGTTCTCGACGAGGTGCGAGGTCGAGTCGTTGCCGTAAATCATGGTCGGAGATTCGAGGATGCCGCCCATGTCGTCGATCATGCGCCTCAGATCGCCGTAGAGGTACATGTCCCGGCTAAAGCGATTGATGTGATCGAACACCACTCTGTAACGTTTGGTCCGATCGCGTCTCATCACTTCGAGCAGCGCGTCGAGGCCGGGACGACGCTCAGCGCTCCCCGTCAGATCGTCGGTAAAAGTCCCACAAACTTCGTAGCCCCGGCTCGCCGCGTGGTTGAGACAGACCGTAAGCTGCGAGTTCAAACCATCGCCCGCGATTACCTGCTTTTTCGACGAGACGCGCCCGTAGATGAGGGCAAGGTTCGTCTCTTGTAGCGCCTGTTTTACCTGCGGTTTGATAGGCTTTCTTGGTGCTCTCGCTGGCATGATTCCTCCTTGTCTGCGTTCTCCTGTGGCTTGGGATTAGTCTACCGAATCTGATTCGTGACCGGACTGCTCAATGAGTCCCAGAACAATTTGCCCACAACTATCGACGGGCAAGTTCATATCGACGAACATCCGCATCATCGACCAAACGATATTGAGCAGATCGTCTTTTTGATCTTCATTAATGTCGATACCGTCGAGGTAGGAGCGGTAAATGCCTCGGTCGAAGTCGGCCATCGACGAATTTGGCGCGGTATCGGACGCAGACTTCCGATCAGCTTCGTCGTTTTCTAAAAGGTGGTCGTGGTCGATGTTGATCATGGCCCGCCTCCTTTCTTTTCGTCTTGGCTGGCAAGACGAATATATAGCTCTTTGGCACGATTAACAAGAATTAATTCCTATTATCGAGCTTGATTGAGCTTGCATCGCGTCTGCGGCGAAGTTTAGGCAGCCGACCAATTTTTGCCATTTTTATAGAAATCGCAGGGCCGTTTCCCGCTTAAAGGTGCCGCTGCACATCCATCCGCTGATGGAGCACGCGGACAATCACGATGCCCCGGTCGGCGTCACGCCGATAAAAAATGACATGCGACCCCGCAGGCAGCTTCATATAGCCGTCGCGAATGTCATCGGCTTTACGCCCAGGCAGCGAGCCGTCCGCAAGGTCGGCAAAGGCTTTGGCGATCAGCCGGACATAGCGGTCCGCCTGATCCTCGTCCCAACGATCGGCAGTGTAATCCCAGATGGAGTCGAGGTCGGCGCGTGCCTTTGGGGAAAGCGTGTAGCCCACCCTTATCGCGACCCACGCTTCGAGCGCAGGAACGCTTCGGGATCGAAGGGCGCAGGAGCGCCGCTTTCCTCACCCTCGATCAAGGCCGAGCGCAGGGCTTCGAGCTTGGTTTCATGCTCTTCGAGGAGACGCAGCCCGGCCCGGACAACGTCGCTGGCATTGCCGTAGCGGCCGCCGCCGACCTGTTTGTCGATGAATTCCGCGAAATGATCGCCGAGCGATACCGATGTGTTTCGAGCCATGAGCCATTCTCCTCACATCCAGAATATACCAATCTTTGGTATTTTTCAACGGAAAGCGTGGCCGTAGCGTTCGCTGTCACGTTTCCCTGGACGCGCAGGTCCGGCCCGCTCGGTACCGCACGAGCCGGTCATCCGCCCATGCCACCGAGCGGACCAGACCCGCCCGTCCTCCTCAACAGGCGGGTCCTCGCCATGCTCGCCTTCCGATGTCAGGCTGCGCGTGGCTCCGGTCCCGGCTTCGCCGCTGTTGAGGAGGCCGACCGTGTCCGGTGAGAGGTTGCCATAGGTAAGATGGGGCCACCTTGGTCAGGCCGCGCCGACCGAACCATCGAGGGGTAAAATTGGCATGTTGCAGCCTTGTCGAACGGAAGCGGAGCCGTATGAGATTGAACCCGAGATGACGGGAAGCGGATAGGCCGAACAGGCGGTAAGGGCAGTGCCAATAGGATGAGGTAGGGCGGCATAGAGGTCGGCAAGTTGATGCAGCGGCAGGCAAGGTGAGAGACATGGAAGACAGTGAGGCGGAAATATCGAAGAGTGCAAGATGTGCGGTGTAATACACCGCAATCTTGGCAAGGGGGCCGCTGCGCGCCCCCGTTGCATCCCCCACGCGGTGGCGCTCCCTCGGCATTGAGCCTCATCGCACCACAGAAACGTCCGCCGTTTCATCCGTTCAGGAGGAGGCGTGCCTGCCCCTCCCGAAACCCACCCGGGCCAAGCGCTTCGCCGCTGGACCACGACCAAGAGGAGACTTCGCTCTCCCCTGGACCCCATCGACCAAAGGCGTTTGCCGCCCTTGGAGCCCTCCACCAGTCTCATCGCACCTGGACGCAACCAAGGGCCTTCGAGCCCCTAGACCCTGATCCGCCGGAAGGCCGACCCTCACGCCGGATCGGATGCGCGTCCTAAACGGTATGGCCCAGCGGTCCGCATTCACCCGGACCGTGAAGGCGGTACGGGCCGCCCCCACGATGCCGCCCTCGCGGGCGGTTCCCCTTCGGCTTGCCGCCTCTCGGTCCTTAGGACCAGCGACAAGCCTGCGGGCATCGCGGGGCCCTTGCGATCCTTGACGGCGTTCCGGTGCTGTCGCGCTCCGCCGCTCCAAGGCCGCTGGCTTTGCGCCACCGGCCTTTACGCTGAGGATCGCGCACCTCCACGCCGTCAACCGCCATCCGCACCACTCCGGGCAAATGCTGCCTTACTATGAAGCTTTCGGGGAGGCGCACTAAGCGCCTGAAGTATCAGCGATTGGGAGCCTCTAAATATGAGGTTTTCGGGGAGCGAAAATCCTGCAAGGCGCGCGGCGTAAATTATTTCAAAGAAATCCGCCGACCGGCAACCGTATTCTGACGGACCGTCTTTCGGCCCTAAGGCGCGCGGGCCTACGGAAGGGCTCGCGTCGAGACCGGGTCAGACCACTGGACTGCCTTATATTATCTACCATATCATGTAAGGATATGATAGCAACGATGACAGCTAGATACACACGCTCGCCTTTCTGCTGGATTTCGACGGGCGGGTGCACTGGTACGGGCAGGGCTACTTCGTGAAGTTCGCGATCAAGCGGATCGAACCGACGAAGGAGCGGCCTCACGGGCTGCGCTACTCGTTCACGCTGCATGCCCCGGAGGGCGAGCGGCTGATGGGCTTAGACAATGCCCATACCGTTGCGCTGGCAAGCCAGTATGCAAAGCGCCAGGTGGAAGCGGACCACTGGCACCGCGACGAAACCGATCGAGGTCGGCCTTATGCGATTACGGATGCGGCGACCCTGATCGGTGACTTCTTCGGGGAGGTCGAACGGATTTTGACAGAGCGCGGCGTCCCGCTCGACGCCGTGAGGGAAGGAACCATTGAGGAAAGGACAAAGCCATGGCCGAGCACCGGATTGTCAGCCATAGCAAGCTGCGCGACGAGATGACGACCATTGCCAGAGGCCAGCAGGCCGCGCCGCCGAACGCCGGGGGGCAGAGCTTCGAGTCCGTCGAAGCGCTGATGCGCCTTCTGACGCCGGACAACCGGCGGCTGCTCGCCATGATCCGCGACCGCAAGCCTCAATCCATCGCCGATCTGGCGGAATGGTCGGGCAGGGCTGCACCCAACGTGACGCGCACCCTGGCGAAACTTGAAGCGGTCGGTTTCATCCGCATGGAAGAAAACCAGCGGCGCAAAGTGCCGACGGCCGTCGTTCACAAGTTGACCATGAAGATAGACACGTTCTCCCAGAATGACCGGCTAAAGATCGCTTGATCTATTCGGAAACGATAGAGCAACGGCAGTGATTTATCATGCTTCAAATTGTCCAAGGATTTTATTTCCGTCCAGTCAGTCTTACAAGTAAAGTACACAGATCAATTTTTTATACTAATTTGCTCTCAATGGATGAGCGGCCGTTGGAATTCGTATTTGGCCGGCTACTTCCTTCAAGAAATTTCCACGGCCTTCGCACGTTGACCATCGAAGCCAATGAACAGCTTGAAGCGGAAGATTTAAACGGTCAGCGTGAGATGCTGGCAGCAACGAGCGGGGACCAATTACTCGACGAAATCGCAGCAGTCATCGCATTTTGCACCAACGCAACCTGTGTCAGAGACTACGACATGGCGCGGCGATTGATCTCGCTCGAGAACAGCAGCGAAACAAGACATCGCGGGCCTGCTAGCCTATTACGACAGACCTTCGATGCTGACGTAATTCTCAGTGATGAAAGCGCGCGAGACGTTGATCAGTTTATTCGAACTCTAGTTAAACTTCGACGAAAGAGCTATGAAGCTGCTCTACGTGCAATCCGTCAGATTGTTGCGGCCACGCTTCTAGTCAGCGAAGACGCTGCGCTTGCCTACACGTTGATGGTCGCGGCACTTGAATCATTAGGACAAACAACAAACCCGAACACCGCCACGTGGCACGAATATGACGCAGTAAAGCGTAAGAGAATTGACGACGCGACCGAAAGCTTGGATGCGGAATCGCGCGAAGGAATACGCAATGCTGTATTAGCGAATGAGCATCTGGGATTGCAGCGGCGCTTTGTTGCTTTTGTATTGGAGCATATTGAGCCGTATTATTATCGCTCCGAGGCAGTAGCGGCGTAATTACCCAGGCCCT
>NZ_BPRB01000182.1 GCF_022179685.1 Methylobacterium trifolii
CGCCGCCTCCCGCAGGCGGGAGCGGGCGCCGTCCGCCGCGACCAGGAGGGCGGCGGAGAGCACGCGGCCGTCGTCGAGCACGGCCCGGATCGTCCCGCCCTCGGGTGTGGCCCGCGCGATGCCGGTGGGCTCGAAGGCCACCCCCGCCTCGCCGCAGGCGGAGAGCAGCGCCCCGGCCAGGGCCTCGGCTTCGACCATGTGGGCGAAGGGCCCCTCGTTTGCGGGTTCGTCCTGCCCGAAGGTGAGGAAGACCGGGCGGACCGGGTCGGCCAGCCGGCTGTCGCTGACCACCATCTCGGTGATCGCCGCGCAGCCCGTCCCGAGCCGGTCCCAGACGCCGAGGCGCTCGAACATGCGCCGGCCGCCCGCGGCGACCGCATAGGCCCGGCCCCGGTGGCGCGCCGCGCCGGCCGGCAGGCCCGGATCGCAGATCGTGACGGCCAGCGCCGGCCCGTGCGCCTGCTTGAGGGCCAGGGCCAGGGCGAGGCCGGGGATTCCGGCCCCGGCCAGGAGCATGCTGCGGCGGCCGGGGCGGCCCATCGAACCCGTCATCGTCGTCTCGTCCCTCGGCACGGGTCTTGAAGTGGCACCCGGCGACCGCGCGGGCAACAGGGCGTCACGTGGATCGCGGCCGGCGCGATGCTATGTCCGGTCGGACACCTTATGCTTGGCTGCGCCGATCCCGACCGATCGTCGGGATCGGCGCGTCCGGCGGACGCCCGCCGATGCGCCGTCGCGCAGGCGGCAGGCGATGAGCCGGGCTCATCGCCTGCCGGACATTCGGCCCCCAGCGGAACCGACGCGCCTTCATGACCGACATCGTCGCCGAACTCCTCGCCCTCCTCGACCTCGAACGCCTGGAGACCGACCTGTTCCGCGGCACGAGCCCGATCAACAGCTGGCCGCGGGTGTTCGGCGGGCAGGTGGTGGCGCAGGCCCTGGTGGCCGCCACCCGGACGGTGCCGGCCGACCGCCCGCCCCATTCCCTGCACGCCTACTTCCTCCTCGGGGGCGACCCGAAGGTGCCGATCGTCTACGAGGTCGAGCGCATCCGCGACGGGGGCAGCTTCACCACGCGGCGGGTCAAGGCGGTCCAGCACGGGCGGGCGATCTTCGCCAGCACGATCTCCTACCAGGTGGTCGAGTCGGGCTTCCTGCATCAGGCCGCGATGCCGGCGGCGCCCGATCCGGAGACGCTGCCCGACATGAAGGCCGTGCTCGCCAGGGGCCTGCCCGGCATCCCGGCGGCGGTCGCCCGCTACTTCGCCCGCGAGCGGCCCATCGTCCTCAAGCCCGTGGACCTGCGGCGCTACCTGGAACCCGGCCCGCAGGAGCCCGTCTGCAACGTTTGGCTGCGCGCGGCCTCGGCCCTGCCGGACGATCCGGCGATCCACCAGGCGGTGCTGGCCTACGCCTCCGACATGACGCTCCTCGACGCCTCGCTCATCGCTCACGGCCGCTCGGTGTTCGATCCGGAGATCCAGTCCGCCAGCCTCGACCACGCCCTCTGGCTGCACAGGCCGTTCCGGGCGGACGACTGGCTGCTCTACGCCCAGGACAGCCCGGCCGCCGGCGGAGCCCGCGGCTTCGCCCGCGGCCAGATCTTCGACCGCCAGGGCAACCTCGTCGCCTCGGTGGCGCAGGAGGGCCTGATCCGCCCGAAGACCCGCTAGCGGCTCGGGAACTGCCTGTTCCGCGGTCGCAGTCGCGGGTTGGCGGCCGCGGCAACCGGACGTTCTGCCCTCAAACGCACCAGACCGCCTATTTATGCGCCATTCGCCCCGCGAATCGGGCGCGTCGAGGCCCGGCATCGCACGGCCTCGCGTCTAGTGCGTAGGCATTTTCGCGATGCAGCGAAAAGTTCCCCGCCCAAGCTTCGCTGGCATAGTCTTTGTATGGCCCGGCCCGACCGTGGGGGCCGTCCTTCGCATCCCGCGGGCTCACCCGGACCGACTCGCCACGCCGCGGACGGCGCAGACCGACGGTTCCAACGGATACAGGGGGCGCCGCCCATGAAAATCGTGATGGCCATCATCAAGCCGTTCAAGCTGGAAGAGGTGCGCGACGCCTTGACCGGCATCGGCGTGCACGGCCTGACGGTCACCGAGGTCAAGGGTTACGGCCGCCAGAAGGGCCACACCGAGATCTACCGCGGCGCCGAGTACGCCGTCAGCTTCCTGCCCAAGCTCAAGATCGAGGTCGCCGTAGCGGCCGACCTGACCAGCAGCGTCATCGACGCGATCGCGGGCGCGGCCCGCACCGGCCAGATCGGCGACGGCAAGATCTTCGTGATGCCGCTGGAGAAGGCGGTGCGCATCCGGACGGGCGAGACCGACGCCGACGCCCTCTAGAGGCGATGCGCCCGGCGGGTCCGGGCCTGCAAGAATCCTTTCGACAACATCCTGACAGCACCGCGACCGGGAGTCTCGTGTCCATGAAACTTCGCAATGCCATCACGCTCGGGTTGGGAGGGGCGGCGCTCGCCCTCCTCCTGATCGAGCCGTCCCTCGCGCAGACGCCCGTACCGGAGGCCGCGCCGGCGGCCGTCGCCGCGCCCGTGCCCAACAAGGGCGACACCGCCTGGATGCTGATCTCCTCGGCCCTCGTGCTGATGATGAGCGTGCCGGGCCTGGCCCTGTTCTACGGCGGCCTCGTGCGCACCAAGAACATGCTCTCGGTGCTGACGCAGGTCTTCGGCATCGTATCGATCGTCTGCCTGCTGTGGGTGTTCTACGGCTACAGCCTCGCCTTCACCAACGGCGGCGGCCTCAACGACTTCGTCGGCGGCTTCTCGAAAGCGTTCCTCAAGGGCGTCGACGCGAATTCCACCGTCGCCACCTTCTCCAACGGCGTCGTGATCCCCGAATACGTCTACATCTGCTTCCAGATGACGTTCGCGATGATCACCCCGGCCCTCATCGTCGGCGCCTTCGCCGAGCGGATGAAGTTCTCGGCGCTCGTCGTGTTCATGATCCTCTGGGTCACGCTGATCTACTTCCCGATGGCCCACATGGTCTGGTACTGGGGCGGCCCGGACGCGGTCGGCAACGCCGCCAAGGCTCTGGCCATGGCCACCGACGACGCCTCCAAGGCCACCGCGCAGGCCGCGCTCGACGCCGTGAACGCGGATGCGGGCTTCCTGTTCAAGAAGGGCGCCCTCGACTTCGCCGGCGGCACCGTGGTGCACATCAACGCGGGCATCGCCGGCTTCGTCGGCTGCCTGATCCTGGGCAAGCGCATCGGCTACGGCCGCGACCTGCTCGCCCCGCACTCCCTGACCATGACCATGATCGGCGCCTCGCTGCTCTGGGTCGGCTGGTTCGGCTTCAACGCCGGCTCCAACCTCGAGTCGAACGGCACCGCCGCGCTCGCCATGCTCAACACCTTCGTCGCCACGGCGGCGGCGGCGGTGGCCTGGCTGTTCGCGGAATGGGCCCTGAAGGGCAAGCCGTCGCTGCTCGGCATGCTCTCGGGGGCGATCGCCGGCCTCGTGGCCGTCACCCCGGCCTCGGGCTTTGCCGGCCCGATGGGCTCGATCGTGCTCGGCCTCGTGGCCGGCGTGGTCTGCTTCGTCATGTGCTCGACGGTGAAGAACGCCCTCGGCTACGACGACTCCCTCGACGTCTTCGGCGTGCACTGCGTCGGCGGCATCCTCGGGGCGCTCGCGACCGGCATCCTGGTCGATCCGCGGCTCGGCGGCGTCGGCATCCCCGACTACTCCACCAAGCCCGGCGAGATGGTGGTCGGCGCCTACGACATGATGAGCCAGGTCATCGTGCAGGCGGAGGCCGTCGGCCTGACCCTGCTCTGGTCGGGCGTCGGCTCGGCCATCCTCTACAAGCTGATCGACTGGACGATCGGCCTGCGGGTGACGCAGGAGGAGGAGCGCGAGGGCCTCGACATCGCCGATCACGGAGAGCGCGCCTACAACTACTGATCCGCGGCGAACGCGTCCCGACGAAGGGCCCCGGCGCGATGCGCCGGGGCCCTTCCCGTTTCGGCCACCAGAAGCCCCCCGAAGGATCGCGCCCCGCCGAAGGATCGGTGCAGGTTGGAATGATTCGGGTCGGGCGGTCGCAGCGCGTGATCGATCGCGCGTCTCGGCGTGCAATCGTTAAGACCGATCAAGGATTCGGCTGGCCGAGCCGTGAAATCCCAGTCTGCCGGCCGCGGCGATTGTGGTGCTGCTGCAACAGATCGGAGGCATGGCCCCGCAGGCGCCCGGTTTGCTCAGCAAATAGGCATTTGCCCGAAAGTTCGTTTTGCGCTGCACGGTCGAATTCGACACCTTGACCATACAAGAAAACAAGGGGCTCGACCGATGACTTCGAAACTGATTCTGCGAGCCGCCGCGGCGACCCTCGCCACGATGGCCGCGGGCTATGCGCAGGCCGCAGACCTTCCCTCCAAGGTCGTGCCCGTTCCGGTTCCGGAGCATTGCAAGGCCCCGATCACGTTCCCGTCCTTCGGCGGCGTCATCAAGCAGAACCCGAACCCCGCCTGCTTCACCATCGGCGGCATCGGCGACATCTACGTCGGCGGCGCGGTGACCGGCTACGCCTACACCCAGACCAACCAGTTCCCCTTCTCCGCGGCCCCGCTCCCCAGCGACCGCGCCGGCCGGGTCGACTTCTCCAACCTCCAGGCCTTCATCCAGAAGGCGGACGGGCCGTTCCAGTTCTACGCCCAGGTCGGCGCCTACACGATCCCGGGCCTCGGCCTGCCGGTCTACAGCACCTTCGACCAGACGGACCTGCTCTACAGCCCCGTCCCGGTGGTGTTCGGCAAGTACGTGATCAACGACGACTGGTCGATCCAGGGCGGCCGCATGCCGACGCTGATCGGCTCCGAGCTGGCCTTCACCTTCCAGAACCTGAACATCTCCCGCGGCCTCCTGTTCAACCAGGAGAACGTCATCAACCAGGGCGTGCAGGTCAACTACGCCAACGGCCCGTGGTCGGTGTCGCTGGCCGGAACCGACGGCTTCTACTCGGGCGAACTCAACTGGGTCACGGGCGCGATCACCTACAAGATCGACGACGCGAACACGGTCGGCATCAACGGCGGCACCAGCGTCAGCCGCTACGACGTCTCGGGCCGCAGCCTGCGCTACCAGTACGCCACGCCCCAAGCGCTGCAGAACAGCAGCATCATCAGCGTGAACTACACCTACTCGGCCGGTCCGTGGATCGTGACCCCCTACTTCCAGTTCACCAACGTCGATCCCGACGCGGTGCTGGGCATCGTCGGCGGCGCCTCCACCTACGGCGGCGCGATCCTGGCGAGCTACGCCTTCACCGACAACTTCGCGCTGGCCGGCCGCTTCGAGTACATCGCCCAGAGCGGCAACCGCTTCAACCCGATCCCGACCACCAGCCTGCTCTACGGCCCGGGCAGCTCGGCGCTCTCCTTCACCGTCACGCCGACCTTCACCTTCGGCCAGTACTTCATCCGCGGCGAGTACTCGCGGGTCGAGCTCTACGACATCACCCGCGGCAGCCTCGCCGCCGGCACGCTCGGCACCGGCTTCGGCCGCGCCGGCAACAAGACCTCGCAGGACCGCTACATGGTCGAGACGGGCATCACCTTCTGATCGCACGACCACAAGTCTTCCCCTCGCCCCACGGCGAGGGTCTTCATCTGGGGCCCCGGAGCGATCCGGGGCCCTTTTTCGTCGGCGTTCGCACGTGGCGGCTCGTCCCGTGGACGCCGGCCGCTCGAAATCGCGCCTGCCCTTCGACGCCCTGCGCACCGGGCATCGCGGGACGCTCGGCCGCTTCGCCTGACGCGAGCCCCGCCGGGCTCGGCAGACCCGGGCTCAGAACGAGACGGGCCGCACCCGCTTGACCTGCGGGATCGCCTCGATCCGCGCCAGCACCTCGGCCGAGACGGGGCCGTCCACGGCGACGAAGGCGATGGCGTTGCCGCCCTCCGCCTCGCGCCCGAGGTTGAACGTCGCCACGTTGACGCCGGCCTCGCCCAGGACGCTGCCGAAGCGCCCGACGAAGCCCGGCTTGTCGTGGTTGCGCACGTAGAGCATGTGGGGGGCGAACGGCGCCTCGATCTCGATGCTGCGGATCTCGATCACCCGCGGCTTGCCGTCGTGGAAGACGGTGCCTGCTGCATCCCGCGGCATGTCCTCGGCCTCCACCGTGATGCGGATCACCGACTCGTAGTCGCCGTTGCCGCCCTCGCGCTTGATCTCGTCGACGACGATGCCGCGCTCGCGGGCGATGGCCGGGCCTGAGACCATGTTGATGTCGGGCAGGAACGGCCGCAGCACGCCCGTCACCGCGGCGGCCGTGAGCGCGCGGGTGTTCATGCCCGCGACCTGCCCCTCGTAGGTGACGCGGATGCCGGTGACCGCCGCATCCGTGAGCTGGCCCAGGAACGAGCCGAGTTTTTCAGCCAAGGCCACGAAGGGCTTCAGGCGCGGGGCCTCGTCGGCCGAGATCGAGGGGAAGTTGACGGCGTTGCTGATGGCGCCGCTCACCAGATAATCCGACATCTGCTCGGCGACCTGCAGGGCCACGTTCTCCTGCGCCTCCGCGGTCGAGGCGCCCAGATGCGGGGTGCAGACCACGTTCGGGTGGCCGAAGAGCGGGTTGTCGATGGCCGGCTCGGTCACGAACACGTCGAAGGCCGCGCCCGCCACGTGGCCCGAATCGAGGGCCGCGCGCAGGGCCGCCTCGTCCACGAGGCCGCCGCGGGCGCAGTTGACGATGCGCACGCCGCGCTTCGCCCTCGCCAGGTTCTCGGCCGAGAGGATGTTGCGGGTCTTGTCCGTCATCGGGACGTGGAGGGTGATGAGGTCGGCTCGCGCCAGCAGCGCGTCGAGCTCGACCTTCTCGACCCCGATGGCGACGGCCCGCTCCGGCGAGAGGAAGGGATCGTAGGCCACGACCTTGAGCTTCAGGCCGATGGCCCGGTCGGCCACGATCGCGCCGATGTTGCCGCAGCCGATCACCCCCAGGGTCTTGCCCGTCAGTTCGACCCCGAGGAAGCGGTTCTTCTCCCAGCGGCCTCCTTGCGTCGATGCGTCGGCCTGGGGGATCTGGCGGGCGAGCGCGAACATCAGGGCGATGGCGTGCTCGGCCGTGGTGATGGCGTTGCCGAAGGGCGTGTTCATCACGATCACGCCCCGGGCGGTGGCGGCCGGCACGTCGACGTTGTCGACGCCGATGCCGGCACGCCCGATCACCTTGAGGCGGGGGGCCGCCGCCAGCAGCTTCGGCGTGACCCGGGTGGCGGAGCGGATGGCCAGGCCGTCGTAACCGCCAATGATCGCGGCCAGTGCCTCCTTGTCCTTGCCGAGGTCGGGCCGGAAGTCCGCCTCGATCCCGCGATCGCGGAAGATCTGGACCGCGGCGTCGGACAGCGCGTCGGAGATCAGGACTTTGGGAGCGGGCATGGCGGCCTCGGGCTCGGAGGAACGGGTGTTCGATCGGGACGCGCGCCGCCACTCACCCCACTACGGGCTACCGGATTCACGCATCTCGGCACGGCGAGACCGAAACGGTCGATCGAAGGGCTGGGCGGCCCCTCTCCCGTGCGGGAGAGGGGATCCGCGCCGCGTCCGCCAGCGTCGCCGGATGTGTGAATCCGGTAGCCCGAAGAGGGGAAAGGGAAACGTGCTCAGGCGGCCTGGGCGAGCTTGGCCTTCTCCTGGGCGAAGGCCCAGTCGAGCCACGGGACCAGCGCCTCGAGGTCGGCGCGCTCCACCGTGCCGCCGCACCAGATGCGCAGGCCCGCGGGCGCGTCGCGGTAGGCGCCCACGTCGAGGGCGACGCCCTCGCGCTCCAGGGTCTCGACGATGCCCTTGGCGACGCGCGCCACCACGGCGTCGCCCTTGGCCAGCACGTCGGCGTCGGCGATCACCAAGCAGACGCCGGTGTTCGACCAAGTGGCCGGGTCGACGGCGAGGTTGGCGATCCAGGGGGTGCGCGCCACCCAGTCGTGGATCACGGACGCGTTGGCATCGGCCCGGGCGTGGAGCGCGTCGAGGCCGCCGATCTGCCCGGCCCAGCGCAGGGTGTCGAGGTAGTCCTCCACCGCGAGCATGGAGGGGGTGTTGATGGTGTCGCCGGAGAAGATGCCCTCGATGAGCTTGCCGCCCTTGGTCAGGCGGAACACCTTCGGCAGCGGCCACGCCGGGACGTGGCTCTCCAGGCGCGCCACCGCGCGGGGGGAGAGGACGAGCATGCCGTGCGCGGCCTCGCCGCCCATCACCTTCTGCCAGGAGAAGGTCACGACATCGAGCTTGTCCCAGTCCATCGGCTGCGCGAACGCGGCCGAGGTGGCGTCGCAGATCGTCAGGCCCTCGCGGTCGGCCGCGATCCAGTCGCCGTTGGGCACCTTCACCCCGGCGGCGGTGCCGTTCCAGGTGAAGACCACGTCGTTGTGCTTGGTGTCGATCGCCGACAGGTCCGGCAGCACGCCGTAGGGCGTCTGGTGGATGCGGGGGCTGATCTTGAGCTGCTTGAGGGCGTCCGTAACCCATTCGGAGCCGAAGGCCTCCCAGGCCGCGACCTCGACGGTCTTGGGCCCGAGCAGGGTCCACATCGCCATCTCGACGGCGCCGGTGTCGGAGGCGGGGACGATGCCGATGCGGTAGTCGGCCGGCACGCGCAGGACCTCGCGCGTCAGGTCGATCGCCTGCTTGAGCTTGGCCTTGCCCAGCGGAGAGCGGTGCGAGCGGCCGAGCGCCGCGTCGGCGAGGGCGGCGGGAGTCCAGCCGGGGCGCTTGGCGCAGGGGCCGGACGAGAAATTGGGCACGCGCGGGCGCGCGGCGGGTCGGCTCGTCATGTGGTCCATCCTTACAGATGGGCGCTCCTCGTTGGGGAGGAGTGTCCCGTGGTCGCCAATGCGCCCAACCGCGCCCGGACGCAAGTCCCCGGACACAGTGCCGGCCCTCGATGCCCGTGCCCGCGGGACAGGTCGGCGGGCGCACCCGCAACCGCCGGTTAAGCCTGACCTGCGAGCGTGGCCATCCGTGCTGCGTGAGGTCGACCCGATGTTTCCCGACGACGCCCTGCTGCTGGCGGCCTGGGCCGTCCTCTTCGTCGTGCTGATCGCGGCGGCACCCCGCTTCCTGCCGCCGGGCCGGCGACGCCCGGCCGAGCCGGCCCTGCAGCGGGAGGACGCGTTCTACGAGACCGGCGGCCCCGTCATCGAGATGGAGGCGGCCTGAACCCGGGCCGGGGCGACGCAACATTTCACGGCCGCGACGCAATCCTCCGGAAAAACGGCACCGCTACAGCTCCCCCGACGCACAACTCGGGAGGCCGGCATGGTCACGGATCATCAGTTCCGCCGCATGGTCATGGTGGTGTTCGGGCTCGGCCTCGCCATGGCACCGCTGCTCAACCCGCTGTTGCCTTGACCCTCAGCAGGGTGGTCTGGCTTCGCACACGCCACCCTGCTGGGATCGTCTTGATGACGCATCATTTCGTCCCGCGAACCGTGGGACACTTCGCGGAATGATGCTTAGCGGCACCGAGCAGGTCCGGCCGCCGCTCGGCCGTGATCCGGTCGGCCTCGGTCCGGCGCCAGCGGGCGATGGCCCCGTGGTTGCCGCCGGTGAGCACCTCCGGGATGGCGCGGCCCTCCCATTCGCGCGGCCTCGTGTAGTGCGGATATTCCAGGCGGCCGGCCTCGAAGCTCTCCTCGACGCCCGATTCCGCCTTGCCCATCACGCCGGGCAGCAGCCGCACGCAGGCGTCGAGCAGGGTGAGCGCCGCGATCTCGCCGCCCGAGAGCACGTAGTCGCCGATCGAGACCTCCTCCAGGGCGCGGCCCGCGATCACCCGCTCGTCCACCCCCTCGAACCGGCCGCAGACCACGACGAGGCCCGGCCCCGCGCACAGCGCCCGTACCCGCGCCTGCGTCAGGGGCTTGCCCCGCGGCGACATCAGCAGGCGCGGGCGCTCGTCGCCGGCCCCTGATGCGGCGTCGATCGCGGCGGCGAGCACGTCGCAGCGCAGCACCATGCCGGCCCCGCCGCCGGCCGGGTTGTCGTCCACGTTGCGATGGCGCCCGAGGCCGTGCTCGCGGATGTTGCGGGCCTCCAGCGACCAGTCGCCCCGCGCCAGGGCATCTCCCGACAGGGACAGGCCGAGGGGGCCGGGAAACATCTCGGGGTAGAGGGTGAGGATCGTGGCCCGCCAGGGCCGAACCGCGTGCGTCATGGCGCTTGATGGCATGGCGCTCGATGGCGCGCGAGGCTCGGCGCGGTCAAAGGCCGCCTTGCCCGGCGGGAGCCCGGCATCCTACCCTGCCGCCGGAACCGGGAGACGGCATGTCGGGGATCGCCTTCACGGGCACGGCGCCCATCCTGCGGATCTTCGACGTGGAGAAGGCGCGGGCCTTCTATGTCGGCTTCTTCGGGCTCGGCGTGGATTGGGAGCACCGCTTCGGCGAGGGCTTCCCCCTCTACATGCAGGTCTCGCGCGCGGGCCTGCGGCTGCACCTGAGCGAGCATCACGGGGACGCCACGCCCGGCTCGAACGCCTTCGTGACCATGCTGGGCGTGCGCGCCTACCACCAGGAGATCGCGGGCAGGGGCTACGCCTCCCTCCGGCCCGGCATCGAAGCGTTGCCCTGGGGCCTGGTGATGGAGGTGACCGACCCGTTCGGCAACCGCATCCGCTTCTGCGAGCAGGACACCCGGGCAAGCGCATGATCCGATCCCTCCTCGCCCTCCTCGTCCTGACGGCATCGGCCTATGCGGCCGAACCGCTCGGGCTCCGCGGCGCCCCGGCCGGGGCGTTCCCGAAGCCAGACCGGCCCGTGGCCGAGATCGTGGCCGCGCAATGGGCCCTGGAGAAGGACCGCGAGGCGGCCGACGAATTCGGGCAGGTCGCCCGGCTGATGCGGATCGCGCCAGGGGAGACGGTGGCCGACATCGGGGCGGGCAGCGGCTACTACGTCACCCGTCTGAGCCCGCTGGTCGGCCCGCACGGCCGGGTGCTCGGGCAGGACGTGACGCCGGCCTACCTCGCCGACCTGGAGCGGCGGGTGCGCAAGGCGGGCTTGGGCAACGTCACCGTGGTCCGGGGCGAGCCGCACGACCCGCGCCTGGAGCCGGCCTCGGTGGATGCGGCGATCCTGGTGCACATGTACCACGAGATCGGCCAGCCCTACGGCCTGCTCCACAACCTCGCCGCCGCGATGAAGCCGGGGGGCCGGGTCGGGATCGTGGATGCCGACGACATCCCCTCGCGCCACGGCACGCCCCCGGCGCTGCTGCGCTGCGAACTTTCGGCTTCCGGCTACCGCGAGACCGGCTTCTCGGTCCTCGACGGCGGCGTGGGCTACCTGGCGATCTTCGAGGCGCCCGCGCCCGACAGGCGCCCCGCGCCGGGCTCGATCCGCGCCTGCGCCGACGCGACGACCCGGTCGGCTCCAAAGGCGCCCTGAGGGTTCTCCACCGAATGGCTCATCCCGACACATCCCTCATCCTGACGTGCTTCCACGCAGTGGAAGCTATGACGGAGGCCTCCAGACATCTCGGTGATCCCTGGAGGCCGCCTTCGAGGCTGCTTCGCAGCATCTCAGGATGAGGGATCTGTCGGGATTGCTTGAGTCGAACGGGCGCGAAGGCGAAAAAACTAGAAGTCGGCGTGGAGGCGGGTGCCGAAGAAGTTGGCGGGGCCGCGGTCGCGGTTGTAGGCGGGGTTGACCACGAACTGGTAGTCGAAGGTCAGGGTCACGGCCTTGGTGAGGCCCAGGGCGTAGTAGGCCTCCAGCGCCCGCTCGGGGGCGTAGTTGAGGCGCCCGTCGCCGATCAGCAGCCCGAGGCCGCCATTGGCGAAGTAGGCGCGGTGGGCGGGCGAGAGGCCGTTCATGGTGGCGCCGAGGCCCACCGTGTCGCCGGGCCTGTCCCAGCGCGCGCCCTTCAGGGAGAGGCCGCCGGACAGGCTGCTGTCGATGTCAGTGAAGGACAGGCTCTCGTTGCGCCCGTCCGAAAAGCTCGCGCGGGCGAAGATTCCGAGGTCGTCGGCGACCGCCTGTTCCAGGTTGGCGTAGAACCCGCTCTTGCGGCGTGGGCGGCGGGTGCTGGCTGCCGCGTCGTTGATGTCGGCGAAGAGGCCGCCCTGGGTCAGCGCCACCACCTCCCGGTAGTTGGCGGTGTTGCCGACGTTGCTGAAGGCGCCGAGCCGGACCCGGCCGGGCCGGTCGAGGAGGGGCAGGACGTGGCGCTCCTCGAACTCGATCACGGCCCCGCCCCGGTCGAAGACGCGGGGGTCGAGCACGTCGCTCGACGGCTCCTTGGGCACCTGCGTGTAGGCGGCGCGGACCGCGAACTCCTTGCGGTTGTACTCGACGTAGACGCCCTGGGTGAATCCGGGGAGGTTGGCCGGGAAGTCCCAGGCCGAGGCGCCCCACAGGGACCAGTTCATGAAGTCGACGCGGGGGTCGTGGGCGTAGACGTTGCCGTCGAAGAAGTCCCCCAGGGCGAACTTGCCGGCCACCACCGTGATCCGCTCCACGTCGCGCCGGGTCGCGACCTGGTTGGGGCCGTCCGGCACGTCCTCGGTCTCGCCGCCCAGGCCGAAGGTCTGGCGCAGGAAGTAGCGGTTGGAGCGCAATTTGGGGAAGGGCGCGCCGGCCTTCTGCGCCTCGCCGTTGACGAAGCCGGCGACGCCGAGCGTGCGCGAGAGGCCGAAGCCCTGGCTGAACTCGGGGTTGTAGTAGATCTCGGTGCCCTCCATCAGCTTGAAGCCGATGAAGGCGGTGGCCGTGGTCGTGGCCTGGGCCTGGCGCGGCACGAGGCTGGCCGGGCCGAGATAGGGCGAGCGGAAGCCCGGCACGCCCTGGTTCACGAAGGTGGTCTGGCCGTGGAGCGAGAACCGGCCGGTGTCGCCGTTGTCGGGGTCGTGCGGGGCGGCCTCGTCTGCCTCGGCCGGCAGCTGCAGGCCAACCGGATACCAGGACAGGCGCGCCATCATCTGGTTCGACGTGAGGTGGGCGCGCGTCGAGACCGGGCCGCCGAGGGGGCCGGGCACCGCGCCGAGGCCGAAGCGGCCGCTGTCGCCGAGGTCGATGTAGCGGTAGTCGAGCCCCAGGGCGAGGTTCTCGGTGATCGCGTACTGCACCCCGGCGCCGAGGGTGAAGCCGAGATAGGCCCTGTCCGTCCGCGCGGTCGCCGAGAGGCCGGTGGCGAGGTCGGGGTAGGTGGAAAGGAACCGCGTGTCGGCGCCGGCCAGCCCGAAGGTGGCGTAGACGAGGGTGCGCTCGAAGCTGTAGCCGAGCCGGCCGCGCAGGCTGCCGTAGAGATCGGTCTTGGCCCGGATCAGGCCGAAGGGCGGATCGATGCCCTCGTAGCCGAAGCCGGGCGCCGTCGAGGGCACCGGCCGCTTGAGGTTGGCGCCGGTGAGGTCGGCTTCCACGCCGTAGAGCCACGGCCCCGTCTGCCAGTTCCAGCCGCCGAACACGCCGCCCACCGCGGTGGTCGCCTCGCGGCTGAGGTCCGAGCGGCCGGTGGCGTCTCCGGTCTTGAAGGCGGGGACCGAACGGCCGCCGATCGTCGTCGGGCCGAAGCCGAGGGCGCCGAAGGAGGCGCCGGCGCTGCCCTGGAGGCCGACATAGCCCCCCGACCAGTCCACGAAGGCGGGCAGGCCGGCACGCGGCGCGGCGAGGTCGGCAGCTGAGACGCCCAGCGGCAGGATTGCGAGGAATCCGGCTGCCCATCCGGCCGCCCTCACAGGGCACCGCCCGCGCCTGTCGTTCCCGCCGTTCTCCCGCACCACCCGCCAGCCTCCGCCCTCGATCCGCGACGAGATATAGCAAATGCTATAATGCTGACAATCGGCTGGGACACGCCGCCGGCATTCGCCGCCAGCGCGTTGCAAAAATGCCCCGCCGGCGATGACGGGACGATGACGGGACGCCTTGAGCTGACGCGACCTGGGGCTCAGGCCGGCCCGGTCGCCACGGGGCGGCTGGTGTCGGCCCCCCATTCCGCCCAGGAGCCGTCGTAGAGGGCGCGGGCCGGGCGATCCAGGGTCTCCAGCGCGAGCGCCACGATGGCCGCGGTCACGCCCGAGCCGCAGGTGGTGACGACCGGCCGGTCGGGGTCGACGCCGTTCTCGGCAAGCACCTTGCGCAGGTCCTCCGGCCCCTTGAGCCGGCCCTCCGTCTGGAGGGCGGCGTAGTGGAGGTTCAGGGCGCCGGGCATGTGGCCGGGGCGCACGCCGGGGCGCGGCTCCGTCTCCTCGCCGCGGAAGCGCGGGCCCGAGCGCGCGTCCACCACCTGGGCCGAGCCGGACGCGAGCACGCGGACCACGTCGCCGGCATCGGCGACCGCGCCGTTGTCGAGGCGGGCGGTGAAGTGGCGTCGCGTGCGGGGGCGCGGGTCTCCGTCCTCGGTGGGGAAGCCCGCCGCGACCCAGGCCGGCAGGCCGCCGTCGAGGACGAGGGCGTCGCGGACGCCGAAGGTGCGCAGCATCCACCAGGCGCGGGGGGCCGAGAACAGGCCCTGGCCGTCATAGACCACGATCTGCATGCCGTCGCCGATGCCCAAGGCGCGCATCCGCGAGGCGAACACCTCCGGCCGCGGCAGCATGTGCGGCAGGGACGAGCCCTCGTCGTTCATGGCGTCGATGTCGAAACGGACGGCATTCGGGATGTGGGCGGCCCGGAACTCGGCCTCCGGATCGCGGCCGGCGGCGGGCAGGTACCAGGAGGCGTCGAGGACCACGATGTCGGGGGCCGTGAGGCGCTGGTGCAGCCAGTCCGGCGTGACGAGGGGCGATGCCGCCATTGCTTGCTTTCCGTGTCCCGTGGGGTTCGAGGATGGCTGCCAGTCAACCATATCCGGCCGGGGCTTGCACGCCCGCGGGCGGCGGGCGGCGCGACGGACGGACTTGCCTGTCCGGGCAGAATTCATGGCGATCGAAGACTTGCATCGATTGCCAACCGAGCTGTCGTGACGGATAAACTCAGTCGTCGCGCCGCGAGCCGGCGCATTCGAGGCTATACCGGTGCGGTCGGCGACCGTCCCGGTCCCGCGCGCAGGCACCCCATGCCGTTCCCGGTCTCCGCACCCTGGCCGTCGTTCAGCCCGCTCTTCGGGGACGTGACGCAGGCCTTCGCGCCGTTCCTGAACCAGCAGGTCTCCGTGACCTATGCCGGCAACCCGGCCATCGAGCGGGAGGTGGTCAGCGACGTGGCGAGCTTCGGCCGCCAGATCGGCCTCCTGACCGACGCGGTCCTGGTGCTGGCGCACGGCCGCGACGAGGAGGAGATCAAGGCCCTCCGGAAAGTCGCGGAGCGGGTGGCGAAGGTGAAGGACCGCCGCAAGGCGGACGCGGCGGTCGAGGCGCGGGACGCCCTCGACGCTCTGGCCAAGGTGGATGCCAGGGCGCTGGACCGGCTGCTGCGGACCTATCCCGCGCCCAAGCCGCGCGATCCGTAATAGCCCCCGTACCACGCGACGAAGGCGGGGATGCCCACCGAGAGGGGGGTTTCCGGCACCGCGCCGACGAGGTGGCGCAGCAGCTCGGTGCTGGCGTGGGTGCGGGCCACGTCGCCCGGCGGCAGGGGCTTTGCGATCCGCACGGCCTTGCGCCCGAGGGCCCGCTCCAGTTCGTCGATCATCGCGTCGAGGCGCACCGGCCGGCCGCCGCCGATGTTGACGAGACGGTAGGGCGCGCAGCCGCTCAGGGTGTCGAAATCCTGGCCGCCCTCGGCGCGCAGGCCGGTCGGCGGCGGGGGCACGTCGATCAGGCGGCGCACCGCCTCCACCAGGTCGCCGACATAGGTGAAGTCGCGCTCGGCCGTGCCGCCGGAGAACACCTCGATCGGCTCGCCGCCCAGGATCTTCCGGGTGAACAGGAACAGGGCCATGTCCGGCCGGCCCCAGGGGCCGTAGACGGTGAAGAAGCGGAAGGCCGTGGTCGGGACGGCGAAGAGGTGGGCGTAGGAATGCGCCATCGCCTCCATGGCGAGCTTCGAGGCGGCGTAGAGGGTGAGCGGGCTCACCGCCCGGTCGGTCTCGCGGAAGGGCAGGGCGGTGTTGCCGCCGTAGGCCGAACTGGTGGAGGCCAGGAGCAGGTGGCGCACGGGGTGGGCGCGCACGGCCTCCAGCAGGTTGAAGCTGCCGATGAGGTTGGCGTCCGCATAGGCCTGCGGGTTCTCCAGGCTGTAGCGCACGCCCGCCTGGGCGGCGAGGTGGACCACGATGTCGGGCCTCGTGCGCCCGAGGAGGTCGCCCAGCAGGCCCGGCGCCTCCAGTCGGCCCTCGACCGCCTCGAAGCCCGGCAGCGCTGCGAGCCCGGCATGGCGGGCCCGCTTCAGGGACACGTCGTAGTAATCCGAGAAGCCGTCGAGGCCGGTCACCGCATGCCCCTCGGCCAGCAGCCGGCGGCAGAGGTGGTAGCCGATGAACCCGGCCGAGCCGGTGACGAGGACGCGCATCGCACCGTTTCCCGAAAGTCGCCGGTGGCTGACTACACGGGTGCCCTCGTGGCCTCAAGGACGACGGACAGGCAGGGCCAGGGCCGCCTGCGCGATTCCGACGCAGGCGCCCGCGGCGCGCAGGCGGCGGCGGGGGACGGGGCGCCGGGCCGACAGATCAGCGGGATCGACAATCGAGCGGCGGCCGCCTTCAGTCTTGGCGAGGCCGGAGACAGTCTTGCCCCGCGCGGCCCGGCTCTCGCGGCGGCCGTTCACGGGGGCCGCATTCTCTGTGCGCAGGGGCGCCCGGCGTGGGCCGGACTTGTTTTCGCGGGCGATAAGACCAGTTACAACAATACGATGACACCACCGTGCCGATCCCGAATCGGTGTCGGGCGGGTCGGCTCCCGGTCCCACGGAACGCGGTGGGGCAGGGCGGCGGCCCGCACATGGTCGGTGCCGACATCCTTTCATACTGCCGGGCCGCGGCCCGTGCCTGCTTTCAGATTCGCGAGCTTTCAGTGCGATGAACCAACTCGTCCGCATGTCCCAGATCGGCGATGCCGAGACCATCAAGGAGCCCTCGGCAGACTTGCGCGTGCCGTTCGCGCAGTCGGGCGCCTTCGTCTGCAAGTTCATCATCGGCGAGCCCAACGACCGGGCGGTGTGCTGCGGCGCGCCGGTCGCCGACGGCAAGAGCTGGTGCGCCTTCCACCGCCGCATCGTCTTCGAGCCCGCCCGGCCCGGCCGCCTCCGCTGAACGCGCGCGCGGCCGCGGCTCAGAACGGATCGTATCCGTCCTCGACCGGCCGGTAGATGCGCAGCGAACGCCCGTCCGGGAATTCGACCGAGCGTCGGCGCATGACGATGTAGCCCGCCTCCGTCGCGGCGCGCAGGCGGCCGAGCCGCTCGTCGCCGTAGCCGTCTTCCGGCGCGGCGACGCGGCCGACCGGATAGGGCGCGGCGTAGCGCTCGTAGCGCGCCACGCGGGACGCCGCCGCCCGATGCGGAACGGCGGCGACCCGCCGCGGGCGCGGCAGGACGGCCACCCTCGCGACGATGCGGCGTTGCGGGCGCACGGCCGTCCGCTGGCGAAGGCCGCGCCCGGGCGCCGACGCCTCGGTCCGCACGATGGGCTCCGGCGCAGGGGGGGCTTCGACCTGCCTGGCCGGCGTCTCGGTCCGGCCCGGCGGCGTGGCGGGGGCCGGGTTCGCTACGGGCGCGCGGGCCGGCGGATCGGTCCAGGCCCCGCCCGGTGCCGGCTGCCCCTGCGCCGGGCCGAGGGCGAGCCCCAGCAACACGGCGCCCACGAGACTGCGACGCGCTCCGACCGGCATGAGGATTCTCCCACGGCCACGCGGGCGATGACACGCCTGGGCCGCGACCGGGAAAATCCTAACGACAACCCGGTGTCGCGTCCACGCACATCCCCGACGATCGTCGCGGTGCGCCCGTCCGTCCGCGACGCCTACTCCGCCGGCACCCGGTGCGGGTCGGGCGCGTGGACCGTGTCCGGCTCCGCCCCGGCGCCCTCGCCCGCCTCCACGTCCTTGCGCCGGAACAGGCGCATCACCACGACGAAGAACACGGGCACGAAGAACACGGCCAGGACGGTGGCCGAGATCATGCCGCCCATTACCCCCGTGCCGATGGCCTGCTGGCTCTTGGAGGCCGCCCCGGTGGCGATGGCCAGGGGCACCACGCCGAAGATGAAGGCCAGCGAGGTCATCACGATCGGGCGGAAGCGCAGCGTGGCCGCCTCGATCGTCGCCTTGACGATCGAGGTCCCGGGCTTCCAAAGGTCTTTCGCGAACTCCACGATCAGGATGGCGTTCTTGGCCGAGAGGCCGATGATCGTGATCAGGCCGATCTTGAAGTAGACGTCGTTGGGCAGGCCGCGCAGGTACACCGCCGCCACCGAGCCGACCACGCCGAGCGGGATCACCAGCAGCACCGAGAACGGGATCGCCCAGCTCTCGTAGAGGGCGGCCAGGCACAGGAACACGATCAGCACCGAGAGCGCCAGCAGGAGCGCGGCCTGTGAGCCGGCCAGCTTCTCCTGGAGCGACTGGCCGGTCCAGGCGTAGCCGAAGCCCTTGGGCAACTGCTGCATCAGCCGCTCCATTTCGGCGATCGCGTCGCCCGAGGTGTAGCCGGGGTTCGGCTCGCCGGTGAAGCGGACCGACTGGTAGCCGTTGAAGCCGACGATCTGGCTCGGACCCATGCCCCATTTCAGGTCCGCGAAAGAGGAGAGCGGTACCATCGTGCCCTGCGCGTTCTTCACGGCGTAGTTCAGCAGGTCGGTCGCCTGCATGCGCTGGAGCTGCTCGGCCTGGACGTAGACGCGCTGCATCTTGCCCTGGTTGGGGAAGTCGTTGGTGTAGACCGAGCCGAGGTTGACCTGGATCGCGGCGTTGATGTCCTCGAACTTGACGCCGAGCGCGGCGGCCTTCTCGCGGTCGATCACGAGTTCCGCCTGCGGCGTGGGCGGCAGGCCCTCGACCTTCATCTTCTGCAGGACGGGGCTCTTCTTGGCGAGCGCCAGCAGCTGCGCCTCGGCGGCGGTGAGCGCCGAGTAGCCCCTCTGCGCCCGGTCCTGGAGGCGGAACGAGAAGCCCGCCGCGTTGCCGAGGTTGTCCACCGGCGGCGGTTCCTGCGCGTCGATGATCGCGTCGCGATAGCCGGCGAGCGCCGTGTTGGTGCTGGCCACCAGGGCGGCGGCGGAGTTGGCGGCGTCACGCTCTGACCAGGGCTTCAGGGTCACGAAGGCCTGGCTCAGGTTCGGCCCCTGGCCGGAGAACGAGAAGCCGTTCAGCATCGTCACGGTGGCAACGCCCTGTTGGGCCAGCAGGTGCTCCTCCACCTTGCGCACGGCATCCTGCGTCCGGTTGAAGGAGGCACCGGGCGGCGTCTGGATGTCGACGGTGAAGAAGCCCTGGTCCTCCACCGGCAGGAAGCCTTCGGGCAGGCGCAGGAAGGCGAAGGCCACGCCCGCGACCAGGGCGAGGTAGACCAGCATCATCCGGCCGGACTTCCTGATGAACCAGGCCGTGCCGCGGCCGTAGCGGGCGGTCTCCCGGTCCACGATCCGGTTGAACCAGCCGAACACCCCGCCCTTGGCGTGGGCGTGGCCCTTCTCGACGGGCTTGAGCAGCGTGGCGCAGAGCGCCGGCGTGAGGGAGAGGGCCAGCAGCGCCGAGAAGGCGATGGAGGTCACCATCGCGATCGAGAACTGGCGGTAGATGATGCCGACCGAGCCGGGGAAGAACGCCATCGGGATGAACACCGCGATCAGCACCAGGGTGATGCCGATGATCGCCCCCGTGATCTGGTCCATGGCCTTGGCCGTCGCCTCCTTCGGCGGCAGCCCCTCCTCGTTCATGATGCGCTCGACGTTCTCGACCACGACGATGGCGTCGTCCACGAGGATGCCGATGGCCAGCACCATGCCGAACATGGTGAGCACGTTGATGGAGAAGCCCGCGAGCAGCATCACCGTGACCGTGCCCATCAGGGCGATGGGCACGACGATGGTCGGGATCAGGGTGTAGCGGATGTTCTGCAGGAACAGGAACATCACGACGAAGACCAGCACCACCGCCTCGACCAGGGTGTGCAGCACCTTCTCGATCGAGGCCTTCACGGCGGGCGTGATGTCGTAGGGGATGTCCCACTTCAGGCCGGGGGGGAAGAACTGCGACAGCTCCTCCATCTTGGCGCGGATGGCCTTGGCGGTCTCCAGCGCGTTGCCGTCCGGGGCGAGCGTCACCGAGATGCCGGCGGCCTGCCCGCCGTTCAGCCGGGTGGAGAACTGGTAGGCGTCGCCGCCGAGCTCGATCCGGGAGACGTCGCGCAGGCGCACGTTCGAGCCGTCGGAATTGGCCCGCAGCACGATCGCGCCGAAATCCTCGACGGTGTTGAGCTGGCCCTTGACGATGATCGGCGCGAACACCGCGTGCTTGACCGGGCTCGGCTGGGCGCCGACCGCGCCGGAGGCGATCTGGATGTTCTGGTTGCGGATCGCCTGCGTCACGTCCTCGGGGGACAGCGACAGGCCGCGCAGCTTGTCCGGGTCGACCCAGACGCGCAGGGACCGCTCCGTCGAGTAGAGGGTGGCCCGCCCGACCCCCGGCACGCGCCGGATCTCGTTGATGACGTTGCGGATCAGGAAGTCGCCGAGCCCGATCTCGTCCATCTTCCCGTCAGTGGAGACCAGGGTGACGATGTTCAGCGTCGCGGCCGAGGCCTCCTCCACCAGGATGCCCTGCTGGCGCACCTCCGCGGGCAGGCGGGCCTCGACGCGCTTGAGGCGGTTCTGCACCTCGACGGAGGCGAGCGCCGGGTCGGTGCCGGGCAGGAAGGTGGCGGTGATGTTGATCGAGCCGAACGAGTCGGTGGTCGACTCGAAGCTCATGATGTTGGCCGCCCCGTTCAGCTCGTCCTCGATGAGGCGGGTGGTGCCGGTGTAGAGGCTCTCCACCGAGGCCCCGGGAAAGGCCGTCGAGAGCGCGATCGAGGGCGGGGCGATCACCGGGTACTGCGCCACCGGCAGCATCGGGATCGCGAGCGCCCCGCCCAGGCAGATGAAGAGCGCGACGACCCAGGCGAAGACCGGCCGGTCGATGAAGAAGCGTGCCATGGGAGTTCCGGGTCAGCCTGTCGGGACGGGGAGCGTCAGCGGGTGCGGGGCACTGCCGGAGCCTTGGCGTCGGCGGCCTTGGCGTCCGCAGCCTTCTCGGTCGCCTTCTCGGTCGGCTTCCCGGTCGCCTTGGCGTCGATGACCTTCCCGGCCGCCTTGCCCTCGGCCGCCTTCTCCACCACGGCCCTGGCCTCGGCCGCCGCCCTGGTCTCGGCCCTCCTCGCGTCGATCTCCGCCGCCTCGTCGGCATCGTGCTTGAGGGCGGCGTGCTCGGCCGGCGGGGTCTGGTCGATGGGCCTCACCTGCACGCCCGCGCTGATCTTCTGGAAGCCCTCGACGACGACTCGCTCGCCCGCCTTCAGGCCGTCGCGGATCAGCCAGTTCTGGCCGACGACGGGGCCGACCTCGACGGGCTGGAGCACGACCTTGTCGCCCTCCTTGACCACCCAGACCTCGGCCTTGCCGTCGTTGGTGCGCTGGATCGACTGCTGCGGCACGGCGATGGCGTCGGAATCGATGCCCTGCTTGATCCGCGCCCGCACGTACATGCCGGGGAACAGCTCGTCGTGCGGGTTGGGGATCTGCACGCGCAAGGTCACCTGCCCCGTGCTCGGGTCGGCGGTCACGTCCGAGAACAGCAACCGTCCGGCCATCGGGTAGAGGGCGCCGTCGTCCATGATCAGGTGGACGTTGGCCGAGTCGTGCTCCAGCCGCGAGAGTTCGCCGCTGGCGAGGTCCCGGCGCAGCTTGTTCAGCTCGCCCACCGACTGGGTGATGTCCACGTAGATCGGATCGAGCTGCTGGATCGTGGCGAGCACCCCGGTGGTGCCGGACTCGATCAGGGTGCCCTCCGTCAGCAGCGCCCGGCCGATGCGGCCGGAGATCGGGGCGCGCACGTCGGTCCAGCTCAGGTTGAGCCTGGCCCGGTCGCGGGTGGCCTTGGCACCGGCGACCTCGGCCTCCGCCTGCTTCTTGCCGGCGAACGCCGTGTCGAACTGCGCCTGGCTCGCGGTCTGGCGCGAGAGCAGGGTCTCCAGCCGGTCGGCCTGCTGGTTGGCCAGCACCAGGGCCGCCTCCTGGCGGGCGAGCGCGGCCTCCGCACTCATCAGCTCGACCTCGTAGGGGGCCGGGTCGATCTTGTAGAGGACGTCGCCCTCCTTGACCTGGCTGCCCTGCTCGAACAGCCGCTTGACCACGAGGCCGGAGACGCGGGAGCGCACCTCGGCGATCCGCATCGGCGCGACGCGGCCGGGCAGGTCGCGGACGTAGGGGATGGCCTGGGGCTGGACCGTGACGACGCTCACCTCCGGCGGCGGGGGCGGCACGGGGGCGGCGGCCTGCTTCTGGTTGCAGGCGGAGAGGGCGACCAGGACGGCGCCCACCGCCAGGGAGGCCGGCCAGGTGATCGCGAGCCGCAGGCGTCCGGCCGGCAGAGTCTTGCCCGGAAGAATCTTGCCCGGAAGGGAATGGGAGGTCACGGTGACTGCGCTCCTGCAGCATGCGTCATCGGGGAGGGCCGCGCGTCGGTCGCGGACGGCCGTCCGGGTGTCGTGTTCGAGGGCTCGCGTCGCGCGCCGGCCACGAACCGGGCGGTCACGCAGGCTGCGTCCCCCGGCCGAGCGCGGCGGGCGGCCCCTTCGGCGGCATCCTATCAGGGATCATCGTGTCGATCCCGAGACGGGCCGCGCAGGCCGCGGCGGCTCGGCGTCCTTCGCGAACCGCACGGTCGGCTCAGGCGAGGCGGGGCGGCCGTTCGGGAAGGCGGCCGGCCGGCGCGGGCAGGGGGCCGTCGGCCGCCGGGCGGATACAGGCGGCGGCACGCCTCTGCGGGACGGGCACGCATGCGGGCGCCGCCGCCCGCGGTTCGCCAGCCGGATCGTCGGCCTCGGCGACCGTCACGAGGGCGGCGCGGGGAAGGCGGCGGCCCGCATCCGCGACCGTCGCGGCCGCGCGCGGCCCGGCGGCGAGGACGAGACCGCTGCCGGTGTGCCGCGAGGCCAGGCCGCCGGGCCGCGCCTCGGGCAGGCCGGTGAGCAGGAACAGGGCCAGGGTCACGAGGCCGGCCATCAGCACGGCGAGCGCATGGTCGCCGAGGGCGGCCTCGCGGCGGGCCATGTCTGGTGTCGGAAACGGTGTCACGGTTACCAGAGTAGGGGCTTGCCGCACCGCAGCGCAATCGCCTGCGACACTCTGTCAGCCATGCCGCGGCCGTCCGGATGGAACCATTTCGCGATCCGCCGACGCCGATCCCGCTCTCGTCGCGGGCGAGGGTGTCGCGAAAATCCCACAGGCGCGGCGGCACCGTCCTCGCGGCGGTTGACCGCCCCATCGCCGCCGCCAAGCAATGGTCATCGAGCCCGGTCCCGGCGGCCGACGATGCCACGGCCCGGACGAACACGGGCATCCAGGAGGACACCATGTCGAAGCGTTTCGCGGCCCTCGTCGCCGCCGGGCTCGCTCTGGGCGCCGGCCCCGCCGGGGCCAACCCCCTGGATTCCGGGCCGATCGCCGACTTCCTCAACGTCTTCCGCACCCAGGCGATCCCCCGCGACACGGTGGCCTGGAAGGGGGCGGAGAAGCCCGGCACCATCGTGGTCTCGACGCGCCAGCGCCGGCTCTACTACGTGCTGCCCGGCGGGGAGGCGGTCCGCTACGGGGTCGGCGTCGGGCGCCAGGGCTTCTCCTGGTCCGGCACCAAGACGGTGACGATGAAGAAGGAATGGCCGGCCTGGCGCCCGCCGGCGCAGATGCTCGCCCGACGCCCGGACCTGCCGCGCTACATGGCCGGCGGCCAGGACAACCCGCTCGGGGCGCGGGCCCTCTATCTCGGCTCCACGCTCTACCGCATCCACGGCTCGAACGAGCCCGAGACCATGGGCGCGGCCGTGTCCTCCGGCTGCATCCGCATGACCAACAAGGACGTGGTCGACCTCTACGACCGGGCCCGCGTCGGCACGAAGGTGGTGGTGCGCGACTGAGCCGCGACCCACAAGCTGTTGCGGCTTTGGGCCTTCGCGACAAGGCCGCAACACAGAGCATGAGATGAACGAACCTAGAGCGTGTTATGAA
>NZ_BPRB01000183.1 GCF_022179685.1 Methylobacterium trifolii
ATCGCGCCGGCCGAGGCGGCGTGAGCCAGCCTGCGGACGCGGACCTGCGCGACTTCCTGGCGCGTGCCGCCGCCGGGCTCTCGCCCGAGCCGCCGGGGCCTGCGGACCCGACCTCGAACCCGCAGGGCGACCACCGGCTCGATCCGGACGGCGCCGCCGTGATCGACCCGCGGGTGCAGGGGCAGTTGCGGGCGGCCTTCGCCAAGGTCCGGCCCAACCTCTACTGGCTGTTCCTGCGCACCCAGGGCTCCCCCTCGATCCGCGACCGGCCGGTCGGCGAGGACACGCCCCAGGCCGCGCCCGAGCGCCACCTCGACCTGTTCTTCAGGAGCCTCGGCGTGCCCTACCGCGCCTTCGAGGCCGAGGGGGCCGAGGCCGTGGCCGGGGCGATCCGGCAGATCGAGGCCCTGGAGCGCGACCCGATCCCCTACACCGAGCAGCGCCCCCGCCGCGACCTGACCGCCTACGCCTACGCCGCAGCCGCCCTGGGGCTGGCCCTGCTCGTGCTGGCCAAGCTGGCCGAAGCCGATTTTTCCCGGTCCCTGCCGGCATCGGTGGCCGGAGCGTCCCCGGCCGACGCGCTGCCCGTGAAGGAGGCGGCATGACGGCGCCGGCCCAGGCCCGAGACGATGCGGCCCTGCCGGCCGGCACGGGCCGGCGGATCGCGCGAGGCTGGCGCCGTGCCCGCCCGCACCTGCTCGTCGCCCTGCCGATCCTGCTCGCAATCGCCGCCCTCGGCCTCGGCCTCGCCTCCTGGCGCGCCGCCGGCACCAACGCGCGGATCGCCGCCCTCGAATCCGGCCGCGACCTCGCCGTCGCGCCGGATGCGCCGGCAGCCCTCCTGCTCGCGCGGGTCCGGTTCCTGGCCCAGCGCGGCCGGCTGGAGGAGACCGAGCCCCTGGTGGAGGCCATCGAGCGGCAGGAGGCCGTCGAGGCCGCCGCCCGCGCCCGCTACGCGGTGGCCAACGCCCGGATGCGCCAGGCCTTCGCCCTGCTCACCGCCAGCGACCTCGACAGGGCCGGCCCCCAGGTGACGCTCGCCCGCCAGGATTACCGCCGCGCCCTCCAGGCCCGGCCGGACTTCTGGGACGCCAAGCTCAACCTGGACGTGGCCTCGCGCCTGATCCGCGACTACCCGGACTTCGACCGCAGGACCGGCGACGAATTGCAGGCCGAGCCGAAGAAGATCTGGACCGACATCCCCGGCCAGCCGCGGGGCGGGCCGTGACCCCGTTCCCGCTGGCCCGCAACCTGCGCGACCCGCGCTGCCGGGCCCTCCTCATCGCCCTCGCGCTCGCCCTGGCGGCAATCCTCGCGCGTTCGCTGCCCCTGACCCGGAACGGCGTCGCGGTGCTGGCGGTCGTGGACATCACCGGCAGCATGAGCGTGCGCGACTACGTGGCCGATGGAAGACCCGTGAGCCGCCTCGACACCGCCAAGGCGGCGCTTCGCCGGCTCGTGGCCGGCCTGCCCTGCGGATCGCAGGTGGCGCTCGGCCTGTTCACCGAGCGCCGGCCGTTCCTGCTGTTCACGCCGATCGAGGTCTGCGCCGACTTCGCCCCCCTGGACGGGGCGCTCGCGGCGCTCGACTGGCGCATGGCCTGGGAGGGCGACAGCCGCGTGACGGCAGGTCTCCACCGCGCCATCGCCATGGCCGCCGACCTGGGCACCGACCTGCTGTTCGTCACGGACGGCCAGGAGACCCCGCCTCTGCCGGCAACGGGGAGCCTGCCCGCCTTCGAGGGCCGGCCCGGCGCGGTGCGCGGCCTGATCGTGGGGGCCGGCGGCTACGCCCTGTCCCCGATCCCGAAATTCGACGACCGCGGCCGCGAGACCGGCTTCGTCGGCGAGGCCGACGTGCAGCAGGAGAACCGCTTCGGGCCGCCGCCGGCCGATGCCGAGACCCGCGAGGGCTACAATCCGCGCAACGCCCCCTTCGGCGCCTCGGCGGCCAAGGGCACCGAGCACCTCTCCGCCGTCCGCGAGGCCCACCTCAGGGCCCTGGCCGCGCAGACGGGCCTCGCCTACGCCCACCTCGAAGGCCCCGGCGGCCTGGCGGACCCCCTCTCGACGGCCGCCACCCCGCGCCCGCGCCCCGGCAGCCTCGACCCGCGCCCCGTCCTCGGCGGGGCGGCCCTGCTCCTCGTGCTCGCCGCCCTCCTCGCCTCGCCGCTCCGCAGTCGCCCTGCCCCTCCGCAGCCTGCGCGGACGAACCCTTCCGTCGCCGCGCCGTCCCCCAGGAAAGCCTGATCCATGCGTAAGACCGCCCTAAGTGCCACCGTGCCGACCCTGCTGCTGGCCTTCGCCACCGCGGCGACGGCCCACGGCCCGACCCCGCAGAAGGTCGTCCAGTCGATCACGATCAAGGCCGGGCCCGAGGCGGTCTGGACGCTCGTCGGCGATTTCGCGAGCATCGGCCGGTGGCACCCGGAGGTGGCCAAGGCCGAGGGCTCGGGCGGCAACGCGGAGGGCGGCACGCGCACCCTCACCCTCAAGGCCGGCGGCACGCTCACCGAGAGCCTCGACGAGTGGAAGGCGGAGGGGCGCACCTATTCCTACCGGATGTCCGAGCCCGACCTGAAGGCGCTGCCGGTCTCGTCCTACTCCGCCACGCTCACGGTCACGCCCGAGGGCGAGGGCTCCAAGGTCGAATGGATGGGCCGGTTCTACCGCGGCGACACCGGCAACGAGCCGCCCGAGGACCTGAGCGACGCGGCCGGCAAGGCGGCGATGAACCGCTTCTTCGGCGACGGCCTCAAGGGCCTCAAGGCGAAGCTGGAGGGCCAGCCGACGCAATGACGGTCCTCACCCTCCGCCTCGCACTCGCCTGCCTGTTCGCGTACCCCCTGGCCTGCGCCCCGGCGCGGGCGGGCACGGTCTTCGTGGCGAGCCAGCAGGGCGCGTCCCTCACCCGGATCGAGACCGCGGGCGATGCCGTGCATGCGACGACGGCCGTGGCGGCGGCCCCCGCCACGGTCGCGGCCGGGGCCGGCCGGCTCTACCTCAGCCACCCGGACGGACGGGCGATCACCGTGCTCGACGCCGTGAGCGGGGGCGTCCTGCGCCGCCTGCCCTATGCGGGCCAGGCTTTCGGCCTCGCGGCGTCCGCGGACGGGCGCAGCGTCTACGTCGGCGACTGGTCGGCCGACCGGGTTAGCCGCCTCTCGCCCGAGACCGGGGTGGTGGAGGCCACGGTCGCGGTCGGGCGCGACCCGGCCGGCGTCGTGCTCGACCGGCGCGGGCGCCTCTACGTCGCGGACCGGGAGAGCCGCCAGGTCAGCGTCGTGGATGCGGAACGGATGGAGCGGATCGCGACCGTTGCCGTGGGCGAGGCGCCCTTCGCCCTGGCCCTGAGCCCGGCCGAGGACCGGCTCTACGTGGCCAACGTGCGCAGCAACGACCTCAGCGTGATCGACACGGGAAATCTGCGCGTGCTGGCCACGGTGCCGGTCGGCGCCATGCCCTACGGCGTGGCCGTCAGCCCGGACGGAGGCCGCATCCTGGTGACGAACCAGCATGCCGGCACCGTCTCCGTCCTCGACGCGCGGACGCTGCGGCTCGCCGCGACCGTGCCGGTGGGGCGCTATCCCGAAGGCGTCGCGGTCTCTGGCGGGCGGGCCTACGTGGCGAACTGGTTCTCGGACGACGTCTCGGTCATCGACCTCGCGACCCTCGAGGAGACCGCCCGCATCCCGGTGGCGGAGGGGCCGCGCAGCCTCGTGGCCGCGCAGGAGACGGTGCGATGAGGCGCGTCCTCGCCCTCTGCGCGGTGCTGGCGCTACCGGCCTGCGACCGGGGCGAGGAGGCCGGCCGGGGCGAGGACGGGGCGGTCGTGGCGACGACGACGGAGGGCGCCCTGCCGGCCTGGCTCGGCCATACCGACGCCACCGACCCGGCCCGCTGGCTCGCGGGCCGCGAGGCGGGCCGGCCGCTCCCGGCCGACGCTCCCGAGGTGCGCGCCCTGCAGGAGGCCCTCGCCCGGACGAAGGACGGCTTCATCGAGGACCCGCGGATGATCGCCAACCGCACCGCCCAACTGGAGCAGATGCTGGCCGAGGTCGGCAAGCGCGAGCCGGCCCGGGCGATCCTGGACGGCCTCGGCGGGATCGCGGCGGCGCGCGGGCGGCACAAGAGCCTCTACGGCGAGATGTGCCAGCACTACTTCAACGCCCGCGCGCAGGGGAACGACCACGCCGCCGCCCTGGGGCAGCTCGCCGGCCGTAACCCACAGGCGCGCCCATGACGGCCGCGCGCGCCACGGACCGCCGCCCGCCGGCCGCCGACGACCTCCTGATCGTCGACGACCACCCGATCGTGCTCCGGGGGTTCCGGCGGCTGGCCGAGGAGGCGGGCGTCGCCCTGGTGCACGAGGCGGCCGACATCGTCTCCGGCTACCGGACCTTCCACCGCTACCGCCCCGGCATCGT
Source organism: Methylobacterium trifolii (assembly GCF_022179685.1). Taxonomy (GTDB): domain Bacteria; phylum Pseudomonadota; class Alphaproteobacteria; order Rhizobiales; family Beijerinckiaceae; genus Methylobacterium; species Methylobacterium trifolii. The sequence goes on from NZ_BPRB01000183.1 coordinate 4,428, forward strand.
CGTCACCGACCTGAACTTCCGGGACGACGGCCTCTCCGGCCTCTCCCTGATCCGCCGCATCCGGGCCCTGGAGCCTGCCACCCGCATCCTCGCCTTCAGCATGCACGACGACCCGGTGATCGTCTCGCGGGCGCTGGAGAGCGGGGCGCTCGCCTTCGTCCTGAAGGATGCGGGCACGGCGACCTTCCTGGAGGCCATCGAGGCCGTGCGCGCCGGCCGCGGCTACCTCCAGCACCGGCTCGCCACCGACGTCGCCATGCTCAATGCCGGCGGCCGCCACGCGCCGCTGGCCCGCCTCAGCGCCCGCGAGTTGCAGATCCTGTCGCTCCTGAGCAGGGGCAGGTCCTACGCCGCGATCGCCGACACCCTCTCGGTGAGCTACCGCACCGTCATCAACGCCAATTCCAGCATGCGCCGGAAGCTCGGCGCCGGCTCCCAGGCCGAACTGATCCAGATCGCGGTCTCGCAGGGCGGCATGAGTGCCTGATGCGGCTCAGTCGCGCCCGGCCTCGATCGGCCGGATCTTCAGCTGGTCGACGGCCCAGAGCCAGGTGCCGTCCTCCTGCTGGCGGGCCGCCTCGACGGAGAGGGTGCCGTTCTGCGAGCGGGCGAAGGTCAGGGCGAGCCGGCCGTTGCGGATCGGCGCCAGTTCCTCGACGGGCGGGAAGTGCGAGCGGCGCGCCAGCAGGTCGGCGTAGAACGCGGCGATCTCGGCATGACCCGTGGCCACCACCGCCCCGGCCGCGAGGACGGCCTCCGGTTCGTAGAGCGCGACGAGTCCCTCCACGTCCCCCGCATTCGCACGCGCGTTGAACAGCCGGGCCAGGTCTTCCGGGTTTCGTGCAGGATCGCGATTCATCGTCGGGCTCTCCGTCTCCGGCTCAGGCCTTGCAGGCGTCAGTTCAGGCGCAGGCCGTCCCCGTCATGCACCGTGACGAGAACGGGGATGCCCACCTTCACGCTCTCCGAGACGGTGCAGAACCGCTCGAACTGCGCGATCACCCGGTCGATCCGGTCCATGTCGGCCATCCGCGCCCCGAGCCCGATCCGCACGTCGATCCCGTAGATGCGCAGGCGGCCCTCGGCGTTGCGGTCGACCCGACAGGAGGCCTCCGCCTCCAGCCCCCCGCAATCCTGCCGGTACTTGCCCAGCGCGAAGACCATGCTGGCGCACAGGCAGTTGGCGACGCTCGCGATCAGCATCTGCTCCGGAAACGGCCCCGCGCCCTCGCCGATCGGCTCGGCCTCGTCGACGCGAAGGTCCGACAGGGACGCTCCGAAATCCACCGTGAACCTGTAATCCTGGATCTGCGTGATCCTGATCCGGGGCCTGTCCGCCATCGTCGAGCTCCGGGTGGATCGTGGTCGGCGGCGTGACGACCGCACCGGTACGGTTCGATCGCGAAGTACAGTAGTCTCGGCCTGCGAGCCTGCGGCGTTGGAGGCGACTCGATTATCGAGGATTGCGTGACATGTCATCCGGGCGGCTTTCCGGCGCCCTCCTTGAAGCGCCGCACCGTGCGGATATAGGACTGGAGATATCCGGGGGACGACCGTGGGCGAATCGCAGAAGCGTGCCATCCAAAGCTATCGGTCCCGCTTGAGCGAGCGCGGCCTCGCGCGCTTCGAAGTGCTGGCCCGGGACGCGGACCGCGACCTCATACGGACCCTGGCCCGTCGTCTCGCGGAGGACGGTCCGGAGGCCTCGCGTCTCCGCGCGGCCGTGAGCCGGACCATCGGCGGCGAGCCGTCGAGGAAGGGCGGAATCCTGGCCGCGCTGCGACGCTCTCCCCTCTTGGGTGCCGACCTCGACCTCGTCCGTGTCTATGACGATGGGCGCGACGTCGAGGTCTGATGCGCTACCTGCTCGACACCAACATCATCAGCGACATCAGCAAACCGGCCCCGTCGGAATCCCTGCTCGCCTCGATGGGCGAGCGGAACGACGAAGACCTCTTCATCGCCTCTCTGACCGTCGCCGAAATCCGCCGGGGGATTCTGGAGAAACCGCCCGGCAAACGCCGCGATCGGCTCGAAGCATGGTTCTCCGGGCCGGAAGGTCCGCAGGCGCTCTTCGCCGGCCGCGTGCTGGCGTTCGACGAGACGGCCGGGCTGATCTGGGCGCGGCTGATGGCGGCCGGCAAGGCACAGGGCCGGCCGCGCAGCGCCCTCGACACGATCATCGCCGCCGTGGCCGAGGCGCACGGCTGCACCGTCGTCACCGACAACGAAAAGGATTTTCGCGATATCCGGGTCGTCAATCCGATACGCGGGGCAGCGCGATGACCGGTATCCGCGCTGTCACCATCCCTTTCCGCGTTGATACGGAACCGGTCGCGGCCGTGGCGCCGTTCGACGATCGGTGCAGGGCCGCCGCACGCAGAGCGGCAATCACGCCTGTCGGATGGGCCCGGTTCACTCCCACTCGATCGTGCCGGGGGGCTTCGAGGTGATGTCGTAGGTCACGCGGTTGATGCCCTTCACCTCGTTGATGATGCGCGTCGCCACGCGGCCGAGGAAGGTCATGTCGAAGGGGTAGAAGTCGGCGGTCATGCCGTCGACGGAGGTGACGGCACGCAGCGCACAGACATGGTCGTAGGTGCGCCCGTCGCCCATCACGCCGACCGTCTTCACCGGCAGGATCACCGCGAAGGCCTGCCAGATCGTGTCGTAGAGGCCGGCATGGCGGATCTCCTCCAGGTAGATCGCATCCGCCTTGCGGAGGGCGTCGAGCTTCTCGACCGTGATCGTGCCGGGGCAGCGGATGGCGAGCCCCGGACCGGGGAAGGGATGGCGCCCGACGAAGGCCTCGGGCAGGCCGAGTTCACGTCCCAGGACCCGGACCTCGTCCTTGAACAGTTCGCGCAGCGGCTCCACGAGCTGCATGTTCATGCGCTCGGGCAGGCCGCCGACGTTGTGGTGGCTCTTGATGGTGACGCTCGGACCACCCGTGAAGGAGACGCTCTCGATCACGTCCGGATACAGGGTGCCCTGCGCCAGGAAGGCCGCGCCGCCGATCTTCTTCGACTCGGCCTCGAACACGTCGATGAACAGGCGGCCGATGGTCTTGCGCTTGGCCTCCGGGTCGCTGACCCCCTCCAGCGCCCCGAGGAACAGGTCCTGCGCCTCCACGTGGACGAGCGGGATGTTGTAGTGGTCCCGGAACAGGCGCACGACCTCCTCGGCCTCGCCCTGGCGCAGCAGGCCGTGGTCGACGAAGACGCAGGTGAGCTGCTCGCCGATCGCCTCGTGGATCAGCACCGCGGCCACGGCGGAATCGACGCCGCCGGACAGGCCGCAGATCACCTTGCCCGTCCCGACCTGGTCGCGGATCTTGCGGATCGACTCGTCGCGGTAGGCGCCCATGGTCCAGTCGCCGGCTGCACCGGCGACTGGACCATGGG
>NZ_BPRB01000184.1 GCF_022179685.1 Methylobacterium trifolii
TATCCGGCATCGTCGCTCCCCTCTCCCGACCCTCGCTGAGGCGAGGGCCACCCTCCCCCGCAGAGGGGGGAGGGAGACGCGCGCGCGATATATACCGGTCCTGAACCTGCCGCAGGCGCCCTGACCCTCCGCAGGACTGGCCCATCAGAGACCGCGTCGAAACGCCAGGCTTCCACCCGCATGGATCGCGGCGATGCGCGGCCGGCTCGGGCGCAGGTCCCATAGCTGCGCCTCGGCGTAGCGGACCAGCACGGTCCCGGTCTCCTGGTCCTTCCCGCGATAGCCGTGCTCCAGGGTTGCGAGCAGGGTCGGCCTCTGCGGGTGCGGAGGATGGCTCGGATCGATTTCCAGCGACAGGCGCTCCAGGCTCCCGTTCGAAAACGTCTCGAAGGCGTCCGTCAGGCCGGCGATCTCCGCATCGGTCAGCCGCATGAAGACGCAGAGGCGCCGGACGGGATCGGTGCAGGCCCGGACCGGAAGGTCGCGGTGCAGGTGCACCTCGAACGGCTCGACGGTCTCGCCCGGCAGGTCCAGGATGTGGTGCGCGGCCACCCCCCGGAGCATGTGCGGCAGGGGCGAACCGAAGGCCGAGCGGCTGGTCGGTCGCCCTTCCTGCTTCCCGTGCGTGCGGTAGTGCAGCAGCGGGTTGGCCCCGTTGCGCGCCACGTCGGCATGATGGCTGGCGTACCAGATGCTGTTGAAGCCGGGGTTGGGATCGTGCCCCGCCTCCGCCCCGAGGCGCAGGTAGTGCCGCAGGGGATCGAGCCCCGTCGGGCCGCTTTGTTCGCGGTAGAAGCGGGTATCGAAATCGGCCGCGGGGTTGCGGCCCTGGTCGGCACCGCGCAGCACGTAGTGCAGGAACGGGTCGATTCCCGACCGGGCGACGTCCCGGTTCATGCGCAGGTAGAACGTCTCGTCGAACAGCTTCGGCACCCGCCCGATGGTGGCGCGGCGATAGAGAGCGGACGCGAGACGGACCGCGCGCGGCCCCAGCGGGAAGCGTCTCATGCGAAGGTCGGCGCCTCGCAGAGGCGGCGCAGGGCCGCCCGATAGCCGGACGGCTCGCAATCCGCGCCGACCTGCGCGAGGCCCCGCTCCTGGAGCCGCGTCCAGGTGGGGGCATCCTCGTGCAGGAGGGCCATCGCCGCGGCGAAGGCGTCCGGGTCCCGCCAGTCGCGCGTGAGGTATCCCGTCCCTTCCGGCCAGCCGACCTGTTCCGCCAGCAGCGGGGTCAGCACGAGAGGCACGCCGCGGGTCACGGCCTCGTAGACCTTGTGCGGGATGCCGGCGGCGTAGCGGGTGGGGGCGATGCAGACGCGGGCGCGGTCGAACAGGGCGGTGGCGTCCGTGACCCGGCCCAGCACCGCGACGCTCGGACGGCTCAGGCGCCGGCGGATCGCGGGCGCCACCTCGCCGACGATCGTCAGGACCGCCTCCGGCAGGCGCAGGCGCAAGGCCGGCCACGCTTCGCGCAGCAGCCATTCGAGGGAATCGACGTTCGGCTGATCCTCCTGCGCGAGGGAGCCGATGAACAGGAAGCCGCCGCGCCCCTCGAAGCCGGGCGGCTTCCCGCCCAGGCGCCGGAGCGCGAGGCCGAGCACCGAGACGTTGCCGATACCGCAGGCGGAGAGAAGCCGGCCCTCGGCCTCGGAGACCGTCACGACGTGGTCGGCCTGTCCGAAATTGCGGGTCTCGCGGGCGATCGCGCGCATCAGGGCGGCCCCGGTGCCGAATCCGTCAGCCATGGTCCCGGCGATGAAGTCGCGCACCGCGAACACAGCCTCCGAATCGAAGATCACCCGCGAGCGGGCGAAGGCGCGCGCCGTGGTGCCCGCATCGGCCAGGACCCGGCAGACCATGTCGATGTTGTGCGGCCGGCTGACCCAGAGAACGTCGTAGCGCCCGGCCCCGTCCTCGACGAGGCGCCGCATGCCCGCGTCCTCGGACGGTTCCAGGATCTCGATGGAGGCGTCGAGGTCGCGGTAGGGATCGTCCGCCCCGCCATCGGCTTCGAAGACCGGGTAGAAGGTCACGACGTAGCCGAGTTGCGCCATCGCGTTCACGATGAAGTTGGCGCGGGGCAGCCCACTCCCCAGGTCGATGTGCGGGACGCTGTCGTCCACGTAGAGCACGCGAAGGCGGAAGGGGTCGTCGATCCGCGATCCCGCGCCCGGCCGCCGGTCGCGGGCCGGCGCTGCCGCATCACGCGTCGCAAGCTCTTGCAGCCTCTCCGTCATCCCGTTCCGAACCGTGTCCCGCGTCCGATCAATGGGCGCCGCATCCGAGCCTGGCAATGGCGGCGCGGGCCTCTCACGGCCGGCCGCCTCGGATCTCGATCCGGCCGACGAGGTCGTCGGTGAGGAACAGGAGCCGGCCCGGTTCGATCCGATCCGCCCGGCCGCGATCCGCGTCGGCGGCCTCCAGCGTCAGGAGCGCGGGCACGAGGCAGAGGTCGATGCGCGGGGAGCCCTCATGCGAAAGGCGCAGCGGGCGCTGAAGTGGCGTCGCGCTCCAGAAGGCGCACTCGACGGCGGCGTTCCCGGCCGAGGCCGTGAGGAACAGGGCGGCCGGATGCTCCCCGGCCAGCAGAAAGCTCGGCAGGTGCGCCCGCACGTCGATGCGGCCGTCGGCGCGTCCGACGAGGCTTCCCGCGCTCGTCCAGTCCGCCACGGCCCCGACGAGGAGCAGGGCGAGGGCTTCGCGTACGGCACCCGGCAGGGACCGGGCCCGGACCCATTCGGGGGAGGGGGACCACCGGGCGTCCCCCACGAGCCCGGCAAGGGCCGCCCGGTCGAGGCCCGGCCCGTCGCCCGGTCGGGCGGGGCGGGCGAACCAGCGGCGGCGCACCGGCGAATCGGCGGCTGCGGCCTCGCGATCCGGCCCGCTCTCGGTCAGGACGAGCGTGCCGAGGGCCTCGTCGGCCTGGACGAGGGAGCGCAGGGAGCGCTCGCAGGTGACCGTCACCGGACCGAGGCAGGCCGTGACAGGGGGCCGGTCGGCGGCTTCCGGAGGCGCCGCCGGCTCCATCGACCGGCCGGCCGGGCAGGCTCGCAGCGCGGCGAGGCAGGCGGCCTCCGCCTCCCCTGAGGCCGCATCGAACCGGACGAACAGCGCCTCGCTCTCGGCGGCGAGGGCGGCGAGACCCGCCGCATCGTTGCGCAGCGCCAGGACCGTGTCCCGCACCGCCTCGACGCTCGACAGGCGGTGGGCCTCGGCCCGGGGGGCGAAGCCGTCGAAGGCCATCGCGGTCCCGATCACGGGCAGGCCGAACGACAGGGCCTCGGCGACCTTCATCTTGAGGCCCGTGCCGATCAGCATCGGCGCCACCACCACGTCGACCGCGTCGTAGAAGTCCTCGAGGCGCGGGACGGGGCCGGTCACGCGGATGCCCGGCCCCGAGCCGAACCCGAGGCTTCTGCCGATCTCGCCGGCGATGAGGAGGTCGGGCAGGCCTGGGGCCCAGCCCTGGCCCCAGAGCCGGGCGAAGGCCTGGATCGACAGGAGGTTGGCGTCGTTCCCGTGACCGATGAAGCCCAGGCGCCGGATGCGCGGCGGCGCGGCGGACGGGCGCTGCCGGGGCAGGCGCGGCGGCAGGGACAGCACCCGCCGGTCCGTGATCGCGCGGAAATAGGCCGCCTCGTTCTCCTGGATCGCCAGCACGAGGTCGGCGCGCGCGAGCCCGGCGGCCTCGTTCTCCCGGTCGGTGTAGAAGAAGCTCGGCGCGATGCCGAAGGGCCGGTACATCGTCTGGCGGTCGGCGAAGCGGTCGTGGGTGTCGATCAGCGTCAGCACGCCCGGCGGCACCGCCTCCAGGCAGCGCGAGAGGAACACGTAGTTGACCACGAGGGCGCAGGTGTCCGGCTGACCGGCGAAGTATCTGGCGACAAAGGCGCCGACCGCGGCGGGGCACCAGTCGTCGATCCCGAACACCCGAGCCCCCGTCCTGAGGCGGATCGCGCCCGGCGGCTCGATCCGGAAGACCCGCCGGAAGGTCTGCGCCATCCGGACGTGATCGGTCGGCGGGTGCTGGCCGAAGCGGCGATAGACCTGATCCTCGTGGGCGTAATAGGCGAGGTCGACCGAGAAGCCGCCGCGCCGGAGCATCTCGCAGACCGCCAGCAGCCGGCGGCGGTTGCCGGCGATGGTCGGAAACGGCGGCATCGGCGCGAGCACGAGGACGGTCCGCCCGCCGGCCTCGGGCATCACGATTCCGTCCCGCTTCGCAGGCAGCCCACCCGATGGACGCCGCCGCCGACCAGGATCGCCGCGTCCCGCAGCAGGGCCGGCGACCAGTCCGGCGCGAACGCGATCTCCACGGTGCGCGCCTCGCCGAAGCGCAGGGTCGCGCGCCTGACCGGGAATCGAACGTAGCCGTCGCCGGAGCGCACGAGCAGCATCTCGGGCACGAAGCCCTCGGCGAGGAGGAGACCCTGCCCCGCCCTCGTCAGCGGGACCGCGGTCCCGGCATCCGCCAGGACCAGGGCGTCGAGGGCCGGGGCGACGAAGCGGAGCAGGTCCGGCATCCCGTCGGCCGGGGCGGCGGGAAGCGCCAGGACGGCGTGCGCCAGGGCCGCGCACTCGCCGGGCGACAGGCCGGATTCGTCGCCGTCCTCGATCCCGATCCGAAAATCCCTGACATGCGTCGTCAGGACGATGCTGCGCGCATCCGGAAGGAAATCCGGCCCGGCGCAGCGCAGGACCAGCAGGTAGGAGAGCGTGTCCGACTGCCCGTCGCGGCGGGCGACGATCGACCAGCCGACCAGCGCGACGGCCTCCGGCTCCCGGACGGAGAGCGGGATCGCGAACGACGACAGGTGATCGATCCGGCAGACCACGATCCTGTCCGAGATGCGGACCAGTCGACCCGACACCCCGCTGTGATGCGATGCGGCGTCGCCGTCCGTCGTCATCGGCGCCCCGTCTCGCGGACGGTGATCCTGAACGTCGGACGGAGGGCCGCGGCCGGGACCGCGCCGGTTCCCCGGGGCCGCGCATCCGTCACGGCCGGCCGGGCTCGGCCGCCCGGGCCCTGGCATCCGCCAGCACGCGGGACAGGGTCTCGCTCCAGACTGCTGCCGGCCGCCAGCCGGTCGCGGCCGTCAGGCGGCCCGCATCGCCCGCGGCGACGGCGATCTCGGACGGCCGCATCCTGTCGGGCGCGATCCGGACCTCGAAGGGCACCCGCGCCATCGCCCGCAGGTCCGCGAGCACGCTCTCGATCGTGCGGGGCAGGCCCGAGCAGATGTTGAAGACCGCCCCGCTCTCGAGGGCGTCCACCTGCGCGATCAGGCCGAGATAGGCGCCCACCACGTCGTCGATGTCGAGGAAGTCCCGGCTCGCCGAGAGGTTTCCGACCTCGATCCAGGGCGGGCGCGATCCCGCCTCGATCCGGGCGATCTGTCCGGCGAAGGAGGCGACCACGAAGCGCTCGTCCTGGCCCGGCCCGATATGGTTGAACGGGCGCAGGACGATCAGCTTCGCGTCCGATTTCGCCAGCACGTCGCGCAGCATCTGCTCGCCGAGCCGCTTGGAGAGCGGGTAGCTTCCCACCGGCTGCGGTTCGGTCTCCTCCGAGAGCGGGGCGCCCGACAGGAAGGCCCGGCCGTAGACCTCCCCGGAACTGACGAAGAAGAGGTTCGGCGGGGACGCGATCTCCATCGCCGCCTCGGCCAGGTTGAGCAGGCCGACGAGGTTGGCGCGCCACGTCTCCGTGGGCAGGTCGCCGGCCTGCTGGACCGACGACAGGGCCGCCAGATGGAGGATGTCGGTCGGCCGGAACGCCGCGACGAACGTCGCGAGGCTCGCCTGGTCGAGCAGGTCCAACTGCCTGTAGTCCGCACCCTCCGGGAGGGACCCGAAGCTGCCGCGGCCGATTCCCACGACCGTCGCCGTACCCGCGAAGCGCTCCGCCAGGGCCGCGACGGCGTGGCGGCCGACGAAGCCGGCCGCGCCCGTGACGAGGATGCGCCTCACGCCCGGCCCGGTCAGGCGGCTTTGCGAAGTCGGGCGAGGTCCGCGTCGACCATCTCGCGGATCATGGTCTCCAGGGTGATCTCCGCCTTCCAGCCGAAGGCCTTCTCCGCCTTGGCCGGATCGCCCAGCAACACGTCCACCTCCGCCGGGCGGAACAGCTTCGGGTCGATCACGAGGTGGTCGTCGATCGAGAGGCCGACGTGGCGGAAGGCGATCTCGCACATCTCCCGCACCGTCGTGGTGCGGCCCGTGGCGATGACGTAGTCGTCGGGCTTCTCCTGTTGGAGCATCATCCACATCGCCCGGACGTAGTCCTTGGCGTGGCCCCAGTCGCGCTTGGCGTCGATGTTGCCGAGCCGCAGCTCCTCGGCGAGGCCCAGCTTGATCCGCGCCACCCCGTCCGTGACCTTGCGGGTGACGAACTCGACGCCCCGGACCGGGCTCTCGTGGTTGAACAGGATGCCGTTCGAGGCGTGCAGGCCGAAGCTCTCGCGGTAGTTGATCGTCATCCAGTGGGCGTAGAGCTTGGCCACGCCGTAGGGCGAGCGCGGGTAGAACGGCGTCGCCTCGCTCTGCACCTGTTCCTGGATCAGGCCGAACATCTCCGAGGAGGAGGCCTGGTAGTAGCGCGCATCCGGCCGCAGGGTGCGCACGCATTCGAGCAGGTTGACCGCGCCGAGCCCCGTGACCTGCCCGGTGAGCAGCGGCTGCTGCCAGGAGGCCGTGACGAAGGACTGGGCCGCCAGGTTGTAGATCTCGTCGGGCTGCACCTCCTGGATCGAGCGGGCCAGGCTCGACAGGTCGAGCAGGTTGCCGTCCAGCAGGCTGACGTCCTTGGCGATGCCGAGCCATTTCAGGCGGTGGTCGTAGACGCCCGCATGGCTGGAGCGGCGTACGATCCCGGAGACGGCATAGCCCTTCTCTAGGAGCAGTTGCGCGAGGTAGGCGCCGTCCTGCCCGGTGATGCCGGTGATCAGCGCGCGCTTGCCGCTCATGAAATGCTCCTGATCTCAAATCGGCTGCGACGGCTAGGGGTCGCGAATCCGTTAGTCAAGCAACCGACCGGCCGGAGGGATCGGCGGCCCGTGACGCCCTGCGGACACCGCGCACGCCTGCCCGGCATCCGAGCCGGGCCGTGCGAGAGCCGCGAATCCGGCACGGACTGCTCTCATGATGGCGGCGCCATGTCCATGTCGCGCGTTCCCCGCCGCGCCGCCGCACGTGTCGCGAAGGCCGGATGACGCGTGCCTCGACCGGAGGCAGGCGGTGCGCAGGCGTGGCCTGCACCGATCGCCATGCACGGGCTTCGTTGCGCGGACCCGAGGGCTCGTCTAACTCCCGATCATGAACACCGACCACGATAAAATCCTGATCGTCGATTTCGGCTCCCAGGTGACGCAGCTCATCGCCCGGCGGGTGCGCGAGGAGGGCGTCTATTGCGAGATCGTGCCCTTCACCAAGGCGGGCGAGGCCTTCGCGCAGGGGCGGCCCAAGGGCGTGATCCTCTCGGGCGGCCCGGAATCGGTGACGACGGAGGCCAGCCCCCGCACGCCGCAGGCTGTGTTCGATTCGGGCGTGCCCGTCTTCGGCATCTGCTACGGCCAGCAGACCATGGCGGCCCAGCTCGGCGGCGAGGTCGAGGGCGGCCACCATGCCGAGTTCGGCCGGGCCGAGGTCGAGGTCCTGTCCGACTGCCCCCTGTTCAAGGGCGTCTGGCACGTGGGCGAGCGCTACCCCGTCTGGATGAGCCACGGGGACCGCGTCACCAAGCTGCCGGACGGGTTCACCACGGTGGCGATCTCGAAGAACGCGCCCTTCGCCGCGGTGGCCGACGCGGCGCGCGGCTACTACGCCGTGCAGTTCCACCCGGAGGTCGCCCACACCCCGCACGGCGCCCTGCTGATCCGCAACTTCGTGCGCGACATCGCCGGCTGCACCGGCGACTGGACCATGGGCGCCTACCGCGACGAGTCGATCCGCAAGATCCGCGACCAGGTCGGGACGGGCAAGGTGATCTGCGGCCTGTCCGGCGGCGTCGATTCCGCCGTGGCCGCGGTGCTGATCCACGAGGCGATCGGCGAGCAGCTCACCTGCGTCTTCGTCGACCACGGCCTGCTGCGCCAGGGCGAGGCCGAG
>NZ_BPRB01000185.1 GCF_022179685.1 Methylobacterium trifolii
GCGCGGCTGGCGGGCGCCCGCTCCGACGTGAGCGCGGCCGAATCGGCCCTGCGCACCAGCATCGGCGTCTACCGCCAGAACATCGGCGTCGAGCCGCGCCAGCTCGCGCCGGGCCGGCCGCTGGACCGCTACGTGCCGGCCAACATCGACGCGGCCATCACCATCGGCCTGAAGGAGCATCCGGCCATCCTCTCGGCGCTGCACGCGGTGGACGCGGCCGAGGCCCAGGTGAAGGTCTACGAGGGCACGCTCTACCCGACGCTCAGCGTGCAGGGCGGCGTGCAGCAGGCCTACGACCAGACGCTGGCCAACACCAACGGCTACTCGGCCTCGGTCCTCGGCCGCCTGACCATCCCGCTCTACCAGGGCGGCCAGGAATACGCCCAGATCCGGCAGGCCAAGGAGTCGGTCGGCCAGAGCCGCATCCAGGCCGAGTTCGTGCGCGACCAGGTCCGCGCCCAGGTCGTCGACTTCTGGGGACGGCTGGAGGCGGCCAAGGCGCGGGTGATCGCCTCGCAGGCCCAGGTCCAGGCCAACGAGGTGGCGCTCAACGGCGTGCGCGAGGAGGCCCGCGTCGGCCAGCGCACGACGCTCGACGTGTTGAACGCGCAGCAGGAACTCCTGAACGCCCGCGTCGCCCTGATCACCGCCCAGCGCGACCGGGTGATCTTCTCCTACGGCGTGGTCCAGGCGATCGGCCGGCTCACGGCCCGCTACACCGCGGTGCCGGTGGCCGCCTACAGCCCGAAGACGCATTTCGACCAGGTCAAGGACCTCTGGTTCGGCGTGCGGACCACGGACGGCCGCTGAGCGGCCGTCCGACGAGCCCGCCAGACGCGGCCTCCGAAGATTCGAAGGCCTGCGGAAACAGTTCGCACGGCACGTTTTCCCGCGGGACTGTGCTCCGGCTGCGCTTGCCCCCGCGATTCCGCGTGAAATACTGAATCCGGCCCAGGACGGGCCGCCTCACCGCAAGCCTTCCCGCCCACGTCCTTCCCGAGCACCGTCCGGATGAGTGCAGCCAGCCCGAAGATTCAGGACAAGGCGGCGGAGAAGGCGCACGAGCCTTCGATGGAGGAGATCCTCGCCTCGATCCGGCGGATCATCGCCGACGACCAGGCGGTCAAGCCCGCCGAGGCGCCCGCGCCGAGGGCGCCCGCCCCCGAGCCCGAGGACGTGCTCGACCTCGCCGAGATCGCCGAGCCCGTGATCCGGCAGCCGGCCCCGGCCAAGGCACCGGAGAGGACGCCCGAGCCGGTCGCCCTCGACATCGACGCGATCGATTTCGGCGATGCGGAGATCGACTTCGACGCGATCGCCGTCGAGCCGGAGCCCCCGCCGCCGCCGCGGCCGGCCCCCCGGCCCGCCGCCCGCGCTCCGGAGCCGGAGCCGGAGCCGGCCCCGATGGACGAGCCGCTACTCTCGGCCACCACGGATTCCAGCGTGAACCAGGCCTTCAACCTCCTGGCCCACACGGTGCTGACCAACAACGCCCGCACCCTGGAGGACCTGGTCAAGGACATGCTCCGGCCGATGCTCAAGGCGTGGCTCGACGACAACCTGCCGGTGGTGGTCGAGCGCCTGGTGCGCGCCGAGATCGAGCGCGTCTCCCGCGGCCGCTGAGGGGCGGGAGCGTGGCCCCGTGTTGACGGGACCCCCATGACGGGTTGAAAGCGGGCCGGATTTCCCGGAACACGCCCGATCGGCCCGTACGCCCCATGATGGACAAGACCTTCGACCCCGCCGCCGTCGAGGCGCGCGTCGGGCAAGCCTGGGAGGCCGCCGACGCCTTCCGCGCCGGCCGCCCCGAGCGCGCGGGCGCCGAGCCCTATTGCATCATGATCCCGCCGCCCAACGTGACGGGCACGCTCCACATGGGGCACGCCCTCAACAACACGCTGCAGGACATCCTGGCCCGCTACCAGCGCATGCGCGGGCGCGACGTGCTCTGGCAGCCCGGCATGGACCATGCCGGCATCGCCACGCAGATGGTGGTGGAGCGCCGCTTGGCGGAGGCGGGCAAGCCCGGCCGGCGGGAACTCGGCCGCGCGGCCTTCGTCGAGACGGTCTGGGCCTGGAAGGCGGAATCGGGCGGGGCCATCGTCAACCAGCTGAAGCGGCTCGGCGCCTCCTGCGACTGGTCGCGGGAGCGCTTCACCATGGGCGAGCGCGGCGGCCCGGACGAGCAGATGGTGGCCGCCGTCACCAAGACCTTCGTGGACCTGCACGCGCAGGGGCTGATCTACCGCGACAAGCGCCTCGTGAACTGGGACCCGAAGTTCCAGACCGCGATCTCGGACCTCGAAGTGCAGCAGGTCGAGGTGAAGGGCCACCTCTGGCACTTCGACTATCCCGTGGTCGACGCATCCGGCGCGGAGACGGGAGAGATCATCACCGTCGCCACCACCCGTCCCGAGACCATGCTCGGGGACACGGCGGTGGCCGTGCACCCCGACGACGAGCGCTACACGGCGCTGGTCGGCAGGCAGGTCCGCCTGCCGCTGGTGGGCCGCCTGATCCCGATCGTCGCGGACGAATATTCCGACCCCGAGAAGGGCACCGGCGCGGTCAAGATCACGCCCGCCCACGACTTCAACGATTTCGAGGTCGGCCGCCGGCACGGCTGCCGGCCGATCAACATCCTCGACGCCGAAGCGCAGATCCTGATCGAGGGCAACGCCGACTTCCTGGCGGACGCCGAGCCCGAGCCCGAAGCGATGGCGCTGCACGGCCTCGACCGCTTCACCGCACGCAAGCGCGTGGTCGCCCTGATGGAGGCGCGGGAGCGCCTGCGCCTGGTCGAGCCGAACACCCATGCGGTCCCGCACGGCGACCGCTCGGGCGTCGTCATCGAGCCCTACCTGACCGACCAATGGTACCTCAACGTCAAGCCCCTGGCCGAGCGCGCCCTCCAGGCGGTGCGGGACGGCCAGACGAAGTTCGTCCCCGAAAACTACGAAAAGATCTTCTTCCAGTGGCTCACGAACATCGAGCCCTGGTGCGTCTCGCGCCAGCTCTGGTGGGGCCACCAGATCCCGGTCTGGTACGATGCGGAGGGCAGCGTCTACGTGGCCGGCAGCGAGGCGCAGGCCCTGGCGCAGGCGGCGGAGAAGCACGGGCGCGCCGTCGAGCTGCGCCGCGACGAGGACGTCCTCGACACCTGGTTCTCCTCCGCCCTCTGGCCGTTCTCGACGCTCGGCTGGCCCGAACACACGAAGGAACTCGCCCGCTACTACCCGACCAACACCCTGGTGACCGGCAAGGACATCCTGTTCTTCTGGGTCGCCCGGATGATGATGATGGGCCTGGCGCTCACCGACCGGGTGCCCTTCGACACGGTCTACCTGCACACCCTGGTGCGGGATGCGGCCGGCGCCAAGATGTCGAAGTCGAAGGGCAACGTGGTCGATCCCCTCGACCTGATCGACCAGTACGGCGCCGACGCCCTGCGCTTCACCCTCACGGCGATGGCCGCGCAGGGGCGCGACATCAAGCTCGCGGTCAACCGCGTCGAGGGCTACCGCAACTTCGCGACCAAGCTCTGGAACGCGGCGCGCTTTGCCGAACTCAACTGCTGCCGCCTCGATCCGGAGTTCCGGGCGGAGTCCGTGCGCGCGCCCGTCAACCGCTGGGCGCTCGGCGAAGCGGCCCGGGCGGTGGCCGAGGTCGAGGCGGCGCTTGCCGCCTACCGCTTCAACGACGCGGCGGCCGCCGCCTACCGCTTCGTCTGGAACTCGTTCTGCGACTGGTATCTCGAACTGGCCAAGCCGGTGCTCCAGGGGGAGGGCGTCGATCCCGGCGCCCGGGCCGAGACGCAGGGGACGGTCGCCTTCCTGATCGACCAGATCGCCAAGCTGCTGCACCCGTTCATGCCCTTCCTCACGGAGGAGCTGTGGGCGATCAAGGGCGAGGCGGTTCCCGGCCGCGGCCTGCTGGCGCTCGCCCCCTGGCCGGACCTCGCGCGCCTGGCCGACCCGGAGGCCGAGGCCGAGGTCGGACTCATCGTCGACCTCGTCTCCGAGGTGCGCTCGGCCCGCTCCGAGACCAGCGTGCCGGCCGCCGCCCAGGTCCCCCTCGTGCTCGTGGGCGCGGATGACGCCACCCGCGCCCGGATCGAGGGCTGGGGCGAGACGCTGACGCGGCTCGCCCGCCTCTCCGAGATCCGCTTCGCGGACGCGGCGCCGAAGAACTCGGCCCAGCTCCTGGTGCGCGGCGTGGTCGCGGCCCTGCCGCTGGAGGGGATCGTGGATCTGGCCGCCGAGGTCGAGCGCCTGCGCAAGGAGGAGGGCAAGACCGCCGCCGAGATCCGGAAGATCGAGGCCAAGCTCGGCAACGCCGACTTCGTCGCCCGCGCCCCCGAGGAGGTCGTGGAGGAGAACCGCGAGCGCCGCGACAGCGAGGCCACGCGCCTGGAGAAGCTGCGGGAGGCCCTGGCACGCCTGACGGACCAGGGGTGATTCCTTTTTGGTCTTGATGGCGGGAGCCCGTCTCTCGCCGCGGCGGCCGGGACAGGTGTTTCGATAGGCTCCGACCAGAGCGAATCTGACCCGCGCGCGTCCCTCCCCCCACTGCGGGGGAGGG
>NZ_BPRB01000186.1 GCF_022179685.1 Methylobacterium trifolii
GTCGCTCACACCGAGAGAGCCTCGCAGCAGAACGTCCGAGCCGGAGGCGCCGATGAGCACTGAGAAGATCGGCCCGCAGCATCGAGCCCGCAAAGCCGTGCTCTACGTCCGTCAGTCCTCGGCGCATCAGGTCCAGCACAATCGCGAGAGCCAAGCCCTGCAATACGCTATGCGCGAGCGCCTTGTCGGCCTCGGCTTCGCCGAGGTGGAGGTCATCGACGAGGATCTCGGCTGCTCGGCCGCCGGCGGTACGCTCCGCGCCGGCTTCGAGCGCATGGTCGCCGAGGTCTGCCTGGGCAAGGTCGGCGCGGTCGCCGCCCGCGAGGTCTCCCGCTTCGCCCGCAACAGCCGTGACTGGCAGCAGCTCGTCGAGATGTGCCGCGTCGTCGATACCCTGCTCGTCGACCAGGAGACGATCTACGCGCCGCGCCTGGGTAACGACCGGCTGCTCCTTGGGCTCAAGGGCAGCCTCAACGAGTACGAGCTTGACCTCCTGCGCCAGCGCTCGCTTGCTGCGCGCTATGAGAAGGCCCGCCGCGGCGAACTCGTGGTCGCGGCGCCCGTGGGCTTCATCAAGGTCGGCGACCGGCTTGAGATGGATCCCGATCGGCGCGTGCAGGCCGCGATTCGGCTGGCCATCGACAAGGTGGCCGAGTTGGGCAGCGTGCGTCAGGCCCTGCTGTGGTTCCTGGAGCACGGGCTCGACCTGCCGACACGCGTCAACGCCGGCCCGGTCGTCTGGCACCGCCCCCGCTACTCGACGCTGCGCGAGTTCATCGCCAACCCGGCCTATGGTGGCGCCTACGCCTACGGCCGAAGCCGCGTCACGGCCAGCTACGACGCGGCCGGCGCCAAGGCGCGGGCCCGGCGCACGCCGCGCTCGGAGTGGCTGGCGTTGAAGCCGGGCGCGCATGAAGGTTACGTGGAGTGGGAGCGGGCGGAGGCGATCCGGGCGATGGTGAGCGAGAACGCCCCGATGAGTTCCCGCGGCGCGCCCAAGCACGGCGCGGCGCTGCTCTCTGGCCTGCTGCGCTGCCGGCGCTGCGGACGCAAGCTGAGCGTGCAGTACACCGGAGCCAAGGGTCAGATCCCGCGCTACGCCTGCGTGCGCGGGCGGATCGACTACGGGGAGCCGAACTGCATCGCCTTCGGCGGCCTGCGCGTCGATGACGTCGTCGAGGCGGCCCTCCTGTCCGTGGTGCAGCCGGGCGCGATCGCGGCGGCGCGGGCGGCCGAGTCGCAGGCGAGCATGCGACGCGACGAGGCACGCGAGGCGATGGTGCGCGACCTGGAGGCGGCGCGCTACGCGGCCGACCGCACCTTCCGCCAGTACGACGCCGCCGATCCCGAGAACCGCCTGGTCGCCGGCGAACTCGAAGCGCGCTGGAACCGGGCTCTGTCCCGGGTCGGCGCCTGCGAGACGCGCGTCGCCGAGCACGACGCGGTCGCTCCCGCGCCCGCCCTTGCTCCGGTCGCGATGGAAACGCTCGCCGCGGACCTGCAGGGCGTCTGGTCGGCGTCCACGACGGACGCGCGACTCAAGAAGCGGATCGTGCGCACCCTGATCCATGAGGCAATCGCCGACCTCGACGAGGCGCAGGCCGAGATCGTGCTCACCTTGCATTGGGTCGGCGGCGCCCACACCGAGCACCGCCTGCCGCGTCGGCGACGCGGCCAGCGCACCAGCACGCCCACCGACGTGATCGAAGCGGTGCGCACGCTGGCGCTGATCGCGCGGGACGACGTGATCGCGGGCGTGCTCAACCGTAACGGCGTGAGGACGGGGCACGGCAACCGCTTCACACGCGAGCGCGTCACGGCCTTGCGCTCGCAGTACCGCATCCCAGTGTTCCGCGAGGCTGCGGAGGGCGACGAGCCCTGGCTGAACCTGACCCAAGCCGCCGCGCGCGTCGGCGTTGCCGCACGAACCCTTCGTCTGGCCGCGGAACGGGGCGAGATCGATGCCGCACATCCGCTCGCGGACGGACCTTGGGTGTTCAGCCGCGCCGCTCTCGACGGCTCGGCTGCCCGGGTCCTCGCGCAAGTGGCTCTGAACCGCGGTAAACACCCCGCGGTACCGCATCCGGCGCAGCAATCCCTCTTCGCATCAACGACATAGCGAGATGTGTGTTCTGATGAGCAGTTGTAGTCCTTTTGCCATCGTTCGATCACGACGCTGGCCTCCTTGAGCGTGTAGAACACTGCGCCATTAGGAATTTAATCCTAAATCTTTGCGTTGAAGCTCTCGTAATAGCTTTGTTCGACGGACTGCCTGGCTCGATGTGGGCGGTCTTCGAGACGACCGCTGCGATCCACCCCTGAACAGTTTTGGCGATAAACTCCCGCCCGGTATCCGAGTAGACATGCCCCGGAACACCACGAAGATTTAATAGATCTGAGAGTACGTCGAGCGCCTTCAGCTTGCGAGCGATCCGGATTGCCAAGCACTTCCGGGTGAACTCATCGATGACGTTCAGCATCCGGTACTTGCGTCCCGTGCTCGACGAATTCGTAGGACCAGACGTGATCGGGGCGCTCCGGCCGCAAACGCAGGCACGAGCGGTCGTTGAGCCAGCAGCTTCGCGACGATCTCTTCAGCCGTATGCTACATCCGTCCCATGATGGCATCCTCCACAGGGCGCAAAGTCATACCCCAGGGAAGACCACTTTTAGGACGCTGGCGACGGGTGAACAGCCAACACTTCTCTGACCGAGCCGCGATCCCCCATTACTTATGTTTAATATCCTCTTCAAAATTTGTTCACGAAACGATCGGTTTTCCGATGGAGTAGCGAGCTGTTTACGACTCAAACTCGTCATTAGACTTTCGACCGGCCGTTTCTCAAAGCGAACATTCGTTCGCGCTGACGGTCATATGCACACGTGGCGGGGTCTTCGCTCAGCCGCCGATATCAAATCCTTATCTCGACCTGTCCCGTTCCCTTTCGAACCCTTATGCCGGTTCGAGTATCGTCGCCGGCCGCCCCAAGAGGGTGCGTGGCGCAACCGCTTCCATGGACGTCATCGACCGACCCGACCCGACCCGACCCGACAAAATCAGGACCGTCGGCCAGACCTCATCCTCGGGATGCCTGCAGCGTCTGCGGTCCCGGTATCGGGGATGCGGGATTGCCTTCCACAGTCATCGCCGCAGAGGCGATGGCGTCGTCCGGGCCGAACTGCCGACGTGGAAGACCTGATGCCCCTGGTCAGGCCAGACACGCTGCTCCTCAGGTGCACGAAGTTCCGCTTCGCCCCGCGCCTGGCCATACCCCCGAACTACATTGCAGTTGTTTTGGGGCCGAGCGGCGAGCGCCGTGATCCTAATACAATCCTTATAAAGTCGTCTCCGCTTCCATCTCGAACCCTAATGCGGTTCGCGTCCACATTGGACACGGGCGAGACCGGTCTTGCATCGGCCCCCGAACCGAACGGACCGACCATGCTCGACATCGCCTTCATCGCCTTGGGGCTCGCCTTCTTCGGCTTGGCCGCCGGCTACGCCGTCCTCTGCGAACGTTTCTGAGGTCCGCCATGACCCTCGACCTGACGCTTGGCGCCCTCGTGACCCTGGGGCTGCTCGGATACCTCACCTACGCCCTCGTCCGCCCCGAGCGGTTCTGAAGGAACACCTTCCATGACGATCAACGGCTGGATCCAGATCGCGCTGTTCTGCGCGGTCGTCCTGGCGCTCGCTCGACCGCTGGGCGGCTACATGACCCGTGTCTTCACGGGCGAGCGAACCGTCCTCTCGCCCGTGCTCGCCTCCGTCGAGCGCGGTCTCTACCGCGTCGCAGGCATCAACTCCGCGCAGGAGCAGCACTGGCTGGCCTACGCCCTGTCGATGCTAGCGTTCCACGTGCTGGGCTTCCTCGCCCTCTATGCGCTGCTGCGCTTCCAGGCGGTGCTGCCGTTTAATCCGGACGGGCAGTCTGCGGTCGCGCCGGATCTCGCCTTCAACACGTCGGCGAGCTTCGTGACCAATACGAACTGGCAGTCCTACGGCGGGGAGACGACGATGTCGTACCTCACGCAGATGCTGGGGCTGACCCACCAGAACTTCCTGTCCGCTGCCACCGGTATCGCGCTGGCCGTTGCCCTGGTGCGTGGCTTCGCGCGGGCTTCCGCCAACACGGTGGGCTCGTTCTGGGTCGACCTCACCCGGACCACCCTCTACGTGCTGCTGCCGCTCTGCATGGCGCTGACGCTGTTCTACGTCTGGCAGGGCATCCCGCAGACCCTGGGCGGTGCCGTCGAGGCGACGACCCTGGAAGGGGCCAAGCAGACCGTCGCGGTCGGCCCGGTGGCAAGTCAGGTCGCGATCAAGATGCTCGGCACCAACGGCGGAGGATTCTTCAACGCCAACGCCGCCCACCCGTTCGAGAACCCGACCGCACTCTCGAATTTCATCCAGATCGTCTCGATCTTCGCCATCGGCGCGGCGATGACCAACGTCTTCGGGCGCATGGTCGGCGACGAACGCCAGGGCTGGGCGATCCTCGCCGCCATGGGCTTGCTGTTCCTTGCCGGGACCGCGGTGGTCTACTGGGCCGAGAGCACTGGCAGCCCCGTCCTCAACGCCTTCAGCCTGACCGGCGGCAACATGGAGGGCAAGGAGGTCCGGTTCGGGATCGTAGCCTCGTCGCTGTTCGCGGCGGTGACCACGGCGGCCTCGTGCGGTGCCGTCAACGCCATGCACGACAGCTTTACGGCGCTGGGCGGCATGATCCCACTGATCAACATGCAGCTCGGCGAGATCATCGTCGGTGGCGTCGGGGCCGGCCTCTACGGCATCCTGGTCTTCGTCATCGTCACGATCTTCGTCGCCGGGCTGATGGTCGGGCGCACCCCGGAATATCTCGGAAAGAAGATCGAGGGGCGAGAGGTCAAGATGGCGATGCTCGCCATCCTGTGCCTGCCGCTGATGATGCTCGGCTTCACGGCGCTCGCCACAGTGGTCGCGGCGGGCCTCGCCGGTCCGGCCAATGCCGGACCGCACGGTTTCTCGGAGATCCTCTACGCCTTCACCTCGGCGGCGGCGAACAACGGCTCGGCCTTCGGCGGCCTCAGCGCCAACACCGCTTTCTACAACACGTCGCTCGGCCTCGGCATGCTGTTCGGACGGTTCTTCGTCATCGTCCCGGCGCTCGCCATCGCGGGGTCGCTCGCGGCCAAGAAGACCGTGCCGGCTTCGGCCGGGACGTTCCCCACCCATGGCGGCCTGTTCGTCGGCCTGCTGGTCGGCGTGATCCTGATCGTCGGCGGCCTGACCTTCTTCCCGGCGCTGGCACTGGGTCCCATCGTCGAGCACCTCGCCGGCGGCCTCGGGCAGACCTTCGCGGCGGGAGGCTGAGATGCGGCACCTCTCGCTTCCGCACCGCGCCCCGAGGCGGTCACTCACCCGCCGGGCGCTCACTGCCCACCGCCCCCGCCCGCCGACCTGGGACAAGGTGCAGCGGAACCGCCGTGACCTCCGCCTCTCGGACGTGATCCTCGGCATGCTCGGCCTCACCCTGCTCGGCGCCCTCGGCATCATGGTCGGGGCAGGCCTCCTGGATCGCGCACTGGCACCCTGAGCCCCGCCCGCCGGCGCGCCACCGCGCCGCCGCCCGAGATGCTACCCCATCCAAATCCGGACACCCGCAATGGCCCGCCCAAACTCCACCAACCTCTTCAGCGCCGCCCTCGTCGGGCCTGCGCTCGTCGGCGCCCTGACCAAGCTCGACCCACGCAAGATGATCAAGAACCCGGTCATGTTCGTGGTCGAGGTCGTCGCCGCCCTCACCACCGTGCTGTTCGTGCGCGACGTCCTGACGGGCGGCGCCGACCTCTCGTTCTCGGGCCAGATCATCCTCTGGCTTTGGTTCACGGTCCTGTTCGCCAACTTCGCCGAGGCCATTGCCGAGGGACGCGGCAAGGCCCAGGCCGACAGCCTGCGTCGCACCCGCACCGAGACCATGGCCAAGCGCCTGAAAGGGTCCGGCCGGGACTTCGAGACCATCCCCGGCAACGACCTGAAGGTCGGCGACGTGGTGCTGGTCGAGGCCGGCGACATCATCCCGTCCGACGGTGAGGTCATCCTCGGCGTGGCCTCGGTCAACGAGGCCGCCATCACCGGCGAGTCCGCCCCCGTCATCAGAGAATCCGGCGGTGACCGTTCGGCCGTCACCGGAGGTACCCAAGTCCTCTCAGACGAGATTCGCGTCCGCATCACGGCGGCCGCCGGCTCGACCTTCGTTGACCGCATGATCGCCCTGGTCGAGGGCGCCTTGCGCCAGAAGACCCCTAACGAGATCGCCCTCAACATCCTGCTGGCCGGCCTCACCATCATCTTCGTCTTCGCGGTCGCCTCGATCCCGAGCTTCGCGTCCTATGCCGGCGGCGCGATCCCGCTGATCGTGCTCGTAGCCCTTTTCGTCACCCTGATCCCCACCACCATCGGTGCGCTGCTCTCGGCCATCGGTATCGCCGGCATGGACCGGCTCGTGCGCTTCAACGTGCTCGCCATGTCGGGGCGGGCCGTCGAGGCGGCCGGCGACGTCGACACCCTGCTGCTGGACAAGACCGGGACCATCACGCTGGGCAACCGCCAGGCCACCGAGTTCCGCCCCGTCCGCGGCGTCTCCGAGCAGGACCTCGCCGACGCGGCCCAGTTGGCGTCGCTGGCCGACGAGACCCCCGAGGGCCGTTCCATCGTGGTGCTCGCCAAGGACAAGTACGGCCTCCGCGCCCGCGACATGGCGAGCCTCAACGCCACCTTCGTGCCGTTCACCGCCCAGACCCGGATGAGCGGCGTCGACCTCGACGGGTCGTCGATCCGCAAAGGTGCCGTGGATTCCATCATCGCATCCGTGAGCCGGCAGCCGATGGCCACGCGTGGCTCGAACGTGGCCCTGGCCTACAGCCCTGGCGTCGCTGGCGAGACCGTGCGCGAGATCCAGTCCATTGCCGAGGACGTGGCCAAGGCCGGCGGCACCCCCCTTGCCGTGACGCGGGACGGCCGGCTTCTCGGCGTCGTCTACCTCAAGGACATCGTGAAGGGCGGCATCCGCGAGCGCTTCGCCGAGCTGCGCCAGATGGGCATCCGCACCGTGATGATCACCGGCGACAACCCGATGACCGCGGCCGCCATCGCGGCCGAGGCCGGCGTCGACGACTTCCTCGCCCAGGCCACCCCGGAGGACAAGCTCGCGCTCATCCGTAAGAAACAGGCGCAGGGCAAGCTCGTCGCCATGTGCGGCGACGGCACCAACGACGCCCCGGCGCTCGCCCAGGCCGACGTCGGCGTGGCCATGAACACCGGCACGGTGGCGGCCCGCGAGGCGGGCAACATGGTCGACCTCGACAGCGACCCGACCAAGCTCATCGAGATCGTCGGCATCGGCAAGCAGTTGCTGATGACCCGCGGGGCGCTGACCACGTTCTCCATCGCCAACGACGTGGCGAAGTACTTCGCGATCATCCCAGCGATGTTCCTGGTGCTCTACCCCCAGCTCCAGGCGCTCAACGTCATGGGCCTCGCCTCGCCCGAGAGTGCGATCCTCTCGGCGATCATCTTCAACGCGCTCATCATCGTCGTGCTGATCCCGCTGGCGCTCCGCGGCGTGTCCTACCGGGCGGTCGGGGCCGGCGCCCTCCTGCGTCGTAACCTCCTGATCTACGGGCTCGGCGGCATCCTGGTGCCGTTCGTCGGCATCAAGGCCATCGACCTCGCCATCACCGCCCTGCACCTCGTCTGAGCCGCCTGCGCGCACCACCTTCGGGACCATCGTCATGTTGAACCAGCTTCGCCCCGCCCTCGTCCTGCTGATCGCCCTGACGGCGCTCACGGGGCTCGCCTACCCCCTCGCGATGACCGGCATTGCGGGGGCCATCTTCCCGGCAAAGGCCGCCGGGAGCCTGATCGAGCGCGACGGCAAGGTGGTCGGCTCCAGCCTGATCGGGCAATCGTTCACCAGCGACCGCTACTTTCACGGCCGCCCCTCGGCCACGACCGCCGCCGACCCGGCCGACGCCACCAAGACACTGCCGTCACCCTACAACGCCGCGAACTCCTCCGGTTCCAACCTCGGCCCGACCAGTGCCGCACTCGCCGAGCGGGTGAAGGCGGACGTCGCGGCGCGCCAGGCCGAGAACCCGGGCCGGCCCGTCCCGGTCGACCTCGTCACCGCGAGCGGCTCTGGCCTCGATCCCGACCTCTCGCCGGAGGCCGTCCTGTTCCAGGTCCCTCGCGTTTCAAAGGCACGCAGCCTCTCCGAGGATCGTTTGCGGGGCCTCGTGGAAGCCCAGGTCCAGGATCGCCTGCTCGGCATCCTCGGTGAGCCGCGGGTGAACGTGCTCGCCCTCAATCTCGCCCTGGACGGTTTGGGCTCGAAGTGACATCGCTGGATGAGCATCCTGACCACGACGGCCCAGCGCCACGATCCCGACCGTCCCTCTCCCGACGCGCTGCTCCAGGCGGCACGGCGCGAGGAAGGCAGCCGGGGCCGGCTCAAGATCTTCCTCGGGGCGGCCCCGGGGGTCGGCAAGACCTACGAGATGCTGACCGTCGGCCGCGCCCGGCTCAAGTCGGGAGCGGACGTCGTCGTCGGCGTCGCCGAGACGCACGGACGCACCGAGACCGAGGCCCTGTTGGAGGGCTTCGAGACCGTAGCGCCTCGCCCCGTGCCGTATCACGGCACGGTCCTTGAGGAGATGGACCTCGACGCCCTGCTGGAGCGCCGGCCGGCGCTGGCATTGGTAGACGAACTCGCGCACACCAACGCGCCGGGATCCCGCCACCCCAAGCGCTACCAGGACGTGGACGAACTGCTCGACGCCGGCATCGACGTCTACACCACGCTCAACATCCAGCACGTCGAAAGCCTGAACGACGTCGTCGCCCAGATCACCCGCATTCGGGTTCGCGAGACTGTGCCCGACGGCATCCTCGACCGCGCGGATGACATCGAGGTCGTCGACTTGAACCCGGACGACCTCATCCAGCGCCTGCGGGACGGCAAGGTCTACGTGAAAGGCAACGCCGAGCGCGCCCTCAAGCACTACTTCTCGCGGGGCAACCTCACGGCGCTCCGGGAACTGGCGCTCCGCCGGACCGCCGACCGGGTCGACGACGAGCTTCTCAGTCACATGCAGGCCAACGCCATCGCGGGCCCGTGGGGCGCCGGCGAGCGGGTGCTCGTCTGCGTTAGCGAGGACCCGCACTCCGCCGGCCTCGTGCGCCACGCCAAGCGCCTCGCCGACCGCCTGCACGCGCCCTGGACCGCGGTCACCGTCGAGGGACCGCGCAGCCTGTCCCTCGACGAGGCCGCGCGCGACCGCATCGCCGACACCCTGCGCCTCGCCGACCGCCTCGGCGGCGATGCAGTGACCCTGCCGGGCGCGCGGCGCGTCGCCGACGACATCCTGGCCTATGCCCGCTCCACCAACGTCAACCACATTATCCTCGGCAAGACCGACCGCTCTGCGCTGTTCGAACTCCTCAACGGCTCGGTGGTGCACGACATCGTCCGGCGCTCGGGCAACATCAGCATCCACGTCATCACCGGCGAGGCGGCGAGGGCCGATCCGGTCCCGGCGAAGTCGGTCGCCACGGCGGTCGAGAAGCGCCCCATCGAAATCCTGCCCTATGCCATCGGGCTCCTGGGCACGGGAGCGGCCCTCGGGCTTGCATTGCTGGTCGAGCCCTATCTCGGCGTCGAGAACGCCGACCTCATCCTTTTGACCGCCATCGTCGCAGTTGCCGTACGCTTCGGGCTGGGGCCATCGCTGTTGGCCGTCGTCGCGGCGTCTCTGGCCTACAACTTCTTCTTTCTACCCCCTGTCTACACCCTGACCATCGCGGACCCGACCAATGTCGCCGCGTTCCTGCTGTTCACCGTGGTCGCGGTGGTCGTCTCGAATTTGGCGTCCCGCTCCCGCTGCGAGGCGGTCGTCTCCCATGGCAGGGCACGTGCCACCGAGCGGCTCTACGGCTTCAGCCGGAAGCTCGCCGGCTGCGCCACCCTTGACGACGTGCTCTGGGCAACCTCGGCCCAGATCGCCGCAATGTTAAGAGTTCGCGTCGTGCTCCTACTGTCCCAGGACGGCGCGGTCTCGATCCGCGCCGGCTTCCCGCCGGAGGATACGCTCGACGCCGCCGACCTCGGCGCCGCGACCTGGGCCTTCGACAACGAGCGACCGGCCGGCCGTGGCGCCGACACCCTGCCGGGGGCCAAGCGCCTGTTCCTGCCGATGCGCACAGGCCGCGGCATCGTCGGCGTGATCGGCCTCGATACCGACGGCACCGGGCCGATCCTCTCGCCCGAAGCCCGGCGCCTGTTCGACGCGCTGGCCGACATGGCGGCGCTGGCCATCGAGCGTGTCCGGCTGGTCGAGGATCTCGACCGGGCCGAGCGCGCCGCCGAGACCGACCGACTGCGCCAAGCACTGCTCACCTCGATCTCGCACGACCTGCGCACGCCGCTGTCCTCGGTGCTTGGGGCGGCCACCACCCTGCGCGATCTCGAGGAAGCCCTTCCGCACGACGCCAAGAAGGACCTTCTCGCCACCATTATCGAGGAATCGGAGCGGCTGAACCGCTTCATCGTCAACCTCCTCGACATGACCCGGTTGGAGGCGGGTGCAATCGCTGCGAGCCTGACGCCACAGGACGTCGATGAGACGGTCGACACCGCCCTGCGCCGCCTCGGTCGGATCCTCACGGGTCATCGGGTCGTGCTCGATCTCCCGACCGCCTTGCCGGCCCTGCGACTCGACCCGGTCCTATTCGAGCAGGTTCTGGTCAACCTCCTCGACAACGCCGCCAAGTACGCCCCCGAGGGCTCGACGGTCACCGTCAGGGGCACGGCCGAGCATGGCCAGGTCCGCCTCGAGGTGCTCGACGAGGGCGACGGGCTGCCCGAGGCCGATGTCGAGCGGGTATTCGACAAGTTCTACCGGGTCCGCAAATCCGACAGCGTCCGGGCCGGGACCGGCCTTGGCCTCGCCATAGCGCGCGGTTTCGTCGAGGCCATGGGCGGCACGCTGACGGCAGGCAATCGCCGCGACCGCCTGGGTGCGGTCTTCACCATCCTCCTGCCCGTCCCCGCGGCGGGACACCTTCACTCGAAACGTGCGGCTTCAGCATGAACATCCTCGTCATCGACGACGAGCCACCGATCCGCAAGCTCCTGCGCACGGGCTTGGCCACCCAGGGCTTCGACGTCTTCGAGGCGCCGAACGCGCGTGCCGCCCTCGACATCCTGTCGCGCGAGACTGTCGATCTGATCATCCTCGACCTCGGCCTACCGGACATGCGCGGGCACGATCTGCTGCGCGTCGTTCGGAAGGACTATCGCGACTTGCCCGTGGTGGTCCTTTCGAGCCGGAACGACGAGGCTGGAAAGGTCGAGGCCCTCGACCTCGGCGCCGACGACTACGTCACCAAGCCATTCGGCATGGGTGAACTCCTGGCCCGAATCCGGGCGGCCCTGCGCCATCAGCTGGCAGTCCAGGGTGAGCGCGCCGTGTTCGAGGTCGACGGCCTCAGCGTCGACTTGGTGCGCAGGCTCGTCCGGGTGCGAGGCGCGGATGTCAAACTCACGCCGCGCGAGTACGACTTCCTGCGGGTCCTGATTCAGCATGCCGGCAAAGCCCTGACCCACGCCCAGCTCATGAGCGAGGTCTCCACGTCATCCGATCCGCAGTACCTGCGCGTCTACATGCGCCAGCTTCGACTCAAGCTGGAGGCCGACCCGGAGCGGCCCCGCATCCTCTTGACCGAGACCGGCGTCGGATACCGCCTGCGCGCGCCGGAAGACGAAGTCCGGGCCTGACGAAGATACCCTGGCACGCCAGGTAGGTCATTCGACGTGTCCCTGCGCCTTCGAGAATTGCCACGTCGCGGCAGACGCTCGGGATGGGCTGGGCTTGCAAGCCGTCCCTGTGCGGCCCGACGGGATCGTCGTTCGGGCAAGCGAGACCGCCCCCGACGAGGCGGCCCTCGGCCGAGCTATGACGTCATGGTTCGCTTAATGACCCTCGACCTGGGAACCTGCTGCAGCGATGTCGACTTTGAGCCCCTCTACGCTCCGAAGCCGTTGGTGTGGAAGCCATCCTACCCGATCGTAGGTCTTCGTTCATCGAGCGGCCGGGAAGCGGAGCTTTCGAGGGTCTGTGATGGGTCGATAGCAACCTAGACGATCTGTCGGATATCCGATCGTTTTCCCGATGCCGCCTTCCTGCTCCGGTTCGGCGCCAATCTGAGCCACGACTGGCTCGGGCGGCAGGTCGTGCTGATCAACACGCAGCATCCGTGCCCATCGAGGTTCCTCTCCGAATGCACGACACCCCGACGCTTGCGGCGGGTCGGCGGCGCGGGGAGAGGCGAATCACTCTATCGCATGGAGGCGCGCCGCGACGGAGCGATGCGCCGATCACGATCCGGCCCGGAGAAGGCGATGCGTGGCTTCGAGGAGCTTCGGAGAACAAGCTCGCCGCGTAAGGTTCAGTTTTAGGGCATTGTTTTGTCGGGATTATTTGGCTTTGGCGCACCGCATTTTCGCGTCTATCCCAAGATTACGGCCGGGCCTCGAACGTAAGCCCGGCTCAAGCCTCCGGTGATCCCGCGTGAACGAGCCATCCCATGACATGACCGCCGGGAGCGGTCCGCCTTCGAGGCAGGAGCGCCTGCTGTGAAACCCCGCCTGTTCGCAGACGCGGCGGCCCTCGCCGCGATCGCAGTCGCCGCCGCCCTGCTCCTCGCCCACAACCTCGACGGCAGCGGGAAGGCGACGCTGCTCAACGTCTCCTATGATCCGACCCGGGAACTCTATTCCGCGATCAATCCCGGCTTCGTCGCGGCCTACGCGAAGGAAACCGGACGCACGGTCGCGGTGAAGCAGTCGCATGGCGGCTCGTCGCGCCAGGCCCGCGCCGTCATCGCGGGCGAGCAGGACGCCGACGTGGTGACGCTGGGCCTGCCCTCCGACATCGACGGGCTCGTGAAGCGCGGGCTCGTGGCGGCCGATTGGGCGCGCCGGCTGCCGAACCGGGCCGTTCCCTACACCTCGACCATCGTCTTCGTCGTCAGGACCGGCAATCCGAAGGACATCCGCGATTGGCCCGATCTCGTGCGCAAGGGCGTCGAGGTGGTGACGCCCGATCCGAAGAGCTCGGGCAACGGCAAGCTCAGCGCGTTGGCGGCCTGGGGCTCCGTCGTGACCCGCGGAGGCGACGAGAATGCCGCCCGCACCTATCTCGGCGCGCTCTTCGCCCATGCCACGGGCTTCAATGCCGGCGCGCGGGGTGCCGCCAACACCTTCGCGGTCGAGCGCATCGGCGACGTCCACCTGACCTGGGAGAACGAGGCCCAGCGCGAGGTCGCGGCCTCCGACGGCACCCTCCAGGTCGTCTACCCGCCGGTGAGCATCCTGGCCGAGCCGTCGGTCGCGCTCGTCGACGCCAAGGTGGCGAAGGACGGGAAGCGCGACGCGGCCGAGGCCTATCTGCAATACCTGTTCGGCGACGCCGCGCAGGAAACCATCGCGAGCCTCGGCTATCGCCCGTCGAAGCCGGAGGTCCTCGCCCGGCACGCCGACCGCCTGCCGAAGATCACGCTGTTTCCCGTCACCGCGATCGCCAGAGACTGGGCGGACGCGCAGGCGCGGTTCTTCGCCGAGGACGGCATCATCGACACCGTGTATCGGCCGCATTCGCAATGACCGGTTCCGCTCGCCCCTTCCCGGCATCCCCGGCGACACGCCAGTCCGCATGGCGTTCGGCCCTGCGCTACGATGCGGGGACCGCGCGCCGCGACGTGCTCGCCGGGCTCACCGTTGCGGCGATCTCGCTTCCGCAGGGCATGGCCTACGCGCTGCTCGCCGGTGTCGATCCCCGCTACGGGCTCTATTCGGCGATCGTCGTCACCCTGATCGCATCGATCCTCGGCTCGTCCTCGCACCTCATCAACGGCCCGACGAGTGCGATCTCGCTCCTCGTCTTCAGCGCGCTCAGCCATTTCGATCCGGACGCCCGGGCCCAGGCAGCGGAGGCGATGTTCCTGCTCGGCGTGATGGTCGGTGCGATCCAGATCCTGATCGCCGTGTTCCGCCTCGGCGACCTGACCCGATACATTTCGGAATCGGTGATCCTCGGCTTCATGGCCGGCGCCTCGGCGCTGCTCGCCATCAGCCAGATCGGCAACGCCTTCGGCCTACGCAACCGCGGCCACGGCGACCAGAACGTCCTTGTGCGCCTCTGGCTCACCCTGAACGAGGGCGGCCCCATCAGCGGCAAAGCGCTCACGCTGAGTCTCGGTGCCGTCACCCTCGCGGTCCTCCTGAGGATGGTGATCCGTCGCTATCGCCTGCCGCAGCTCGACATGCTCGCGACCCTGATCGTCATCGCCGGCTTCGCGTGGTTTGCCGGATGGTCAGTGGCCGGCGCCGACGGCAAGACGGCAGTCGGCGTGGCGGGCGTGGTGCCGGCGAGCCTGCCGAGCTTCCACATCGCCGACATCCGCCTCTCCTGGGTGTCCGACCTCGGCAGTTCTGCGCTGGCCATCGCCTTCATGGGCCTGCTGGAAGCGCTCGCTATCGCCAAGTCGATCGCCCACAAGACCCGCCAGCCCCTCGACTACAACAGGCAATGCCTGGCGGAAGGCGCTGCGAATCTTGCCGGCGGGTTCTTCCACTGCCTGCCGGGCTCCGGCTCGCTCTCGCGCTCGGCGATCAACTTCCAGGCCGGCGCGGTCACGCGGTTCTCGGGCGTCGTAGTGGCGCTGGCCGTCGCCGCCGCGCTGCTGGCGCTCGCCCCGCTTACGCAGTTCATCCCGAAGGCGGCGCTCGCGGGCCTGCTCTTCGTGACCGCCGCCCGCCTCATCGACGTGTCGCGGCTGCGCTACACCGTCCGTGCCTCCGGTTTCGACGCCGGCCTCGTCGTCGTCACCGCACTTTCGGCGCTGGCCATCGGCGTCGAGTTCTCGATCCTGATCGGCGTCGCGCTCTCGATCCTGCTCTTCGTGCCGCGCGCAGCGAAACTGAAGGCGTCGGAGCTTGTGGTCACGCAGGAGGGCGTGGTCCGCGAGCGCGTGAAGGGCGATCCGCCTTCGCCGAGCGTGATCCTGATCGACCTACAGGGCGAGTTGTTCTTCGGGGCGGCTCCCGACCTCGATCGGGCCCTCAACGACGCGCTGCAACGCGCCCGGTTCCAGGGAATGGGCCAGATCGTGGTGCGCCTGAAGCGCGTGCGCCACCCGGACGTGGTCTGCCTCGAGGTGGTCGAGCAATTCCTGCGCGACGCCGAGGAGGCGGACGTCACGGTGCGCCTCGCCGGCGCGCAGCCGGACTTCCTCGCCGCTATCGCGCGCCTGCGCTTCACGGAGTGGTATCCCTCCGAGCGCGTCTTCCCGGAGGAGGACGACCGCGACTCGGCGACCCTGAAGGCCGTGCGGCAGACCTACGCCACGCTGGCTGCAGACGAGAGCGCGCCCGCTCGATGCCGGACCACCGACCTCTATTATCTCGTCTGACGACCCGACCGTCCTTGTGGTGAGCTTGATCGATGACACGACTTCGTATCGCCGTCGCTTTCGGACTTTGCATGCCGCTGCCCCTTATGGCGACGGCCGGTGATCACCGCCCCGACGAATGCGTCTCGGGCGATCCGGTGCCATTGCTGCGACAGGGCTGTTCCGTCCTCGACGCCTTCATCACGACCTTCAATGCGAGGGATGCCGACGCCTGGGCGGCGACGTTGAACTTCCCTCACGTGCGCCTAGCGGCCGACCAGGTTCAGGTCTGGGACACCCCGGCCGAGTACGCCGCCTCGAACGATGTCCGGGACCTCGCCAAAGGTGGATGGGCCTACACGCGCTGGGATTGGCGCCAACTCGTCCAGCAATCAGAGGACAAGCTGCACTTCCTTGTGGAGTTCACCCGCTATGGCCGGGACGACAAGCCGATCGGCTCCTACGAGTCCCTCTACATCGTGACGCGAAAGGACGGGCATTGGGGCGTCCAGGCGCGATCGAGCTACGCCGGCATCGTCAGGAAGGGCTCGGCCTTCTGACGACCTGAGATCTCAAGCCGCGAGACGAGAGCGAACATTTGCCGTGCCGCTGGCCCGCCGCGTCCTGCCGGCAGAATCGCGCGGGCTCCTCGGGGCCGCTTCCGCCCGGACGGTGACGCCTCTGAAGGTCATCGCGACGCTGTCGGCCTGGAGTGGCCGACGGCAACCCCTGCCGACGTGCTGGTGACGACGCAGGCCCTCGCGCACGACCCGCGCGTCGCGCGGCTCCCGACGCTGCCGCACTCGGACCGGTCGCCACCTTAATCCGCGAGCGCTACCGCGGCTCTGTCATTCCCGCTCTCCGCCCGTGACCGGTGGCGTGAGGATGTTTCAGCGACGCGGCCGGCGTCACCGTGCCGGTGGCTGCCAGATGCCGAGGGCCGAGGCGTCCATGGGACGCGGCAGCAGGCCTTCGCTCCGGAACGCGTCGGCGATGGTCTGCTGCTCGCCGAGCCCTGCGCGCGTGACTGGTTCGACCCGATAACTGCGGCGGGCATTGGCGCGCACGATCACGTCGGTCTCGATCTTCCAGAGGGGCGACAGGCGGGCGGCGGCCGCCTCCGGCTCGGCCTTCACCCAGGTGCCCGTCTCGGAAAGCTTGGCGAACAGCACGGCCAGCACGTCGGCCTGCCCGGCCACGTAGTGGTCGGAGGCGAGGTAGTAGCGCTTGTACAGCGACAAACCGGTGCCGTCGCGGAGCACGCGGGCGCCCGATTGCTGGCGCGCCGCGGAGAGGAAGGAGTCCCACGCGACCCAGGCGTCGACACCGCCGCTCGCCAGCGCCGCCCGGCCGTCGGCCGACGTGAGATAGGCGGGGGTGATCCCCTTGAAGGACAGGCCCCCCTCCGTGAGCGCAGCAAGCAGTAGGTAGTGGCCGCCCGCGCCCTTGGTCACCGCGACCCGTCGGCCCTTGAGGTCGGCCACCGATTTCAGGGCCGAGTCCCCGGGCACCAGGATCGCCTGGGCTTCCGGGGACGGGGCTTCCTGGGCGATGTAGCTGATCTTCGCCCCGGCTGCCTGCGCGAAGATCGGGACCGTGTCGGCCACGTCCGCCGATACGTCGATCTGCTCAGCATTGAGCGCTTCCATGATCGGCAAGCCGCTGGTGAATTCGTGCCAGGAGACGGAGACGCCGAGGGGCTTCAATGCGGTCTCCAGGCCGGAATCCTGGCGCAGCAGCGCGATCAGGGTTGAGGAGCGCTGGTAGCCGATGCGCAGGGTCTTCTCGGCCGCCGCCGTGGACGGCCCGCCGCCCAGGATCAGGAGGGCGGCGGCGAGGGCTACCTGAATGGAGCGTTGCATGAGGCGCCTTGGCGACGAGGAGTGGGGCTGGAAGAGCACGTGTCCGCCCGATCAGCAGCGGCGTGCCGCAGAGCGCGCCGCACTCGTTGGCGCGCCCGGACCGGACAGGCTCAGGCGAAGTGACCCAGGATCTCCAGCACCTCGCGGCGCCGGCGGACGAGGTCGGGGTCGTCGCGATGGCGCGGATACGGCGCGTCGTTGACGATCTCCGCCCGGATTCGCGCCGGACGGTCGCTCAGCACGATGACCCGGTTCGACAGCACCAGCGCCTCCTCGACGTCGTGGGTGACGAGGAGGGCGGAGAATCCCTTCTCCTGCCAGAGGCGGACCAACTCGCCCTGCATCGCCAGCCGGGTCAAGGCGTCGAGCTTGCCGAGCGGCTCGTCCAGCAGGAGAAGGCGCGGCTGGTTGACCAAGGCGCGGGCGAGCGCCGTGCGCTGGGCCATGCCGCCGGAGAGCTGGTGCGGATAGGCGTCGGCGAAATCGGCGAGGCCGACGAGGCGGAGCGCATCGTCGATCCGCGACCCCTGCGCCTTCAAGAGGCCTCGCGCCTCCAGCCCGAGGGCGACGTTCCCGCGCACGGTCCGCCAGGGATAGAGCGTCGGGTCCTGGAACACGAGGAGGCGTCTCGGATCGGGACCCCCGATCGGCTCGCCGTCAAGGGAGAGCGTCCCGGAACCAGGTGGCTCCAACCCGGCGACGAGGGGCAGCAGGGTGGATTTCCCGCAGCCCGAGGGACCGAGCAGGGCGACGAACTCGCCGGGCGCCAAGTCGAGGTCGACGTGGTCGAGGACGGGCAGGCCTGCGCCGCGGATGTCGAAGGCGTGGGACACGTCCGCCGCCGACAGGCGTGCACCCGTCGCGGCGACCGGCTCGGGCACGGTGGGACGGGCGCGGACGGCTACCATTGCACGAGGCCCTTCTGCCAGGCGAGCAGGCGGTCGCGCAGGCGGAACAGGACCGTGATCAGCCCGGAGCACATCAGCGCCATGACGATGAGCGCGGCGTACATGTTGGCGTAGGCAGCCCAGCCTTGCGCCCATTGCAGTTACCAGCCGAGGCCTGACTTCACCCCGAGCATCTCGGCCACCACCAGCACGGCGAACGAGCCGCCGAGCCCCATGAACAGCCCGACGAAGACGTGTGGCAGGGCTGCCGAGATCGCGACCTTGCGGATCAGGAAGGACTGCGAGGCCCCGAGCGTGCGGGCGACATCGTAATACGCTTTGTTGGCGCCCGCGACACCCGACCACGTCAGCACCGTCACGGGGAACCCGGTGGCGAGCGCCACGAGGAAGGTGCTGGCCGACCAGGATGAGGGGAACATGAAGTAGGCGATCGGCAGCCAGGCGGTGGCAGGCAGTGGCCCGACGAAGCGCAGCACGGGATGGGCCCAGTATCCGATCGCCCTCGACCAGCCGATGGCGATACCCAGGACGAATCCGACGTCCGCGCCCACGGCGTAGCCGCCGACGAGCAGCAGCAGCGAGTTCAGGGTGCTGCCGCCGAGCTTGGGCCAATCCTCGAAGAACACCTCCATGATCGCCTGGGGCGGCGGAAAGAACGGCATCGGTAGAAGCGCGAACTTGGCCGTGACCAGTTCCCAGGCGATGAGCCCGAGGCCGATCGCCGCGAGTCAGGGCCCTCAGTGATATAGGCGGCCTCCGAGGCGCCCCAGCGACGCCGCGAGGGGGAGCACGACGGCGAGCAACCCCCCGATCACCGCTGCACCGGCGGCGAAGTCCGCCGTGTAGGGAAACTCGCCGTCCTCGGGAAGGCGGAGGGTCACGGCGGCGAGCGCCAGCCAAACGAGGCCGACGAGGAGGCCGCCCCAGCCCGCCCGCGATGGTGACGGCGAGGATCGTCGGCACGGGAAAGCCCCCGTCCGTCCGGACGGAGGCCTCAGGCGGTTGGGCCGGCGGCGAGACTGTGCGCGCCGCGACGGAATCCTTCACTGTCCGCCCCAGACGGTCCCGGTGAGGTTCGTAACGGGTACGCCCACGGTGTTGCCGTACTCGGTCCAGGAGCCGTCGTAGTTGCGTGTCGAATAGCCGAGGATGCGGCTCAGGACGAACCAGGAATGGCTGGAGCGCTCGCCGATGCGGCAGGAGGTGATGATCGGTTTCGAGCCGTCGATGCCGGCAGCCGCGTAGAGGGCCTTCAGTTCGGCCGGGGACTTGATCGTCCTGTCCGCGTTCACCGCCTTGCCCCAGGGCACGTTCACCGAGCCGGGGATGTGACCGGCGCGGATTACCAGTTCCTGCACGCCGGCCGGCGCGATCACCTTGCCGCTGAACTCGTCGGGCGAGCGAATGTCGAGGATCTGCTCGTCGCGCTCCTTGCGAGCGACCGCCACCACGTCGGCCAGTCGCGCGCGCAGGGCGGGGGACGCCGGCGCCACGCCGAAACGCGAGGCCGCGACCTCGGCGTTCCGCGTGTCGAGAGGGCGCTTCTCCGCCTCCCATTTCTTCCGGCCGCCGTCGAGAAGCTTGACGTTATCGACGAGACCATACTGCGCGAATACCCAGGCGCCCCAGGCCGAGAACCAGTTGTTGTTGTCGCCGTAGAGCACCACGGTGGTGTCGCGGTCGATCCCCAGGCGGCGCACCAGGGCGGCGAACTCGTCCGGACTGGCAATGTCACGGCTCACGGTCTCGACCAGGTCCGTGTGCCATGCGACGTTCTGGGCGCCGGGGATGTGCCCGCGCTCGAACACCCCCGGATCGACGCTGACCTCGACGATACGGATCTTCTTCGCGTCGAGGTTCTTCTCCAGCCACTCGGTGGAGACGAGGGGACCCGATGCCGCTTGCGTGACGGCTACGGGCTCCTGCTCCGCGACCCCGGACACGGGTGTCAGCACGGAAAAGGCGAACGCAAACAGGCAGGCAGATCTTCGCAGCACGGGACAAATCCCGAGGTCGAAATGGCAGGTTCCTCAAAGCAGCGACGAAGACCATCTTTCGTCGCAAAGCCTCGAGGCCGGTGAGCAGCAACGCCGTCGATCTTCGACGCTTGCGGGCTCATCGAAACGATCAGCCGCATAGCAATCCGGCGGCCGGCGCGGTGCAGACATGATCTTCCAGTTCCGGTTCATCAGTCAAAAGGATAGTTTTTAAAATTTTCCTACGCCAATGGAATGCGGTATCAGGATAATACGTTTTTCATATATGATTGTCTCGTCTTCCCAAACGTAATCTTTCGCCAAGATCGCAGGCTCTGGTGCATAGGCATCTCTCTCGGATCGGCGCCGCGCTGTGTCAGCGCGTCTCGTTCATTGTTTCAGAAGGATGGTGTGGGGGCTCGATTAGTAGCGTGGAATCTCTTGTTTCCAATTGCGAC
Organism: Methylobacterium trifolii; assembly: GCF_022179685.1. Taxonomy (GTDB): domain Bacteria; phylum Pseudomonadota; class Alphaproteobacteria; order Rhizobiales; family Beijerinckiaceae; genus Methylobacterium; species Methylobacterium trifolii. The sequence goes on from NZ_BPRB01000186.1 coordinate 20,695, forward strand.
CTGCTGTCCTGTCAGCGCGCAGATGCGATGACGTTAGAGCAATGTTTCTCTGCACACGTCGCAATTGTTCCCTGATCGGCATGACAGAGAAATGGCCTTTAACACGCTGAAAAGACGGCTTCGCCGCGTCTCCGGTGACTTGAGGCGCCATGATGGGGCCCGATCTCGCCCCGGTGTCCACGACCTCGATTCCGATTTCCTGCGATGCGTCAGGCAGTCTCGCTCGGACCTGCGGCTCCCGCGCTGTCGTGGGTCCGCCTCAGCGACAATCTCAGACCGATGTGGCGGATGGCTCGGCCCCGCTGCAGCCGTGCGATGATCATAGGTCTCGTGCGAGCCGAGATGGACGGCGCGGATCCGCCTCGGCAGGGCAGCGTCCGCCACGCGTCGCGCCGAGGGCTGCCGGCCGGCCCAGGCATCGTACCCGGCCTGCACGCCGAGGATGCGCGCCAGCACCGTGATCGGGAAGTCGGCCTGGTCGGCACTCATGAATCGGAAGGCCCCGACGGCAGAACTCCGGTCTCCCGCGCAAACCAGGCTGTCGCGCGCGGGAGAGGAACTGACGCCTGAAGGCGCCTCCTTCGGGGCACGCTCCAGCCTCGGCTGCCGAACCTCACGCCGTAGCCGGATGAGTTCGTCGCGCTCGGCCGTCGTCAGGCCGGGATCGGCACCCAGGCGCTTCTCCTCCCGACGCCCCTCGCTACGGTCGACCTCGGCGACCCAGCTCCGAGTGGTCTGGCCCGAGGGTTCGAACTCGCGAGCCGGATCGGTGGGATCACGGCCGGCGCGGACCAGATCGACCATCTGCCGGCGGAACTCGGCGGTAGTATGCGGGACGGTTCTTGGGCATCGGACAAACACCTCACGCAAACGCGTTCTCGGTGTCCAGCAAACCGGGGCGATCCCACGTTCGCTTACATGTCTTTGTACTGTCGAAACAGATACTGCGTCCGGGCTGCTAAGCGACATCTCGAATGGTCGTCTGCCGTTCCGCGGACGGACGGCATCCAAAGCAGGACCGGTAGCTTCGCGAGAAGTGAGCGACGTCCGAGAAACCGCAGGCCGCCGCTACGTCTCCGATCTTGAGAGGGCTCTGACGCAGCAGACGCCGGGCATGAGCCAGGCGGATCGCCTTGTATTGCGCCGAGAAGCTGACGCCGCGCTTGTCCCGGACAAGGCGATCCAGATGACGCTCGCTCAAGGATACCAGCCTGGCCATCGCACCGCGGCTGAGCGGTGCCTCGATCGTCTTCTCCATCGTCTCGATAACGGCGAGCAGCGCGGGGTGATGGACCGCGTAGCGCTCGGCCGTGGACGCCCGCTGCGGATCGGCCGCGGCGCCGATCGCCGTGTGCAGAAACCAGTCCGACACGCGGCGCGCGAAGGCCTCCCCCATACGCCCTGCGATCAGCGTGTGGATCATGTCCAGGGGAGCGACGCCGCCGCCGCAGGTCAAGCGGTCCGGATCGGCGACGTAGCGCGTGCGCGTGAGGCATGAGCCCGGGAACGCCTCCACGGTGGCACCGGCGTATTCCCAGTGGACGGTGAATGCCCGGTCCGCCAGGAGTCCCGCCGCGGCCATCAGGTAGGGGCCGCCGGAGATGCCGCCGATGCGGACGCCGAACCGGGCCAGACGCCTCAATACCGCGTGGATTGCCGGCCGATCCCATGCGGTCGGCTCGCCGCCCGCGCAGACGAAGACGGTGTGGAGGCACCCGTGCTCGCGGGGCAACGCCTCGGTCGGCACCTCGACCCCGGACGAGGCCGCGACCCGCCCCTCAGCCGCCTCCCCGAAATAGCGCAGCCGGTAGAGGCTGCGGCCGGCAAGCTGATTGGCCGCCCGGAACGGCTCGCAGGCCGACGCGAACGACATCAGCGCGAAACCGGGGATGAGGATGAAGCCGATCTCCTGGGGACGCTCCCCTCCGGCCGGTCGCGCGACGCCCGACGAATCTTCGATGTCTTGTCCCACAGGGACAAGAGAACGTCTCGTCACGACAAACGCAACGGCTGGGAACCCGCATTGTGGTCACCAGCCGAGGCTTGCACCCAGGGACGCCCGCAAGATGCCCAGCATCGTCGCCGCTCCGCGGCGTTCATCCTCGTGCGGGAACCGGCCCGGCTCCCGGACCCGGCGGCGGGAGGCCGTCTAGTGGTCGAGAAGTGCGAGGTCGCCGTGTTGGGGTTGGGCGCGATGGGAAGCGCCGCCCTGTATCAGTTGGCACGCCGCGGCGCCTCGGTGATCGGGCTGGATCGCTTTGCCCCACCCCATACCTTCGGATCGAGCCACGGTGAGACGCGGATCACGCGCCAGGCCGTGGGCGAGGGCAGCGACTACGTCCCCTTCGTCACCGCCTCCCATCGCATCTGGCGCGAACTCGAGGCGGAGACCGGGGAGGCCTTGCTGAACGCCTGCGGTGCCCTCGTCATGGCACCGGGCAACGGCGTTTCGTCTCACCACGGCAAGCCGGACTTCGTCGGCCGCTCGATTGCCGCGGCAAGGGCGGCCGGGATCGTCCACGAGGTCCTCGACGGCACGGTGGTCGCGCGGCGCTTCCCGCAATTCCTGAACCTCGCCGGCGACGAGAAGGCCTATTACGAGCCCTGCGGCGGCTACGTCTTCCCGGAGCGCTGCGTCTCCGCGCAACTGCGGCGCGCCCGTGAACTGGGGGCCGAGACCCGGACGGGCTACGAGGTCCTGGGACTTCGGCAGGATGCTGCCGGCGTGCACATCGAGACGACCCACGGCAGCATCGTGGCCGACCGCGCCGTCGTCACCGCCGGTGCCTGGACCGCTCCGCTTCTGGGGCGCCCGTTCGACCGGCTGCTGACGGTCCGGCGCCAACTCCTGCACTGGTACGCCCTCGACGACACCTCGGCCTACGGGCCGGAGTCGCCCGTCTTCATATGGATGTACGGGACCGGCGATACGGACTACCTCTACGGTTTCCCGCCGATGCCGGGCTACGCCACCATCAAGGTCGCCACGGAGCAGTACGATACCGTCACAACCGCCGACGCGGTCGATCGCACCGTGGACCCTCGGGAGTCGGACCGCATGTATCGGCTGCGCGTGAAGGATCGACTGGCGGGTGCGACCCCGAACCTCGTCCAGGCGGTCGCCTGCGTCTACACGGTGACGCCCGACCGCGGGTTCATCATCGACCGGCACCCGGAGATGGAGCGGGTGCTCGTGGTCTCCGCCTGCTCCGGCCACGGCTTCAAGCACTCCGCCGGCATCGGCGAGGCCGTGGCCGAGGAAATGGCCGGGGGCGGGAGCCGGATCGACCTGGCGCCGTTCGCCCTCGCCCGGCTCCACTGAGGCGCGCCACGATGGCGCGTCGATTGCTTGAGACCCACCCAGATCTCCCGAACAGGACCGATCCGATGCGAAACACGATCCGCGCCATCACCGCTGCCGGGGTCCTGGCCGCGCTGGCGCTCGGGGCGCCCGGGCGGGCCGTAGCCGCGGACGGCGTCGAGGCGATCAAGCAGCGCGGGACGCTGATCGTCGGCGTCAAGGCCGACTACAAGCCCTTCGGCTTCCGCGATCCGAGCGGCGCGATCATCGGTCTGGAGCCCGACCTCGCGGCCGACGTCGCCAAGCGCCTCGGGGTGAAGCTCGAACTGGTGCCGGTGGTCTCGGCCAACCGGATCGAGTTCCTGCAGCAGGGCAAGGTCGACCTGCTGATCGCCACGCTCTCCGACAAGCCCGAGCGCCGCCGCGTCGTGCAGGCGATTGATCCGCAATACTACTCGGACTTCGTCAACGTGCTCCTGCCCAAGACCTCGGGCATCACGGAGTGGGCCCAGCTGAAGGGCAAACCGCTCTGCGCGACCTCGGGGGCGTGGTACAACAAGGACGTGGCGCGCACCTACGGCGCGGAGATCGTCGCCTTCGACGGCTCCGAGAAGCCGCTCTTCGCGCTCAAGCAGGGCAACTGCCTGGGCTACGTCTACGACCAGAGCATGCTGCAGGGTAAGCTCCTCGACGACGACTGGAAGGCCGGCTACGCCCTGCCGCTCCCGGGCATTCTCGACGCGCCCTGGATGATGGCGGTCGCGCCGGGCAACACCTCGCTGCAGACGATGGTCGAGGCGACGACCAAGGACTGGATGAAGACCGGCCTCATCGTGGCGAAGGAGAAGGCCTGGGGCATCGAGCCGACCGCCTACTCGAAGGCGATGCACGAGAAGTACAAGAACGCGACCAACTGATGCGAATCCGCCCGGCAGGTCCGCACGACGGTCGGCGGCGGTCGCGATGATCGATACGATCCAGGCCTGGTTCCAGCGTCTCTACGAGACGACGGGCCTGAACTTCACGGTCTTCTACGACGCGTACGACTGGAACCGCTACGTCGGCGGCCTTCGGATGACGCTTCTACTCGGCGTCACCACCATTCTCGCAAGCCTCGCGATCGGGGCGGTGGGAGCGCTGCTTCAGAGCAGCCCGTCCCGCCTCTTGCGGGGGCTGGTCAACGGCTTCGTCGTGGCCTTCCGCAACACGCCGCCGCTGGTGCAGATCTTCTTCTTTTACTTCGGCATCGGCACACTGCTGCCGGCCGCGCGGACGGCCGATGGCCTGCGCGCACCCATCCTCGACAACGTGCAGTGGGCGATCGTCTCGCTGTCGCTGTTTGCCGGCGCGTTCAACGTCGAGATCTTCCGTTCCGGCATCGAGGCGGTGCCCAAGACCACCGTCGAGGCTGCCGAGGCCCTGGGCTACACCCGGCTGAAGGCCTACCGGCACGTCGTCCTGCCGCTGGCGCTCCGCGTCTGCCTGCCGGCCCTGAACAACAACCTGATCAATCTCCTCAAGACCACGACGCTGGCCTACGCCATCGCGGTTCCGGAAACGCTCTACGCGGTCAAGCAGATCTGGTCCGAGTCCCAGAACGTGCTGGAGATGATGCTCGTGCTGCTCGCGACCTACGCCGTCCTCGTCGGCGCCCTCGTCTGGATCATGCACCGCTGGGAGCGGGCGCTGCGCATACCGGGATACGGCCGATGACGGACCCTGCGATGAACGGCCGGCCGGCAGGGGGCGGCCCGCCGGGGGAGGGGGGGCATCCCGGCGACCTGCCGGTCCTGCTGCCCTCCGCACTGTCCCGCACCGGCCCCGAGACGCGGCTGCGCCCGGCCCATGCGTGGTTGCTGTGCGGCCTTGCGGCCGTCGCGCTCCCGGCCTGGGCGCAGGCCGGCAGCGGTGCGTCGTCTCCGCTGGAGGTGGTGATCCGGTGGGCGCCGCTTCTGCTGACGGGCTTCGCCTTCAACGTGGCGATCTCGCTGATGGCGATGCTGCTGGGCACCCTGGCCGGAACGGGGCTCGGCATCGCCATGCTCGCCGAGGGTCCGGTGCTCCGCCGCCTCGCCTGGACGGTGACGCAGGTCTTCCGCAACGTGCCGTGGCTGGTGCTGCTGTTCTTCGTGATGTTCCTCGTGCCGTTCCAGGTCACGGTGCTCGGCGTGCGCGTGCCGCTGCCCGACTGGGTCAAGGCGACGTTCGGATTCGCCCTGCCGGTGATGGCCAACGTGGCCGAGATCGTGCGCGGGGCCGTGCGCTCCGTGCCGACGACGCAGTGGGAAGCCGCCGAGTCCCTGGCCTTCACCCGCCGGCAGATCCTGTGGCGCATCATCCTGCCCCAGTGCGCCAAGCGCATGCTGCCGCCGTGGATGAACGTCTACGCGCTCATCGCCATGGCCACCGTGCAGGCCTCGATCGTTGGCGTCACCGAAATGCTGACGCTCACCGCGCAGGTGCATGCGGCCGAGGGCGGGCGGCCGGAGCTTTTCGCGCCGCTCTACGGCTTCGCCCTGCTCTGCTTCTTCCTTTACTGCTACCCGATCGACCGGCTGACCGCCCGCCTGGAACGTCGCTTCGAAACCCGCTGACCGTCAACCGAGTGATCATGGCCGGTATCCCGCCTTCGACCTGGACCTCCGACCAGCCGATCGTTCGGGTGAGCGACGTGCACAAGTCGTTCGGCACGTTCGAGGTCCTGAAGGGCATCAGCTTCGACGTGCGCAAGGGAGAGGTCGTCTGCATCATCGGTCCGTCGGGCTCGGGCAAGTCGACGCTGATCCGCTGCATCAACGCCCTCGTGCCGGTGACCTCGGGCACGATCCGCGTCGCGGGGATCGAGGTCGCCGACCCGAAGCTCGACAAGCTGGCCCTGCGCCGCACGGTCGGCATGGTCTTCCAGCAATACAACCTGTTCCCGCACAAGACGGCGCTCGCCAACGTGATGATGGCCCCCCTCCACGTCCTCGGGCAGAACCGGGCCGAGGTCGAGGTCCGGGCCCGCGCGCTGCTCGCCAAGGTGCGGCTGGCCGGCAAGGAGGATGCCTATCCGGGCGAGTTGTCCGGTGGCCAGCAGCAGCGCGTGGCCATCGCCCGCTCGCTGGCGATGCGGCCCGACGTGATGCTGTTCGACGAGGTCACGGCCGCGCTCGATCCCGAGACGGTCAAGGAGGTGCTCGTCACCATCCGCGAACTGGCCGAGGAGGGCATGACCTGCCTGCTCGTGACCCACGAGATGAACTTCGCACGTGAGGTCGCCGACCACGTCTACTTCACCGACCGGGGCGTGATCGTGGAGCATGGACCGCCGGCGACGCTCTTCTCGGCTGCGCAGGACGAGCGCACCCGCCGCTTCCTCTCGCAAGTCCTCTGAATCCTGGTGCGATCCACCTGAACACCGGCAGCAAGGTGGTCGACGCCATGCTCTATCGGCCCAATGGATGCGGTTCGGGAGCGTGCCGACAGATCACGAACGCGTCCCGGTCGGGGCCGTGTGGAGCGAGGCCAACGCCGTCGCCTACGTGGGCAGAACGACGACCTTCGTCTTGACCGGCGTCCGTGCGTAGAGGTGGATCATGTCCTGGCTGAGCAGGCCGACACAGCCGCTCGTAATGCCGCTGCCGATCGTCTCGGGCTCGCTGCTGGCGTAGATCGTGTAGAGCGTATAGGCGCCATTCTGGTAGAGATGGAGGGTGCGGGCGCCGAGCGGGTTGTCGAGGCCCCCCGGCATGCCGCGGGCGTATTTGGCGGCCTCGGGCTGGCGCCGGATCATCTCCTTGGGCGGTGTCCAGGTCGCCCATTCGGACTTGCGGCCGACGTAAGCGTCACCGCTCCACAAGAACCCGTCGCGGCCGACATTGGCGCCGTAACGGGTGGCGGCCCCGTCGCCCTCGATGCGGTAGACGTAGAAGTTGCCGGGATCGACGACGATCGTACCGGGCGGTTCCTTGGTCTCGTAACGCACCGTCCGGCGATAGAATTTCGGATCGACCTTACTTATATCGACCGCCGGGATCGGGAACTTCTCGTCCGGCATCGGACCGTAGACTCTCGCTGCCTCGGCGAGGATCAAGCCGTCGGATGTCGCGCACCCGGCGAGCCCCAGGGCGCTGAGACCGGCGGCCGAGCCGACCAGAAACGACCGGCGGTCGAGAAGCCTCCGCCGACGCCCGGGCAGAGCGATCTCACCCGCATGGGCATTCCCACCGTCCATGATCATGCTTCCGGACTTCCCATGCCCTGCGGCGCGACGCGACAACGCTGGGCCACACACCCGTCGCGCGTACTGCCAATCTGAAAGCGGCCACGCTTGCTGTGAATGCCAAGCTCGGCTTTTGCGTCGAGAGTATGGCCGAGGCCTTTTCGGTCCCCGGGATTGGCGGTCGACAGCGACGTGTGGACACCCTTGCAGCGTATGACCGCTCGAAGGCAGCGCACCGAATCCTGCTCCTGATGCGCAGCCGCGCCGCGGCTCGATCGCGGGTCGGGTGGGATGCTGATGGCTCCTCGAATCGAGACTCATCATGCTTTCGGCCATCGAGACGACCTGCCGCCCCTGGAACGTCAGCCGCTTCATCGGACCCAGGCCGCCCCTCAGGCCCGAGCACGTCCGGGCGATCCGATCCCGCCTGGAGCGCCCCGGCCTCGGGGGGCCGAGCCGCAGGTTTTGCCCTCGGACCGTCGCCCGGTCCATGTAGCGGCCCATGATCCGATTGATCCCCAGTCTGCCCGCCGCCTACGTCATTGCGCGGGGCGTGTGGCCCCTTCCATGGCCGCCGGCGCTCAAGCTCGGCTTGGCGGCCGTTCTGCTGGTCGCATCCCAGTACCACCTGTGGAGTCGCCTCTCCTCCGGATCGGTCTTCGCGCCCGAGTTTCCCCGCCCGGTGGTGATCCTGTTCAACGGAGCGTTCGGCGCGATCGCACTGGCGGCGGCCATGCTGCTCGCCCTCGACGTCGCGGCGCTGGCGTCCCTCGTCCTACCCGGGGGCGGTTGGGCAATCTCCACCCCATGGCGCTACGCGGTCGCCCTCACGGCCGCGCTCCTGGCGGCGTTCGCCGTGTGGCAGGCCGTGCGCGTGCCGCCGCTGAAGGACGTCGCCGTCGCGATCGCGGACCTGCCCCCCGGCTTCGACGGCTACACGATCTTGCACCTGACCGACCTGCACATCAGCCGCCTGTTCCCGGCCGCGTGGGCGCGGGCCGTCGTCGCGCGTGCCAACGGCCTCGGGGTCGACCTGATCGTGGTGACGGGCGACTTCATCGACGGTTCGCTCGCAGCCCGCCGGGCCGACGTCGAGCCCCTGCGCGCCTTGCGGGTGCGGGACGGCGTCTGGGCCGTGCCGGGCAACCACGAGTATTTCTTCGACCACGACGCCTGGATGCGTCACCTCGCCGGGCTGGGGGTTCACGTCCTCGCCAACGCCCATACGGTCCTGGCGCGCGGTGGCGACACGCTGGTGCTGGCAGGCGTGACCGACCGCTCCGCACCCGCCACCGGCCACCCAGGGCCCGACCTCGACGCCGCCCTGGCGGGGGCGCCCACGATTGCGCCGATCGTGCTGCTGGATCACCAGCCCGCGAACGCCGCGCGGGCCGCCGCGCGTGGGGTCGCGCTGCAGCTGTCCGGGCACACCCACGGCGGCATGATCCGCGGTCTGGACCGACTGGTCGCGCGTGGCAACGCCGGGTTCGTCTCCGGCGCGTACCGGGTCGGGGCCATGCTGCTCTACGTCAGCAACGGCACCGCGCTGTGGCCCGGTTTCGCCCTTCGGCTCGGCCGCCCGTCCGAGCTGACGCGGATCACCCTGCGGACCTCGCCATGACGCCGACCCGATCCCGACGCCCGACGCTTGCGCCGCGGATCGAGCGTGTGGATTGCCCCGGTCACGGCGCAGGTGATGATGACCTTCCCCTGTGCTGCCATGCTCGGTCCCTCTGACAGTCCTCGTGGGCGCGCAGCGGCGCGGGCCGTGCGTCCCGGCGGCGCATGCGGGCGGGGAGTTCGGCGGTCACTCCGTAGACCGCGG